>JBDRSE010000168.1:0-2050 GCA_043825095.1 bacterium
CGCGGCCGATCCCCAGGCGGTGTGCGCGGGCGCGGCGGAGTGCCAGCTGAACGTGTGTGACGGCGCGGGCGGCTGCGCCATCAACAACGAGGCGGACGGCACGGCCTGCACGGACAACGGACAATTCTGCGACGGGGCGGAGACGTGCCAGGCCGGCGCCTGCACCAGCGCGGGCGACCCCTGCGCCGGCGGACCCGTGTGCAACAACACCTGCAACGAGGCCACAGACACCTGCTTCTCGCCTGCGGCCACCGCCTGCGACGACGGCGCTTTCTGCAACGGACCAGATACCTGTGACGGCGCCGGAGCGTGCGTTTCCGCGGGCAACCCCTGCGCCGCCGGCAACGCGTGCAACAACACCTGCAACGAGGCCACGGATACGTGCTTCTCGCCGGCAGCCACCTCCTGCGACGACGGCGCCTTCTGCAACGGCGCGGACACCTGCAACGGTGCCGGGGCCTGCGTCTCGGCAGGCGATCCCTGCGCCGGCGGACCCGTATGCAACAACATCTGCAACGAGGCTGTCGACAACTGCATCTCGCCTCTGGGCACGTTGTGCCGCGCCCCGACCGCGGGTTGCGACCCGGCGGAGCAGTGCGACGGCATCAACCCGGTATGCCCCGCGGACACCAACGGCTGCGGGGAAACCATCTGCGACGACACGATCGATAACGACTCCGATGGGGCCATCGATTGCGACGACTCCGACTGCTACATGGACCCTGTCTGCCTGTACTGTCTCGAAGGCGACCTGGGCGACGGGACCGGCAGCCCGGTGCTTCTCGACGGAACCACAGGAGATCCCGACGACTACCCCATCAGCACGAACTGCGGCCCTTACGCCACTCCCGGGGAAGGCGCCGACGTGGTGTACCTCTGGACGCCCACGCTAAGCGGCTGCTACCAGCTCGACACCAATGGCTCGGCCCATCCGGATCCGGTTCTTCGGGTCTGGTCGGGCTGCGACGGCGTGGAACTCCAGTGCGACGACGATTCCGGGGACGCCGGGCTGGACGCGGAGCTCCTGCTCCTGGCCACCGCGGGCACACCGTACTTCCTGATCATCGATGGGTATGGCGGCTCCGACGGCGACTTCACCCTCAACATCCAGCGCCTGGGAGACTCGACCCATCCATTCTGCGCCTGCCCGTCCCAAGACCTCGGCGGCGCCACGGGAACGCCCGTGGCCTCAGGAACCAACGTCGGATTCGGAAACACCTACGCGTCGAGCCTGGCCTGCGGTGCCATGTCCACCAGCGCTGAGGACGTGACCTTTACCTGGACCGCGCCCCAAGACGGCTGCTACCAGATCGACACGGACGGCAGCAACTACGACACAATCCTAAGGATCTTCGACTCCTGCACCAGCTGGGTGGAGTTGGAGTGCGACGAAGACAGCGGCAGCACCGGATTGAACGCCCTGATCGAACGCCAGTTCAGCGCAGGGGAGTCGGTCAACCTCGTCGTCGACGGCGACTCCGACCTCGAAAGCGGCAACTACGAGCTCAACATCCAGCGCTTGGGAGACATTTGCAACGAATCCGGTCTGTGCGTGGACGGTATCGACAACGACGGCGACGGCGACACCGACTGCGCCGACGTCGACTGCGCAACGGATCCGGCCTGCTGCCCCCTCCAGAGCCTCGGCGGCGCCCTGGGCACACCCGTGGCCTCGGGAACCAATGTCGGTTCCGCGGATGTCTTCCCAAACACCACCTGCGGCTCCTCAGGCGGTCTGGACCTCTCCTTTGGCTGGACCGCCCCACTGGACGGCTGTTACGAGATCAGCACCGACAACAGCGACTACGACACGGTCTTGCGGATCTTCGGCTCCTGCGGCGGCGTGCAGCAAGACTGCGACGACGACGGTGGCGTCGGATCCCAATCCCTGCTCACCCTGACCCTCACCGCCGGGCAGTATCTCGTCCTCGTGGTGGACGGCTACAGCAGCGCCTCCACTGGGAACTATGATTTGAACATCGTACGCCTGGGAGCCGCTTGCAACGAAATCGGGCTTTGCGCGGACGGCATCGACAACGACGGCGACGGC
>JBDRSE010000169.1:0-10824 GCA_043825095.1 bacterium
GTCTCCATGCCCCGCTTCTCGATCCCGGTCTTCATCCCGGGCGTATCCATGCCGGGCGTATCCATGCCGGGCGTATCCATGCCGGGCGTATCCATGCCGGGCGTATCCATGCCGGGCGTATCCATGCCGGGCGTATCCATGCCGGGCTTGTCCATGGTCATGCCGCTCGCCTGGGCCGTGGACTTGTCGGCTGCGCCGCCCTTGCCGCGCAGCACGAAGAACCAGTACGCCCCCCCTCCCCCGCCGGCCAGCACGAGCAGCAGCACCACGATGAGCGCCACGGGCGACTTGCCCGCGCTCCTCTCCACGGTGATCCGCTGCCCGATGGGATCGGGCGTCGGGCTCCCGCCGGTGGTGCCCCAGCCGCCGGTGCTGGGGATCGACCGCACCACGCCTTCACCGGTGGTCCCGCCGAGATCCTGGCCGCTGTCCCCGAGCGCCGACCCGCCCGCCGCCAGGGTCGGACCGGTCCCGAACCCATCGCCGCGCGGCTGGTACGCGGGGTGCTCTTGACTCACGCCCAGGCCCGCGGTGGAGGCCGGCGTCGAGAGGTCGCCGCCCACGTGGTGCGCATAGAGCTGCGCGATGGCCCGGTCCAGCTCCGCCATGGTCGAGTACCGCGCCGCCGGATCCTTGGCCATGGCCTTGAGAATCACCGCCTCGATGTCCTCGGGCAGGTCCGGCTTCTGGGTCCGCGGCGGCGGGGGCTCCTCGGTGAGCAGGCGCACCAGGATCCGCTGCACCGACTCGGCATCGAAGGGCAGCCGTCCGGTGAACATCTCGTACATGATCGCGCCGAGCGAGTAGATGTCCGAGCGGTGATCGAGGTTCAGCTCCCCCTGGGCCTGCTCCGGGGACATGTAGTGCGGCGTGCCGATGATCTGGCCCGCCTGGGTGAGCCGGTCCCCACCGCTCCGCACCTTGGAGATGCCGAAATCCAGCACCTTCACGAAGTCGTCGGTCTCGAAGCGCCGCACGAGGAAGATGTTCTCGGGCTTGAGGTCCCGGTGCACGATCTCGCGGCTGTGCGCGGCCGTCAGGGCCCGGGCCATCTGATGCAGGATCGACAGGGCGCGCGGGATCTTCATGATGCCGTCTTCGGCAAAGGCCCGGGCGAGGCTGCGACCCTCCAGGTACTCGGTGACGATGTAGTACACGCCGTCCGGCGTGGAGTTGAAGTCGATGACGTCGAGGATGTTCTCCATGCCGATGGCGCTGGCCGCCTCGGCCTCCCGGCGGAACCGGGCGATGGTCTGGTCGTTGGCGTTGAACTGCGGGTGCAGGATCTTGATGGCGTAGCGCTTGGAGAGCCGGACGTGGCGGGCCTCGTAGACCTTGCCCATGCCTCCTTCACCGATGACCCGGATGATCTGGTAGCTCTCCCCGAACTGGGTGCCGATGAGGGGGTCCGAGCCCACCGCATCCAGGGGCGTGAGATTGGAGCCGTCGTAGGGGCACTTGACGAAGTCGTCCCCCTCGTATTGGCGATTGCAGGTGGGGCAGTACTGCACGCCGAACCTCCTGAGCGATCCGTTCGAGGGCCTGGGCCGGCTCTGAGATCACGACCCGGCCCGACCCTGAGTCCGAGGCACAGTATAGCGAGAGTTCGGACCCTCGACCACCGCTGTCTGCTCCTATAGTACATCTCGCAATCCGCCGGTCGGGGTTGTGAGATGTACTCCAACCCCTTTCGACATAACCCGGGAGGTTGTCTCGGGTTTGCATCGCCCTGGGCACTATGGTAGACCAGCCCAATACCCTGGGATGCCGTGCCGACACCGGGGGATTCGGACCACAGCGCGGCACGGATCACGAGAGGAACGAAGCATGCGTACCGCGATTCTGTGCACCCTGATTGTCGCCCTGTCCGCCGGGCTGTGGGCCTGCAAGAAAAAGCCCCAGAGCCCCAAGCAGGACGGCGACGACAAGCCCGGAATGACGACGGGGAAGACGGACACCCCCAGGAAGGCGCCGGTGATAGGCATGGCTCCGGCCACCGCGGCGGCGGCCTGCACGAAAAACGCCGTCACCCCCGGCAACCCCTTCAAGAAGGAGCAGTTCGAGGTCTCCGTGACGGCGCCCGCCGCGGCCGCCGTGGGCAGCGCCGCCCAGGCCGAGGTCGTGGTGGTCCCGAAGGCGGGTCACAAGTACAATCTGAAGTACGACACCGAGCTCGTCCTCAAGAAGCTGTCCGAGGGCGTGGACGTGGAGCGCAAGACCTACGAGAACAAGCACGCGGCCGAGCGCACCAAGGATCGGCTGCGGATCGCGGTGAAGTACACGCCCAAGGCCGCGGGCAAGAAGGTGCTGCAGGGAGTGCTGGATTTCTCCGTGTGCACACCCAAGCTCTGCGTGACCGAGGAGGCGTGCGTGGCCTGGGAGACCACGGCCAAATGAGCGTCGGGCCCGGCGACACGGGGCGGCAGGCCGTCGACACCCTGGTCCGGGTCGGAGAGGACCTGCACGAGGAGTTCCAGCAGAAGCGGCGGGTGCTCACCTTCGAGGAGTACTTCCGCCTGGTGGCCGAGCAGCCCCGCTGCCACCTCCGGGACTCCTCGATGTACCTCCGGGACACCTTCGATCACTTCGGCACCTACGAGGTGCGACGCGCCCGGGGGACCCTCCGTCGTTTTCGGCTCTTCGACTGCGAGTTCGCCGCCGGCCGGGACCGCCTGGCCGGCCATGAAACCGTGCAGAACGCCATCTACCGGGTGCTCAACGGCTTCGTGAACCAAGGTCGCCCGAACAAGCTGATCCTGCTGCACGGCCCCAACGGCAGCGCCAAGTCCACCTGCGTGGCGGCCATCGCCCGGGCCCTGGAGCACTACTCCCGCCTGGAGGAAGGGGCGCTCTACCGGTTCAACTGGGTGTTCCCCTCGGGCACACACTCCAAGGGGGGCATCGGATTCAAGAGCGACTCCCGGGACATGCGCCTCGAGTCCTTTGCCCATCTGCCCGAGGAGCTGATCGACGCGCGGCTCCCCGACGAGCTCCGCGACCACCCGCTGCTGCTGATCCCCAGGTCGCGGCGCGCCGAGCTGGTCGAGGACCTGGCCGCTGCGCACGGCGCCCGGCGGACCCTTCCCGACAGCCTGAAATACGGCGCTCTGAGCCACCGAAACCGCGAGATCTTCGAGGCGCTGCTCTCGCTCTATCACGGCGACTACCACGGCGTGCTCCGGCACGTGCAGGTGGAGCGGTTCTTCCTGAGCCGGCGGTACCGCACCGGGTTGATCGTGGTGGAGCCCAAGCTGTCCGTGGACGCCCGCACCCAACAGATCACTGTGGATCGATCGATCGAGGCCCTGCCGCCGGCGCTGCAGACGACGGCGCTGTTCCGCTACTCGGGGGAGCTCGTGGACGCCAACCGGGGGATCATCGAGTTCTCGGACCTGCTGAAGCGCCCCTTGGAGTCCTTCAAGTACCTGATCAACACGGTGGAGCTCGGGCGCGTGGGGCTGGACAACGCCATCCTCTATCTGGACGAGGTCTTCATCGGCTCCTCGAACGACCTGCACCTCCAGGCCTTCCGGGAGATGCCCGATTTCCCGTCCTTCAAGGGGCGCATCGAGCTCGTGCGGGTGGGCTACCTGCTGGATCAGCAGGCCGAGGCCGAGATCTACACCGGGCAGCTCGCGTCACACGACGTTCACGTGGCGCCCCACGCCATCGAGGTGGCCGCGCTCTGGGCCGTGCTCACCCGGCTGCAGAAGCCGACCTCGACCGGGCATCCCGACCTGATCCGCACGCCCATCGACCGCCTGAGTGTGCTGGACAAGGCCCTGCTGTACAGCCCGGGCACGCTGCCTCCGGGCGTGGAGGGCGAGACCTCGCAGCTCCTCCGAGCCGCGGTGAAGCGGCTCACCGAGGAGAACGAACACACCGACTCCTACGAGGGACACGAGGGCGCCAGCCCCCGGGAGATCCGGATGGCCCTGCTCAACGCCGCCCAGGACAACCGCCGCGGCTTCCTCTCGCCGCTGGCCGTGCTCGACGAGCTCGAGGAGCTGAGCCGGATGCAGGACGTGTACCCCTACCTGCGCCGCGCCGCCAAGCCGGGGGGCTACGCAGACGCCGGCATGGCGCTGCAGCACGTGCGCGAGTACTACTTCTCGCGGCTGCAAGACGATGTCTGGTCCGCGGTGGGGCTCATTCCCCCGGGGCAAATCGACAAGATGCTCGTCGCCTACGTGGATCACGTCGGTTACTGGATCAAGGGCGAAAAGGTCAAAAACCCCATCACCGGCGCCCTCGCCGACGCCGACGAGAGCCTCATGGAGGAAACCGAAGCGTACCTCGGGATTGATGATCCCCAGGCGTTTCGCAGGGACGTCATGGCGCGCATCGCGTCCTGGGCCATGGCGCACACCGACCGACGTCCGGTGCTGGGCGAAATCTTCGCCAAAGAGAAGCAGCAAATCATCCAGGGGTTGTTCGACGAACGGCGCAAGGCGCTCACCGACGGCCTCGAGGACGTGATCGAGCTCCTGGGCAAGCGGGTCGAGCTCCTCTCGGAGAGCCGTCGTACCGCCGCCCTGAGCACCCTCGGCCGATTGCTCGAGCTCGGCTACACCGACGCCAGCGCTGAAGAAGCGATCCGACACTACCTCCAGGAACAGCCGAGCTGACCGGAGATGAGCCGGCTCTCCTTCATGGCAACCCTGTCGGTCCTGCTGCTGGCGCTGGGTCCCGATCCCGCCCGGGCCGCGCCGGCCGCTGCCAAGCCGGCCGCCGCCAGGCCGGCCGCACCGAAGCCCGCCAGGCCGGCCGCACCGAAGCCTGCTGTACCGGTCGCACCGGCCGCCGCCAGGCCGGCCGCACCGAAGCCTGCTGCACCGGTCGCACCGGCCGCCGCCAGGCCGGCCACACCGAAGCCTGCTGCACCGGTCGCACCGGCCGCTGCCAGGCCGGCCGCACCGGCGCCCGCCCCACCGCAGCCGTTGGCGCTGGGACCGGTGGTTCAGCACGTCACCCAGACCAGCGTCACCATCTTCTGGGCCACGAAGGTGGCGGTCAACAGCACGTTGATCGTCACGCCCTACGGCAAAAGCGGCCCGGTGAAGAAGAAGACCCAGAAGGGCGCGCCCCTCCACTGGCACCGGCTCACCCTGACCGGCCTGACGCCGGCAACGCTCTACCACTACGAGGTGCGCGACGGTCGGGGACGCACGCACGATGGCTCCTTCCGCACGGCCGTGGGCTCGAATCAGCCGTTCACGTTCCTGGTGTACGGCGACTGCCGCACCATGCGCGACCGACACCTGTCCGTGGTGGAGTCCATGCTGGAGGAGTCCGCCGCCTTCGCGGTGAACACCGGTGACCTGGTGGAGGACGGCGTGAAGCATCGGCTTTGGCACCGCTTCTTCCGCATCGAGCGTCCCCTCCTCCGCCGCATGCCCGTGTACCCGGTGCTGGGCAACCACGAGCTGAAGTCGTCCTGGCACCGCGGCGTGGCCGCCTTCCGCCGCTACTTCCGTCCGCCGCAGAACGGGCCCGATAAGGGGGTCGTCTACTCCTTCGTCTACGGCAACTCGCTGTTCCTGGTGCTCAACAGCAACGCCAGCTTTGTCGGCACGGAGCAGACGAGCTGGGCCACGGCCCAGCTGAAAGCGGCGGCTTCCAACCCGGACATTCGGCACACCTTCGTGTTTCTGCACCATGGCCCCTACGCCTCCGGCATCCACGGCGAGAACGACGACGCCCAGATCTCGGGCCTCGCGGGCGCCATGAGCGCCCACGGCGTGGACGCGGTTTTCGCCGGCCACGACCACATCTACGAGCGGGGTGAGAACGACGGGCTGCGCTACGTGATCAGCGGCGGCTGCGGCGCACCGCTCTATCCCCGCCGCAAGATCAACCCCTACACCGCCTGGTTCGAGTCTGCCACGCACTACGTCCGCGTGGCCGTGAACGGCGACGAGGTTGAGCTCACCGCGCTCCACCCCGGAGGCACCATCATCGACCACCTGAAGTTTGCCAAGCGCCGCGATGCCGTGGGCAAGCCCACCCGGTTCGTGACCCTCGTCGACAGCCACCCCCGTCCCATGATCAAGGATCTCCCGCGCCCCCCCGACAAGGCCCGTCGCCCCCCGGCGCGCGCCGTAAAGTGGGGCCTGCTGGTGGGCGCCGGCGCCCTCGTGCTGCTCGGACTGCTCGCGCTGCTGGTGGGCGGTCGAATCCGTCGCTGACGACCGGTCCTCTACGCCTCTGAACCGTTCAGAACCGACACTCGGCCACGTTGAACTGGCAGCCGGAGGTGCACGGGAGGGAGGTCGCACGCTATTTTTCAGGGTTTTCGGAAGCGGGCGGGTACAGCTCGTCGGCGCGGTGCTCCGCGTCCTTGGTGCCGAGCCGGTCCAGCTCGTCCAGGGACTCCAGGTCGGCCCGCTGGAAGTCCAGCTCCTTGCCAAAGAGCCGATAGGTCCAGGCCGTGATGTCGTCGATGATCCCGTAGGCGGCGGGGACGATGTACAGCACGAGGATCGTGGCGAAGCTGAGCCCCCAGGCGATCGTGGTGGCCATGGGGGAGAGCCCCTGCACGTCGCCGCCGATGCCCAGAGACAGAGGCATCAGGCCCCCCACGGTAGTGATGGATGTGAGCAGAATGGGCCGCAGCCGGATCTCGCCCGACTCCCGGATGGCCTGATCCCGATCCATGCCCATGCGGCGGCGCTGGTTGATGAAATCCACGAGGATCAGCGAGTCGTTGACCACGATGCCTGTCAGGCCGACGAAGCCGATCAGGGCGGTCATGTCCATGGGATTGCCGGAGACGAAGAAGCCGACAATCACTCCGATGGAGGCCAGGGGCACGGCGAGCAGCACGGTGAAGGGCTGCAGGAAGGATTGGAACTGCGCGC
Source organism: bacterium (assembly GCA_043825095.1). Classification (GTDB taxonomy): domain Bacteria; phylum Myxococcota_A; class Polyangia; order HGW-17; family JAJRWW01; genus JBDRSE01. Next base: position 6,861 of record JBDRSE010000169.1, read on the forward strand.
CCAGGATGAGGTAGATCACCAGGATGGCGATCAGGAACGCGATGCCCAGGGACTGCAGCGACTCGTTGGTCTTCTCCCACTCCCCGCCGAACTGGAAGGACACGTCCGGGTTGGCCTTCATCAGCGTCTGGAGCCGTTTCATGGCCTCCTTGTTGGCTTTCTGGGAGGTGATCTTGACAGAGGTGTCGAGGTTCGCCGTGACCGTGATGGTGCGCCGCCGGTCCCGACGCCGGATCTGGGTCGGGCCCATGGCGCGCTCCACCCGCGCCACGTCGCCCAGGGTCAGCATCCGGCTCGACGACGGCGACTGCGGCCCCACGCCGAGCCCTGCGGCCTGGGCGCCGCCCAGCCCCATGGGGAGCGCCGTGCGCAGGGGAATGGCGAGACGCGAGAGCTCTCGGGCGTCGGTGCGGTAGGACTCGGGATACCGCAGCACCACGTCCATCTCCTCGTCGTTCTGCCGGAACTTGGAGACCTTGAATCCCATGTAGGCGATCATGATCGTGGAGGCCACCTCAGCGGTGCCCAGGCCGTGCAGCGCGGCCTTGGACTCGTCCACCTTGAGCTGGTACTCGGGGCTGCCGAGGTGAAAGTCGCGGCCGATGTCCTTGACGCCGGGGATCCTGGCCAGCTCGCTCTCTACCTTTTCGGCCAGGCCGAGCAGCCGCTGCAGGTTCTCCCCGGAGATCCGGATCGCCACCGGCTTGCCCGTGGGCGGCTTGAACTGCAGCACCAGCACCTCGATGGGCTTGACCGGTCCGGGCACATCCTTGAGCGTAGGCCGCAGGGTGCTGATGATCTGCTGGGCGGTGCGCTTGCGCTCACTCACCGACGTGAGCATCACCGTGACCATGCCGAGGTGTTTTCCCGTCGCCGGCCACAGGTGCGTCCGGGACCAGCCCGACTGAGAAATGACGGCCACCACCTCGTCGGTCGGGATGTTCTTGCGCACGATCTCGGCGACCTGGGCGACGACCTGCTCCGTGCCGGCCAGGGAGGTGCCCTGGGGCATCTCGATCCGGACGTCCAGCATCTCACCGTCGGTCTCGGCGAAGAGGATCACGTCCTTCTTGGTGACGACCTGCCAGAGCAGCACGCCGAAGACGACGAAGGCCGCGATCACGGTCAGCCACCGCAGGCGCAGGGCCCAACCGAAGGTGACCCGGTACAGGGCCTTGACCCGCACCAGCACCGGGCCGTCCCCGTGGTCGGTTTTCTTGCGCCGCTTCTTCGCGAAGTCCGCCACGTGAGAGGGCAGGATGATCAGCGCCTCGATGAGCGACGCCACCAGGGCGGCCACCACCACCTTGGGGATCGTGGCCATGAACTTGCCGAACACTCCCGCCATGAGCAGCAGCGGCAGGAAGGCCGCGATGGTGGTCAGGATCGTGGAGATCACCGGGTACATGACCTCCTTGGTGCCCAGCAGCGCCGCCACCGAGGCCGGCTGCCCGGCCTCGATGTGTCGATAGGTGTTCTCCACCACCACGATGGCGTCGTCCACGATGATGCCGATGCAGATGATCAGGCCGAACAGGCTGAGCTGGTTGATGGTGACGCCCATGATGTGCATCATCACGACGCCGCCCGCCAGGGCGAAGGGGATCCCGAGGGCCGCGAAGATGGCGTTGCGCACCCCGAGGAAGATCCAGAGCAGGCCCAGCACCAGCACGATGCCGAGGAGCCCGTTGGTGTACAGGATCTTCATGGAGTGCTCCACCTGCTTGGTGGTGTCCCCCATGAGCTTGACCTTGTAGCCCTTGGGGAGCTGGGAGCCGAACTCTCGCACCGCCTGGCGCACCCGCTTGACGACCTTGTGGGCGTCAGAGCCCTTGCGCTTGGTGATCGAGAGCACCACGCCGGGTTGGCCGTCCACCCAGGCACCCGTGACCCGCTCGGCAAAGGTGTCCCGCACCTCGGCCAGGTGGCGGATCCGGACGTGCCGGCCGTCGGGGCGCCGCACCACGATGGCGTCCAGGATGTCCTGCAGCGAGGTGTACTCCGCGATGGCGCGCACCGCGAACTCCTTGCCGCCGGTGATGACCGAGCCGCCCGGCAGGTTCCGATTCCGGGCCTGCAGGGTCTGGGCCAGCTGCGCCAAGCTGATCCCGAAGGCCTCGAGCTTCTCCGGCTTGGCCACGACCCGGATCTGCCGCTCCCGGATCCCGGACTGCATGACATCGTCTACGTCCGTGAGGGTCTCCAGCTTCTCCCGGAGCGCCTTGGCGGTGTTGCGCAGCAGGTGCGGGTTGCCCCGGGCCACCCCCACCAGCGCCACCTGGATCACCGGCAGCAGCATCTGGCCCGGGCGCACCACCGGAGACTCGATATCCGGGGGCAGCTCCCGCCGGATCTCGTTCACCCGGCTCTGCACATCCAGCACCGCCTTGTCGATGTCGGCGTCGGGGTCCAGCTCCAGCCACAGGAAGCTGATGGAGTCGGCCGAGGTGGAGTAGACGTGCGCCAGCCCCTTGACGTCGGACACGGCGTCCTCGATGGGACGGGTGACGAGCTTCTCCATCTCCCGCGCCGAGATGCCGGGGTAGAAGGTCTGGACGTAGAGCCCGGGCGGCTCGACGTCGGGGAACAGCTCTTTGGTCATGGTGGAGCCGTAGAAGAACCCCGCCACCAGGACGATGGCGAACAGCAGGTTCACCAGCACGGGCTGCTTGATGGAGGTCTTGACGATCGACATCGCAGGGCCTCGCTACATGCCCCGCGGCTTGGCTGACTGCGGGGCCGGTGCCCGGGACTGAACGGTCCTGGCGCCCGCCCTCGGAGTGGTCACGATCTTGACCCGCGCCCCCGGCACGAGGCGCTGCACGCCGACGGTGATCAGGGCCTCTCCGACCTTCACGGGGTCCGAACCCTGGGGGACGATCTCCACGCGGTTCGCCGTGGAGAGCCCGAGCTTGACCGGGAGCCGCACGGCCCGGCCGGCCCGCACGACGTAGACGAACCGGCGCCCCAGCAGCTCCACCACGGCGTCGGCGGGCACGAGCAGCCGCTGTTCGGGTGCGCTGAGCGGGATGTGCACGCGCGCGATGACGCCGGGTTTGAGCAGCAGATCCCCGTTGTCCACCACGAGCTCCACCTCCACCCGCCGGGTGACGGCGTCGGCCAGGGGGCGCACCAGGTGCACCATGGCGTCGCGCACGATTGCGCCCTGGATGGTCTTCACCGACACCGTGGCTGGGCGCCCCTTGACGAGCAGCAGCCCCTCGGAGGGATCGAGTCCGACCACCACCTTGACCCGCTTCATCTCGACAACGGTGAACACCGACGTCCCCGGCGCAACGTAGTCGCCCACGTTGATGGGCCGCCGGGCGAGCACCCCGTCAAAGGGCGCCCGGACCCAGAACTGGGCCAACCGCTGGCCCACCTGTGCCGTCTGCGCGCGGGCCATCTCGAGGGCCGCCCGGGCGCGGTCAAACGCGTTCTGCGCCTGATCGAGCTGCGCCTGGGGCAGATCGCCCGAGGCCCGGAGCTGCTTGGTCCGATCCAGGTTGATTTTGGCCAGCCGGAGCGCCACCTCGGTCTGCTTGATGCCCACCCGGGCCGCCTTGTAGGATTGCCAGGCCACGGAGCCGTCGAGCTGCACGAGCAGCTCCCCCTTCTTCACCCGGTCACCGACCTCCTTGCGGATCGCCAGCACCCGCCCCGGCGCCTCGGCGCGCAGGGACACCTCGCGCCAGGGCACCAGGGTGGCCACGGCCCGGGCGGCCCGCTGGTAGGGCCGTTTGGCCAGGGTTTCCACGCGCACGGGGATCTCGTCCTGCCCCGCCGCGTCGGCCTTCTTCTCGGAGGCTCCCGGCTTGCAGCCCACTGACAACAACAGCGCGCCGAGGGCGAGGGCGAGTCCGAGGCGAGGGACCGCTCTTGCCGCCAGCTCCTTCCCGTACGGATTCCGGTTGCGCATGGGCGTCTCCAGACCTATCTCACCGCTCCCACGGCGCGGGCCCGC
>JBDRSE010000170.1:0-39610 GCA_043825095.1 bacterium
AGCCGTCGGTCTCCACCACGCCGAAGGGCACCCTGTGCACATACTCATGTACGCCCACGGTGATCGCCGATCCACTCTCCTCGTGGAGTGCAAGCATGCGGCCTACGTCGAACTGTGTTACGAGGTCGCCGTTCAGCACCAGCAGCGCTTGCTCAGGCGTTTCAGGCAGTAGCGCCAGAGCGCCCCCCGTGCCTAGCGGGCGGTCTTCTCTTAGATACTCTATACGGCAGCCGAAACGTTCGCCGTCCTCGAAGTGGTTCTCGATCTGTTCGCCGAGGTAGTTGATCGAGAGGTAGATACGCCGGATGCCGAACCCGACCAGATGCAGGACGATGCGTTCGAGGATCGGACGCCCCGCCACGCGCACCATGGGCTTGGGCATGGTGTCGGTGATCGGGCGGAGCCGCTCTCCGCGACCACCGGCCATGATTACGGCCCAGTTCGTGCGCTTGGTCGCGCCGATCACCTCACGCAACATGTGCAGACCGACCAGCTTACCATCGGCGTCGATGATCGGTATCTGCTGCAGCGAGCGCGCGCGCATCAGGTCCAGGATCTCAGCCCGACCGACCTCGGGACCCGCGCTGGTGAAATTGCGCTGCATGCACTCACGGGCTGGGGCATCGAACGTGGCGCCGCCGAGAAGTGCTCTGCGAATATCGCCGTCAGTAATTGTTCCCTGCAGCACACCAGTCTCGTCAACAACGAAGGCGATCTCGCAGGCGCCACGATCGATCGCAACCATTGCGCCCTTGATGCTCTCGTGGCTATTTATCGACAGTGACTGAATTCTATTGTGCATTGAATCCTCGAATCGACGCTACAACTCGAGCGGGTACGCCAACCACCGTGGCACCCTCAGGAACGTCGGCTACGACCACGGCACCAGCACCAACAACAGCATTTTTCCCGACTTTCACATACTGCCGTACAGTTGATCCCGCTCCGATGAGCGTGCATTCGCCGACGGAAACCCCACCTGCCAGTATCGCGCCCGAAGCCACATGAACGTGATCGCCGATTCTACAGTCGTGCTCGACGATGGCGCCGGAGTTGATAATCGCGTTCGCTCCGATGTCCGCCTGCGCGTTGACCAGAGCGCCACGGAGGACCTGTACCCCCTCTGCGAGAAATGCGAGCGTGGATACGTGCGCCGTTGGATCTCGGATAGTCAACGGTCTCAACCCCGTGCTGCTTGCAAGCCCAAAGAGCCGTTTCCGCGATGTGCAGACGCCGATGGTGCCGAGACCTACAATGAACTGGTCGAAACCGGACTCGAATAGGCTCGGCAACAAGGCGTCATCACCGATGACTTCGACGCCTGCAATGCGAGAACCAAGGCGCGCCGGATCGCGATCTAGGACAACAAGCCCCTCAACGAGGCCGGCGGAAAGGATACAGTCGATGACCGAAAGCGCATGGCCACCACCACCGAGAATGACGCATCCTTTGTTACTCCTGACCCGACTCATAACCTTCTCTAGCGTCAGACCGCGTCTTCACCAAGTCCGGCACATGAAACTTCTTCATGGTGAGCCTGCTGTCGAGCGGCACCGATGCAAGCACTGAGACGATCTTCTCCGCGGCGAAACCGCTGCCGAATGGATTCTCCAATCCAGCGAGCCCAACACGGAATTCCTTTCGTGTCGCCTGCCGAATTCCGGCCTCGATCTCCTTTTGGGAGCAATCCACGTCGATCACGTTTCGGGCCCGCGACCGCCCCTGTTGGCGGTTTCCGACATTCACCACCGGCAACCCGAAAGCAGGCGCCTCGATGAGGCCGCTAGAGGAGTTACCAACCATGGCAGTGGCCAACGCCATCAGGCTGAAGTACCCCTGAGTGCCGAGACTCTCCACGGCCTGGGCCGCATTGCCACCTTCGGCATACTGCTGGATCGCTCTACGGATCCCACGCCCAGCCGTGTCTGCATTCGGGAGCGTGAACACAACTGGCAGTCCCGAGGATTCCAATGCCGCGAGCAACTCGGCGATCTGGCGCTCTGCGTCCTCATACTCCAGCGTGGTGGGATGAAAGGTGGCCAATAGGAACTGCTCGGGAACCGACAGGCCGAAGCGTGCGCCGATTTCATCTCGGGTGAGCAGCTTCAGTTTCCTAAGGTTGTCAAGGCTCGGTGCGCCACACACCGTTATTCTCCACGGCTCCTCGCCGAGCTGCGTGACTCGCTGACCATACTCCTCGGTGGCTACAAAGTGCAGGTGAGAGAGCTTGGTCATCGAGTGGCGCAGAGACTCATCTATGGCGCCCTGGGTAATCTCACCCCCGTGGATGTGCGCCACCGGAATCTTGAAGGGCAGCGCGGCAAGCGCGGCAGCGTGCATCTCGAATCGGTCACCAAGCACGAGCAGAATGCTCGGCCTTGTTCGTGAAAACGACTGTGCATATCCGATGGTTGCAAGCCCCATCGACTTGGCGATGCCCTCTGGGGAGTCGGACGAGAGCAGCATTTCGATGCTATCGCCAATGGTGAAGCCTTCACCCTCGATGTTCTTGTAGGTCAGACCGAACTCGGGAGAAAGATGGGTTCCTGAAACGATCAGGTGGAGCTCGAGCTCGTTGTGTCCCGTGATCTGCTTCAGGATCGGCCGAAAGATCCCGAAGTCTGCCCGAGACGTTGTGACGACCCCGATCCGTCTCATCCCAGCTGCTCCAGGGTCAACAAAGAACCAGCCGGTATGTTTGTGTTGGCCCTACGGCCCAGCAAGGAATCGATCATTGTCGGCGGCAAACCCGTGCCGGGCCGCCGGACGGCGAGCAACTCCATGGTGAGTACGGTGCCGGAGGGGATGTCCCGAGCCGCGACCACGCTTTTTCGGGCCACATCGGCGGTGCTGCGCTCGCTCATGGCAGGAGCCTTGTGACCGGTGCCGAGAGTTTTTTCAACCTTGCGGATGCCTTGCACCATGGCTGCTAGGGCTTCTGCATCAATAGAGGCCAAATGGTCCGGACCTGGAAGCGTGCGATCAATCGTGAAGTGCTTCTCGATGACCGCTGCACCCAAGCCAACAGCTACCAGCGGCACTTCAATGCCGGTGGTGTGGTCTGAGAATCCCACCGGCACACCGAATGCCTCTCTTAGCGTTGCCATCGCACGCAGATTCACGTCCGCCGGATCGGCTGGGTACTGGCTGACACAATGAAGCAACACCAAATCCGAATTACCGACTTCGTTGATGACGCGCACTGCGGTTTCCACCTCGTCCAATGTGGACATGCCGGTGGAGAGAATGACCGGCAGCCCTTTTCGCGCAACATGGCTCAGGAAAGGTAGGTTTGTGATTTCACCGGAAGGGATCTTGTAGCCCGCCACTCTGAGTTTGCCAAGCAGGTCGGCACTCTGCTCGTCAAAGGGGGAGGAGAGGAACAGAATTCCCCGATCCTTGCAGGCATCCATCAGCTCGTGGTGAAGCTCCTCACTGAGCTCGAGGCGGCGCAGCATCTCGAACTGGCTCTCCTCGGCCCCCGTCGCCCGCACCTGGTAGTCAGCTTTTGGGGCTTCCGGGGTGGCGAGTCGTGCAGCCTGGAAAGTTTGGAACTTCACGGCGTCTGCACCGGCCTGGGCCGCTATATCGACCAATCTCAGCGCCAGGTCGCGCTCGCCGTTGTGGTTTACACCGGCCTCAGCGATGATGAAGCATGGATGCCCTGGTCCAATCAATCGATTACCCAGTTGGACAGGCTCAGGCGACCTGGATTGGACGACCGCCCTCGCGATCTGTAGGTCCCAAGCGCTGTCGATGTCGATCGAGCGGTCTCCGGGCATGACATAGGCTCTGGTAGCCGGCCCGAGGAAACCGCGGTTCTTGCGAATATCCTTTGGGCTCGAAACGTATACAGCGCCGTTCAACCGGTATGTTACCTCCACGTCCTGGCGCCGATGAGCAATCTCGCCCGTTGACACCTGCACGAGCGTGCCATCGCTGCCTACTGTGTACTGCCAGGCAGCCGGGTGCTCCGCGGGACAGACCGAGACAACGGACGTCCGGGTCAAACAGTGTAGCTCGAGCGCGCCAAGCACATCTTCAACAGCGGTCAAGGGACTCGTTGGTTGGAGCAGCACGACCGCGTCGAAGTCATCGTCAGCCAGTGCGTCCAGTGCGTGGAGGACGACATCGATGCTCTTGGCGGTATCGGATGCGAGCGCGGCAGGTCGATGGAAGGGGATTTCTGCTCCCCATTCCCTGGCTGCCGAGGCGATCGCGTCGTCATCCGTGCTGCAGATGACCCGCGTGGCCGCATCGAGTTGACTGGCGACATTTCTTCCGAGTCTCGCAGCGAGCCCGACGAGCGGAATGCCGCCGACCTCTTTCAGGTTCTTTTCCGGCAGACCCTTCGATCCGCCGCGGGCGGGAATCAGAATCAGCGCTTTCAAATCCATGAGGGTTGTTTCTTCTTCACCTGCCGTGATGAATTCACCGTCCGCTGAATGGGCAATCTGGATGACCTATCTCCGCTGCTTGAATTCGTCGTATAGTTGTGTGCCCAATCGCTTGTCTTGGGGAAGGGGCTTCTCCTCGTCGAGGTCCAGGCAGCGCAGGCCGCCGGGGTCTGACTCGCGGTAGCGGTAGCCGGATTCTGGGCAAACCAGCACGCCGCCTTCGCCCGTGCCCTTGAGGCGGTGGCCGTGGCGGCTCATCCAGTCTACCTGGCGCGCGGGGCTGCCCTGGATCAGCGCGTAGTCCGGGACGTCCTTGGTGACGACGGAACCGGCGGCGACGAAGGCGTACCGCCCTACGGTGACCCCGCAGACGATGGTGGCGTTGGCGCCGATGGAAGCGCCACGACGAATCAGCGTTTTTTCGTACAGCGTGTGCCGGTTCACCTGCGAGCGTGGATTGGAGACGTTGGTGAGCACGCAGGAAGGGCCGAGGAAGACGTCGTCCTCGAGCTCGACGCCCTTGTAGATGGAGACATTGTTCTGAACCTTGACGTTGTTGCCGATGACGACGTCGTTGGCCACGTTCACGTTCTGACCGAAGGAGCAGCCGGCGCCGATACGAGCGCCGCTCTGGATGTGGGAAAAGTGCCAGACCTTCGTACCGTCGCCGATCTGGCAGCCTTCGTCCACCACTGCGGTCTCGTGGACGAAGTAGCCGGCAGGCTTGGCATGCTCGCCCGATCCGGCTCTCGGGCTCGCACCCTTCGGCTCCACGCCGGCCCGCTGAAGGTCTTGCTGACACGCCTGCAGGATCCGGAGCACGCGGAGTCCCTCTTGGCCGTCGGTGAGCGGGGTTTTTTGCTCGGCCACGCACTCCAGGAAGTGCTGGCACTCGGCCCGCAGCGGCTCGCCGGCATCCAGCAGGACGACCTCGCCCTTGGCCTTCACCGCGGTGGGGATTCGGTTCTTCCACTCCACGCGGTGGGGGTAGAGCACGAGCTTGTCCGCGATGGTGTCGTCGAAAACCGCCATCTTCTCGGAGCCCACCACGACGAGGCGTTGCTCCTTGAAGGGGTGGAGCCAGTTTACGAAGATGTGGGCTTTTACTCCGCTCGGGAAGCTGAACTGGCTCATCGTGACGTCCACGAGGCCAGGATTGACGAAGCTCCCCCCGCGGCAGGAGATCTCGGAAGGGTCCTCGCCAAGGAGTGACAGCATGACCGAGATATCGTGCGGGGCGAAGCTCCAGAGGATGTTCTCCTCGATGCGGATCTTCCCCATGTTCAGCCGGTTGGAATAGAGGTACTGGATCTGGCCCAAGGCGCCGTCCCGCACGAGCTCGCGGAGACGTACCACTGCGGGGTGGTACTGCAAGATGTGCCCCACCATGAGCACACGGCCGAGGCGCTGCGCCGACGCGACGAGCTGCTCGCCCTCGGTTACGTTGAGCGCGAGCGGCTTCTCGATGTACACGTCCTTGCCCGCCGCCATGGCCGCCTGCGCCATCTCGGCGTGCGTCGCCGCTGGAGTGGCGAGCACGACCGCGTCGATCGCAGCGGTTCGCAGCACTTCGGCGTAGTCAGTGACGAACCGGACGTCAGGATAGGACTCCTGGATCATCGATTGCCGCCCAGGATCCGAGTCACAGATGGTATGGAGCGCTTCCAGGGCATGGATGTTCCGCACCAGGTTCTTTCCCCAATACCCCATTCCGATGACGGCAGTATTTGGTGCTTTCACGGTGATTGGCTCCTAAGAGATCGTCAGCTGGCGGCTCACGGCCATCGTTGGCCCCGCGCGCCGATTTCTGATGCAAAGTCAACCGGCTGGAGCACGGTTGACATGGAAGATCGAGTAGGGATGTGCCGCAGACCAGACGGGCTCCGCCTCCGTCACGTACGTTCCACGGAGCCTCGGTACGTCCTTGGGAGAGCTACTTCGCAGACGCCATACGTCGACAGCAATCGACGAAACGGCGATAGAAAGGATCCTACATTGTAGAGAGGATTGCAAGCGAAAGTGAGAAAGCGCAAAGCCACGAAGTCTCGATCCGTGGTCTCGCCGGACGGGCAGTGGCCACATCCGAGCCAGTGGGCGCTTGTCTTCACCAGTGGCCACTTGTCTTCAGAAGATCACCCGTAGGCACTTGTCTTCGGAAGAAAGGGCGTGTAGAACATCATGCGATCCGGGCCGCCCCCTTCGCATCGAGAAGTAACTGATGACGTACAGGAAAACAGCATGACTGAGAGCCTCGATTCTGGTGCCCTGGCGCTGCGCGAGAAGCTAGCGATGCGGAGCGCCTCTATCGGCATCATCGGACTCGGCTACGTCGGGCTTCCGCTGGCAATCACCTGCGTGCGAAACAACTTCCGGGTTATTGGATTCGATGTCGATCAGTTGAAGGTCGACGCACTTCTGGAGCGTCGAAGCTACATCAAACATCTGCCTGAATCGCAGGTTTCGGCGATGGTGGACTCCGGAAGGTTCCAGGCCACCGTCGACTTCACGCGCCTCGATGAGCCCGACGCGCTGCTCATCTGCGTACCCACGCCGCTCACCGACCAGCGGGAGCCGGACATGCGGTACGTGGAGTCCACCTGCCGCTCCATCGCGAAGACGCTTCGGCCGGGGCAGCTCGTCGTCCTGGAGTCCACGACCTACCCGGGCACCACCGACGAGCTGATGCGAGGGATCCTGGAGGAGTCGGGGCTGCGGTGTGGAAAAGACTTCTACCTGGCGTTCTCGCCCGAGCGTGAGGACCCGGCCAACCCGGATTTCGAGACCGCGACGATCCCGAAGGTGGTGGGTGGCGTGGATGAAGCCTCGGGGGACGTGGCCGAGGCGCTCTACTCGCAGATCATCGAGAAGGTCGTTCGGGTTTCCTCGGCCCGCGCCGCCGAGGCTACCAAGCTCACCGAGAACATCTTCCGCGCGGTGAACATCGCCCTGGTGAACGAGCTGAAGACCATCTTCGACCGGATGGACATCGACGTGTGGGAAGTGCTGGATGCGGCAGCGACCAAGCCCTTTGGGTTCATGAGGTTCACGCCGGGGCCCGGTTGGGGCGGACACTGTATCCCGATCGACCCCTTCTACCTGTCGTGGAAGGCTCGGGAATTCGGTGCGAGCGCGAAGTTCATCGAGCTGGCGGGCGAGATCAACGTCCAGATGCCTGACTACGTGGTGGGGAAGCTCCAGCGCGGGCTGAACGAGCGCCGGAAGTCGATCAAGGGGAGCCGGATCCTGATGCTGGGGATCGCGTACAAGCGGGACGTGGACGACGCCCGCGAGAGCCCGGCTTTCGTGATCATGGATCGCCTCCTGAAGCTGGGGGCCAAGCTCACCGTGCACGATCCCCATGTACAGACCATGCCGCGCACCCGCCGCTGGGCGCACCTGACAGCGGTGGAGGCGGTCGATCTGACCGCCGAAACCCTGAGCAAACAGGATGCCGTGATGATCGTCACGGACCACTCCGACGTCGACTACGAGCTGGTGCTCGAGCACGCTCCGCTCATCATCGACACGCGCGGGATCTACCGGGCGGCGTCGGACAAAGTGGTGAAAGCCTGACCCTGTCTCCCTGCTTCGCCGAGCTCACCCAGCCGGCCGTCAGCTTCAACGCGCGCTGACCTCGGCTGACCCATCGACCAGTGCGGGAGACGAGAGGTAGGAACTGTTCTCGGACGTTAGACGAGAGGTAGGAACTGCTCCCGGACGTCAGGAGCGCGCCAAGAACTCCGACACGACCTCGATCACCCGCTCGCGCTCTTCCACCATCAGCTCCGGAAAAATGGGCAACGAGATCACCTCGGCGGCGGCCGCCTCGGACACCGGGTAGTCGCCGGCCAGGTAGCCATGATTTGACACGGCCTCCTGGAGGTGAACCGGGATCGGGTAGTAGACGGCGCTGCCGACGCCGGCCTCCTGCAGGAACGCCAGCAGGGCGTCGCGTCGACCGTCCGCCACCCGCACCGTGTACTGGTGATAGCAGTGATAGCGGCCTTCGGCGCAGAAAGGCACGGTGACGCCATCAAGCGCGGAAAACGCGGCATCGTAGGCAGCGGCATGAGCGCGGCGAGCATCCACCCACGACTCGAGGTGCGGGAGCTTGACACCCAGGATGGCGGCCTGCAGGGCGTCGAGGCGGCTGTTGGTGCCGAGCATGCCGTGGTGATACTTCTTGGTGCTACCGTGGGCTCGGAGCTGGCGGAGGCGATTGGCCAGGCCCGGGTCGTTGGTGGTGACCAACCCACCGTCGCCGAAAGCGCCGAGGTTCTTGCTCGGGAAGAACGAGAAGCAGACGAGCTGGTCGCTGTTTCCGATCCGGGTCTCGCCAAAGCGCGCGCCGATGGCCTGCGCCGCGTCCTCGACCACGCCGCAATCGAACTCGGCGGCCAGCTCGGCGATCGCCGGCTGGTCCACGGGCTGCCCGTAGAGGTGGACCGGCAGCAGCACGCGCACGCTGCCGCGCTCGATCTTCTGCCGCTTGCAGACGTCAGCCTCACCTGTCAGGACCGCCCGCACGGACTCGGGGGCGAGGTTGTACGTCGCCGGATCGATGTCCGCGAAGACCGGACGGGCGCCGGTCCCGAGGATGGCGCTGGCCGTGGCAAAGAAGGTGAAGGGCGACGTGAGCACCACGTCCCCCGGACCGATGTCGAGGGCGCGGAGCGCCAGCCATATCGCGTCGGTTCCGCTGGCCACGCCCACCGCGTGCCGGCAGCCCAGGTACTCGCCCACCGCCTGCTCGAAAGCAGCTACCTCCCTGCCTAGAATGAACCCGCAGCTGTCGATCACTCGGGCAACGGCCGCGTCAAGCTCGGAGCGGAGCTCCCGCGTCTGTCGTTTCAGGTCGAGAAGCGGAACAACGGATGCGCTCATTTTTTCAACCTCTTCATGCTTCTTTGGGGTGATCAGGGCCCCCGATTCGCATCGTATCCGAGGTGATTCAGTACCATCAAGTCCGTCGGCGTGCAAACGGATCAACGGAACCGAGAAATCACCTTCGCGGCAGACTGGACCTTTCATTTCACGGGCAATGTCGCTAGTGTCCCATCATGTTGGAGCGTCTGCGTCGAGTGCTGTCGACAGTCCACGCTGAAGCCGTCGGGCGACCTCAGGAGTGTCAACGAAGGCTTCTCGGGGATCTGGCGGACGACCCTGAGCTCAGGGCACTCCTGCTCCTCTCGCGGACGGCCCTCGACCCAGCGCATCTACGCCTCGTGTCTGAAATGGCTCCGCGCCTCGACTGGCTGCGCCTTCACGATCTGGCGCGGAAGGCGCATCTGCCTGGACTGGTAGCGCATTCGTTGGAGCGGCTATCAAAGGCCACCGATGTATCAGTGCCCGAGCAGGTTAGGCATGCGTTCATTGCGTCAGAGCTGATGGTCGAGGCGAGAAATCGCGTATCGATGGACGAAGCAGCACGCCTGTGCGCGGAGGCATATCAGCGCTCCTTGCGCGTCGTCCCCATCAAGGGCGCTGCGCTAATGATGAACCGCACGTATCCGGGACTTGGGCTCCGTGCCATGTCAGACATCGATCTGGTTGGTTGCCGTGACGAGTTTTCGGATTTGGAGCGCCTGCTTCGGGAACACGGCTACCTGCCTGACGCATCAGCGCCTCAGATGCTCCGGCATCACCATCACGTCGTCTACGGCAAGAAGCGCAGTGGAGTACCGGTCACCGTGGAGCTGCACTGGACCCCCTACCAGGCTCTTCACGGACGACGCGATCTCGATGAAGCCGCAATGGCGCGCCTGGAGACAGTCGAGCTCGATGCAGGTAGGCTGTGGTTCCTCGACGCCGAGGACGCCATGCTCTGCCAGTTGCTTCACCTGGCAAACCACCGCTTCCGCGGCCCGTTGAAGTGGCTGGTCGACGTTCACGAGCTGCTGCTGCATGGCCCGCAGCTGCGCTGGCCGGTATTCTGGCAACGAGCCGCGGCGCTCGGCGCGGTCCGTTGCACGGCGTTTGGGCTGTGGCTCACCGAGGCCGTGCTTGGTGGTGGTGGAATGATGGCGTCGGCAACGGCCCCAGCAGGTTTTCCGGGTCCAGCCGGTTTCCCGGGTCCAGCCGGTTTCCCGGGTCCAGGTCCGACCGATTCGCCAGGCTGGCAAGCAAAGATCACGCCGTGGTGGGCATTCGAGCTCATGATGCGCATGAACGGCCCGCGTGCGGCCATCACCGCCGACCCATACGATCGGTGGCTTGGGATCCTGGTGGACTTCTTTTCCTACGACCGAGTCGGCGATGGCATGCGAAACGTGGTCGTGAAAACAGCGGATGTCCTGGAGCGAGCGGGCGGACGGATACCCCAGGCCCTTCTTCGCCGCCACCAGCTCGAGAGCCCATGAACATCTGGCTGGTTGATATCTTCGAGCAGCTCCCGGTGGACGGTTTTCCGCTGTCGCGGTTCCGCCAGCTGGCTCGCGAGCTCGCGCGAAGAGGTCATCGAGTAACGTGGTGGGCCTCGGACTTCTTCCACTATCTGAAAACGAAGCGGGACGGCGCCCAGGAGCCCACGGCCCTGGACCCCTACTGGATCCGGACGCTCCCGGTAATGCCCTATTATCGCAACGATTCAATTCGGCGACTCGCGAGCCATGGCAGGATCGCGGCGGAGGCCTCTCGACGCCTGGCAGGCGGGCTGTCCAGTGGCAGTGGAGGCGCAGGGAGCGCGCCCGAGCTCATCGTATGTTCTTGGACCCCCCCGGAGTTGGCTGCCGTCACGACGCGGTTCGCGACGAGGCGAGGCATAACCATCTCTCTAGACGTTCCCGATCCCTGGCCGGACTCGTTTGCCAACGTGCTGCCCAGTCTCTTGAAGCCAGCGTCGCCGGTTCTCCTGTGGCCGCATCGCCAAATCGGCCGCTGGGCCTTGCGACGCGCGAAAGGTATCACCGCCGTATCACGCACCTACCTGGATTGGGCCCTGGCGCTCCGCAAATCGCCAGCGCCAGTGCAGAGCTCGGTGTTCTACCCAGCAGCCCGGTCCCAAGCGCTGCCGGCGAAGATCGTGCCTGGGCAACCACTTCGCGTGGTTTTCGCCGGGACCCTGGGCGCGATGTATGACTTCGACCTGATGTTGGAAGCAGCGAGGCTCGTCGACGCGCGAGCAAAGGGTACGACTCATTTCTACTTCGCAGGCTCAGGGCCGCGTGAAGAGGAGCTGCTCTCCCGAGATCACGCTGCGAACGTGGAATTCACCGGACCGCTCAGCGAGCTTGATTTGGATCGGTTGCTGCGACAGTGCGACGTGGGGCTCTGCTGCTTTCCGGCTGATGCGCCGACGACCCTTACCACCAAGCTATTCCACTACATGAGCTACGCGCTCCCGGTCATGGGTACCCCCCAGCAGGAGATGGTCGAGTTCCTCGCCGAGCACAAAGTGGGGCTGACCATCTCAGACGCACAAGGGCTGGCAGAGAATCTGATCCACCTCGGGCAACAGCCACAGCGGTGGTGCGAGATGTCATCCGCTGCCAAGACTTTTTCGCTGGAGCACGGTCTGGAGCAAGAAATGGCGCTCATGGCCGACTTCCTGTTGAGCCTGCCAAGATAGACGGGAGGGGCTAGGGGCGAGGCGCGACCTGCCACATGCAAGATCACTGCCCCTAACTATATGGTTTTGTGATCATTTGTCACGGGTCCGGCGACGCAAGTCTCTTGACAACCCGCCGGATTGAGGTAGGATCTCACCGGGTTGGCCGTTCCCGTACCATTATGCTAGTAATTTCGCCTCAACCGCATCTGCAGCCACATGGGTACTTTGCCCAGCCGGAGCCCGTGACCGGTCTGCGTCCGCTTTGGGCGGTGCACACCAAGCCCCGGGCAGAGAAGAAGCTGGCGCGCTTCCTCCATTCGCTGCGGATCGGCCACTACCTGCCCACCAGCCCGAGACGGCACGTGTACGGCGGCCGGCAAGCCCGGACCAACTGGAGCCCCCTGTTTCCGGGCTACGTCTTTGTGCTCCAGGAGGAGATCGATCGCACGCTCCTGTTCCGTTCCGGGGCAGTCGTCCGGTTCATTCCGGTGCCCAACCCCGAGGAGCTGTATCAGGACCTGCAGTCCCTGTGGCTGACCTTGTCGGCCAAGCCGGCCGCCATCCAGGAAACCCTGTATCAGCCCGGAGTTCCGGTGGAGGTGACCTCTGGCCCGCTGAAAGGGGTGCAGGGCGAGCTGATCAGGACCAAGCAGGGCGGTAAACGCCTGCTGATCTGCGTCCACTTGCTGGGAACGGCCGTGACCGTGGACATCGACGCCGCGCGGGTGAGGCGACGATGAGCGCCGCTGGGGTGCCCGAAGAAACGAAGATCGTCGTTGAATACCCTGGCGAGCTGGAGTCGTCCGACGGCATCCTGACCGCCCTGGTGAGGCGCCTCGCCGGCGAGCTGCGCTTCGATTCCCTCGAGTTGGACGAGGGGGAGGGACCGCTGGGAGGGAGGATCACCCTTTGGTTTCGGTACGGCGCGAAGCGGATCTTCCACGTGTCGGTGGTCCGCAAGACCGGCCGCACCCTGGTCGAGCTCGGCGGGTTGGATCCCGGGGACGTGCTCCGTGCCATCGCCTCCTGCCGCACCCACTTCGACCGCCTGCTGGGCATCGAACCGGAGCAGGTCCGCTCCTTCGAATCGTCCCTGCGGCCGTAGCGATCGAACCCCGCTCCCCATTGGGCAAACCCGTGGGTATCCAGCCACCGAAACGAGAGAATGTGGTAAAAGCGTAGCTCCGATTTCGTGCGGCGACGACGAGGACGACAGAGATGAAAGTACTGGTAACCGGCGGGGCGGGTTTTATTGGCTCTCACCTGGCGGAGCGGTTGCTTGATGAGGGCCACGAGGTTGTTGTGCTCGACGACTTTTCTACTGGGAGGCGGGCGAACCTGGAGTCGTTCGGGGATCGGATCCGGCTCGTCGAGGGCAGCATCGTCGAGCCGGAGGTGTGCGCCGAGGCGTGTGCGGGAACGGGAACGGGAACGGGAACGGGAACGGGAATGGGAGTGGGAGTGGAGGTGGTGTTCCATCAGGCCGCTATTCCCTCGGTTCCTCTGTCCGTGGACAAGCCGCTTGCCTCGCACGCCACGAATGCGACGGGGACGCTGAACATGCTCGTGGCTGCGAAGGACGCGGGGGCCCGTCGATTCGTCTATGCGACGTCGGCTTCTGTGTATGGCGATTCCCCGGCGATGCCCAAGGTCGAGACGATGCGGGCCGATCCGCAGAGTCCCTACGCCACCCAGAAGCACCTGGGCGAGCTGTACTGCGCCAACTTCCAGCGGCTGTTCGGCCTGGAGACGGTGGCGCTTCGGTATTTCAACATCTTCGGTCCCCGGCAGGACCCCGACTCCCCGTACGGCGCGGTGGTTCCGAAGTTCTTCAGCGCGCTGCTCGCCGACCAGCGTCCGCTGATCTTTGGGGACGGCGAGCAGTCCCGAGACTTCGCTTATGTGGACAACGCGGTCTTCGCCAACCTGTGCGCCGCGCGGGCCCCGGTGTCCGCCACCGGGCAGGTGTACAACATCGCCTGCGGTAGGCGCCACTCGGTGAACGAGCTGCTCGCGGTGCTGAAGGAGATCCTGGGCTCCGACCTCGAAGCGGAGTACCGGGAAACCCGCGCTGGCGACGTGAAGCACTCCCACGCCGACATCGACCTCGCCCGCCGAGAGCTGGGCTACGAGGTGCAGGTGCACCTCCGCGAGGGTCTCGAGCGGACCGCTGCGTGGTACCAGCAGCAGCGCTGAGAACCTGGGCCTAGGCCTGGGCTTGGGCCGGGACCGGGACCGGGACCGGGACCGGACCGGGGCCGAGACAGCCGAACCCATCGGTGGAAGCTCTGGAGACCGACTGCCGCTGCGCACTGTGAGCTCAGACGCAGAGGCGGCTGATGATTTCCGCAGCGCGTTTCCCGGCGTTGCGGCGCAGCTCCAGCGCCCCGTTGACCGCCGCGAGGACCCCCTGTCGCTCCCGGAACTCCCCGCTGAGATGCTGGACAGCGGTATTCGTGGGCTCGTACTCCTCCAGCAGCCAGTCCAGCACTTCGGGCCACCGCCAGAAGCGTCGGCGGGACGTCGAGAGGACCGGCGCCGGGAAACTGCCGGGGCCTCGCTCTCCCTTCACGAGCAGATGGACGCTCTGCCTCGTCACACCGATGGCGCTGGCGATGTCGTTGACGGTGACCATGTCGTCCGGCTCCACGCGGGCGATGGTGACCCCGAGCTCGGCGACAGCGGACTCGACGTCTCGCACCGCCGACAGGACGGCGTCGAGCAGGTTGTCCGCCTCCCGGTCGAGCTCAAGGCGGGTGACACCATCCCTGGTGGACATGACCGCGTCGTCGCAGCCACCACCGTAGAGCGAGTCGGCGATCTCCTCGCCGTTGACCGGCGTGACGCCGCCCAGCACAATGCTGAAGTTGTGGACTCTCATACGTCCTCCGTCGCCTCCGCGTGGGGGCACTTCTCGAACTCCCGGGCCAGGCGCTTAGCAGCCGACGTCGGGTTCCTCGGCGTGGACGCGATTCGGATGATGCAGCCACCCTGTCCTGCCTGGCAGTACGCCGTTCCCCAGACGTGACCACGTTTCGAGTGCTCGACCCGCCAGCCGCGTCCTTCCGCGTCCTTGATGGCCGACTCGATGTCCTTGTGTGGATGACGCGGTCGGCCCATACCTCGAACGTAGCCGCGCTGTTTACGTTTGTCAACAGGTTTGACTTACCAGTCCTTGTCTGTCGTGATCAACAGTCGCTGCTCTCGTTGAGCGAGGCGCATAAGATCCTCGTCAGTCATGCCCTGTAACGAGGTTCCACGGATATCCTCCACATCATGCCCCGTCTCGCGAAGGGCCCCAACGGTCATCCGCGGGATGTTTTCGTCGACGAGGATTCTCATTCTGTGCCGGCCACATCCTCCAGGGGAGTGACCTGTTCTTCAGCAAGGAACGCGGCGTATTCGAGACAGGCGAGGACGTCCTCCCTAGAAAGAGAGGGATAATCGTCCAGGAGATTTTCGATCGTGTCCCCGTTGGCGAGCATCCCGATGATCTGATGAACCGGTATTCGCATTCCCTTGATGCATGCCTGACCGTGACAGATCCTTGGATCAACTGCGATTCGTTCAAACACGATGTCAAGCTCCTCTGATGACCTATTCGGTCGTTACAACGGCATTTTACCATCTCCGCGAAGGTTAGGCTCGCTCCCCGCGAGCTCAACGATTCAGCGGCAACTCGGCCGGCGATTCATTGGGGATCGGGCAACGCCCTGGATTGATCCAGCTTCTCGGCGAGACGCTTCAGATGCAGCCTTCACCCGCCGGGTGAAACTGTTCCCACACAGTCGCAACTACGAGATCACCACGGAGAAGCCGGCTTCGCGGTCGAGGGTGCGGGCCAGGGCGACGAGCTGCTCGTCGTCGGGTGGGGGCGGCGGGGGGGCGAGGCGGAGGACCACCCGGCGGTTGGCGACGTCCAGGCCGGGGCCCTTGGTGACCTGCCAGGCGGCGGGGAGGTGGGCGCGGACGAGCTGCAGCACGGCCTGCTGATCGACCTTGGAGGCGATGCGGAGGCGCCATCTCGCGCGGTAGGCGAGCTCGTCGATGAGCTCCTGGTAGCGCGCGCCGACCTCGGGGCTGATGAAGGAGAGCTCGATCAGAGGGCCTTCGGCGTCGCTCTTCTTGCTCTTTTTGGAGGGGCGGTGGGGCTGGTCGGCGAAGGCGCGGTCGATCAGGGCGAAGGCGTGGTTGATCTCCATCCGGCCGGTGTCGTCATAGACCTGCTTGGCGGCCGGGGTCAGGGCTGAGCCCGAGGGTTTGTGCTCGAGCTGGAGCGTGTAGCCGGTGCGCGCCTCGAACTGTGCGCAGAGCGCGTTTAGCTCGCTCTGCTCGCTCTGCTCGCTCAGCTCGTCGGTGAGCTCGTCGGTGAGCTCCGATAGGGGAGGCACGGGGACAGTTACGCGACGCTCCTCCTTGTGGATCGACGCGGCGCGCGTGGGCTTGAGCCGCGGAGGGAGGATCTCGGCGGCGAGCTGCTCGAGGGCGGCCAGGCGGGGCTCGGGGCTCACGACGACGGCCCAGCCGGTTTCCTCCTCCAGGGCGGCGATGGCCTCCCCGGCGCGGGGGCCGTCCACGTCGGGAAAGTCGAAGCCGAGGCGCAGGCTCCAGGTTTCGCGATCGGCTCCCTTTTTGTAGAGACCGCTGCCGGTCTCCGGGCCGAGCAGGGCCTGGACGCGGGCCAGGGCGGCGTTCTGCTCCAGCCGGCCGTGCTCGTCGCGTGCATGCTCGGCGCGCCCGGGGGCGCCTGACGAGGGGGATGGGGAGGCGGCGCGGGTCGGATCGACGCAGCGGTAGAGGAAGGGCCGCTTGGCGTCGGGCTGGAAGAAGGTCCTGTCGGCGCGCAGGACCTCGTGGACAGCCGTGAGGTCCGGACCGGCGGCTTCGCTGCCGTGGGCATCGCCGGCGTGGGCAGCGCTGCCTGCGCTGCCATACCAAAGGGCTGCGAGGTCGGCCACGCTGTAGGTCCTGCCCCGGGGCTCGGTGGCCCAGAGCCGGCGGTGCAGCTCGGGCAGGGCTTCGGAGTCGAAGGGGCGCGAGGCACCGATGCCGGATGTGGATGTGGATGTGGATACGGACGCGGGGCCGGGGCCGGGGCCGGGGCCGGAGCGGCGGCCCGGGCGCCTGGGGGTGGCGTCCAGCGTGATCTCGTCTCCGGTGGCCGGCAGGTGCACGCTCCGGAACCCGGCGTCGAAGAGCTTGCCGGCCAGGCCCTGCCGGGCCTGCGGATCGCCGTGGACGAGGAACAGGTCCCGCGGGGCGAGGCTCTGCACCAGGCCGACCAGCTCCTGGGCGTCGGCGTGGGCCGAGAGGGTGTAGGTCCCCACGCTGCAGTGGACAGGGACCACGCGGCCGCCGAGCATGAGCTCCCGGCCGGGGACCGCGGTGGGACCAGCACCGGAGGCGGGACCAGCACCGGAGGCGGGGCCAGAATCCGCGGCGGTTGATGCGCCGGCGGACACGCGGGCGGACGCGGCGAGCTCCTGGAGTCGGCGGCCGGGGGCCTCCTCGTCCTGGTAGCCGGTGATGCTGATCAGGGACGACTCGGAGGAGGCCAGGCCGGCGGCGTAGTGCTGGCTCGGGCCGCCGGAGAGCATGCCGGAGGAGGAGACGATGACGCAGGGATCGCCGCGCAGGATGTCGTCCCGCTCTGCCGGCGACTGGACCGGGCGGATCCGTCCGTCCGCGGTGAAGAACAGACCCCGGCCCGCCTGGGCTCGCTCACGCAGGGTGCGGGAGAGCGCGTCCGGGTACTGGCTGTAGACACCGCAGATGGCGCGCACCATGCCGTCGGCATAGACGACGGCGGGGGGGATGTCGGACGGCACGTCGGACGGTGCGTCGGGTCGGGACCGGGACCGGGACCGGGCCGGGGCCAGTGCCTTGCGAAGGATCAGCAGCACCTCTTGGGCGCGGCCGAGGGCGAAGGCGGGGATGAGCACCTTGCCGCCCCCTCGCAGCACGTCCAGGACGTTCTGGGCGAGCCGCTCCTCTTCGGCGCGGCGCGAGGCGTGCAGGCGGGCGCCGTAGGTGGCCTCGCAGACCATCACGTCCGGGGAGAAGCGCGGGCGGGGCATCCCCGGCACGGTGAGCTGGTCGGTCACCGACACGTCACCGGTGACCAGCACGTTGCCCTCGGGGGTCTCCAGCCCCACCGCGGCGGCGCCGAGCACGTGGCCCGCCGGAAAGAACGTGGCCCGGATCGCGCCGCCTGCGAGGGGGACCGGCTCCAGGAACGCCTTGCCGACCGCCCGGGCCAGCAGCGACTCCACCGCGGGGAGCGGGTAGAGCGGGATCTCACCCTCCTGGTCCGATTTCAGCTCCATGATCTTGAGCGCGTCCAGGAGCAGGATCCTCAGCAGGCCCAGGGTGGGCGCGGTCATCAGGATGTCCGCCTTGGGGAAGGCGCCGTGCACCAGGGGCAGGGCCCCGGTGTGATCGAGATGGGCGTGGGTGACGAGGATCGCGTCCAGGCCGCCGAGGTCCGAGGCCCGGGCCAGATCCGGCAGCCGGTCCGTGGTGGCCGCGCCCATGCGGATCCCGGCGTCCACCAGGATGCGCCGGCCGGCGGCCTCGATCAGCAGGCAGCTCGCGCCGACCTCGTCGGCGCCGCCGAGGAAGTGCAGCTTCATGGCCAGTGAGTATGCCACCAGCGCCCTGCCCTTTTCAATCCATGAGGCATCCATGTGGCACACGGCATGTGGCACACGGCATGTGGTGCACGGTGTTGCCCAGCAGCCGAACGGCGGTGGGGGGGACTGGCTGACGGTATCCCTCCCTGGCGGACGATATTCGCCCCTGACGGACGATATCCGTCTGGGCCCTGTTGCGGGTATTTGGCAGGTCCAGCGCCGGGCGCTGTGGGATCTGGTGCTGGTGAACATACGCGGTTTACCACGGCAGCTCCCGGGCTGCTCGATGCTGCGGCTGATGGCCGAGTCGACGGATGCCCGGGAGGCACGAGCGGCCATAGATGCCTTGTTGGCCGACCCGGCCGTGTTACAATCGACCAAGGACGGCCTACTGGAGGAGCTGATGAAAGAGACCATCCCATCGACGCCCGCGGAGCGAGGCTCGATCCTTGAGCGGATCCGGGCGGAGGGTCGCGAGGAAGAACGTCAGAGGAGCCAGAAAATCCTGGAACGTATCCGGGCGGAGGGCAGGCAGGAGGGCAGGCAGGAGGGCACGCGTGAGACGCTGCTGAGCATCGCCCGGACGCGCTGCGACGAGGCAGTGATCCGGGAGCTGGCGGCGATCGAGGACGTCGAGACGCTCCGCCGGCGGGTGCATGCCTTGCTTGGCAACGACTAGAGCGCCGGATCTCCGGTTTGCGGTTTGCGGTTTGCGGTGTGCGGTTTGCGGTGTGCGGACAAGTCACTGCCCGTTTCAATCCGTTTGATTCTATTTTGTTGAGGCAGAGGCGCGTGGGGGAAGCCACGGGCTAGGGTTGCTGGATCCATGGGACGGAGAAAGTCTTCATCAATCGGGAGTGCGACCCGTAGATCGGGCCGACGTGGGTCGCGGATGCGCGGGGCGCTGCGGATGGACCCGCATGCGCGCGGCACGGTGAAGAAGGTCATGGCTCAAGCGCGGGAGCTCGCCCGCCGGGACAGCCTCGGATCTGCGTTCTCGCTGCTCAGGGAGCTGGCGAACACGTTCTACGGCCACGCGCCGATCACGCGGCTGATGCTGGACCTGGTCCTGGAGCACGAGGGACACCCGCAGGACATCATCAAGCTCGTGGATCGTTTGCGAGCCGAGGGCGGCGACTTGCCCGAGGACGCTCTGCACGAGGGGCTCGCCCACCTCGAGGAAGGGCTGCTGGACGAGGCCCTGCCGCTGCTGGAGGAGGCGCTCTGGCTCCCGGCGCAGACGCGTGAGCGCAAGGGGATCCCCCTGCAGTGGCTGGTGGACCGTGTCGTCGCGATTCGGCTGGAGCTCGGGTTGACAGAGCTCACGCCGGAGCTGAGCGAGGCGATCGAGGCCGCTCGCGAGAAGGAAGGTCGCGACGCGCGGCTTGAGAAGGAGCGAGCTGCGGCGGCCCGGGCGGCGAAGAAGGCCAAGGCGGCGAAGAAGGCCGAGGCGGCGAAGAAGGCCGAGGCGGCGAAGACGGCCGAGGCAGTAAAGAAGGCCGAGGCAGTAAAGAAGGCCGAGGCGGCGAAGAAGGCCGAGGGGGTGGAGGCGACCGACATACCCGAGGCGCTGGAGGTGATCCAGGTGGTGGAGGTCGGCGCCCCGGAGGCGCTGATCGCGCGGATGACCGGAGCGGATGCCGGGGACGGGGAGTGGAAATGGGACGAGGGATGGGATGGAGATGGAGATGGGGATGGGAATGGGAACGGGGACGCGGATGGGAACGGGGACGCGGATGGGAGTGGGAACGGGGACGCGGGCGCGGCGGGGCTCGGGCTCGCGGCTGCTCAGGGGTTGCGGCACTACCTGCTGGCGCAGCGAGCGAACGAGCTGAGCCAGGCGGCGCGCTTCGAGCAGCTCCTGTGCCTGCCGGGGCTGCGAGGAGTGGAGCAGTTCGAGTTCCAGACCGAGACGGTGCGCAAGGTGCTGCAGCGCTTCCGCGGGCGGGTGCTGCTGGCCGACGAGGTGGGGCTGGGTAAGACCATCGAGGCCGGCATGGTGCTGCGGGAGTACTGGCTGCGCGGCATGGCCCGCAAGATCCTGGTGCTGACGCCGGCGGCCCTCGTGAGCCAGTGGTGCGAGGAGCTGTCGACCAAGTTCGGCCTGTCTCCCAGGGCGGCGGAGGGCGCGGCGCTGCACCGGGACCCGGAGGCCTTCTGGCGGTCCGAAGACCTGGTGGTGGCCTCGCTGGCCCTGGCCCGCAACCAGCGGCACGGGCCGATCCTCGGCGGAATCAGCTACGACCTGGTGGTGGTGGACGAGGCGCACCACCTGAAGAACCGCCGCACCGCGGGCTGGAAGCTGGTCAACGAGCTCCGGAGCCGGTTCCTGCTCTTGCTCACCGCCACGCCGGTGCAAACCGATCTGATGGACCTCTACAGCCTGGTGACCCTGCTCAAGCCGGGACAGCTCGGCACCCAGGCGGCCTACCGCCGCTCCTTCGTGCTGCGCGGGGAGCCCACCCGGCCGCGGAACCGCGAGCAGCTCCGGGAGTTGCTCGGCGAGGTGATGATCCGCAACACCCGCGCCGTGGCCGACGTGCGCCTGCCGCCTCGTCACGCCACTACCCTGCTCGTGGAGGGGGAGCCCGCCGAGCATGAGCTCTACCACGGCCTGACGGAGCTGGTGCGCACCTGCTACCGGCAGGGCATGTCGCGGCTGGCACTGGGGCTGCTCCTGCAGGAGGCGGGCTCCAGCCCGAGCGCCGTGAGGCGGACCCTGGAAAAGATGGCCGCGCGCGAGGGGCTCGAGGAGAGCATCCGCCGGGAGATGCTGCGGCTGGCGCAGATGTGCAGCAACGTGCCCGAGCCGGCCAAGGTGTCCCGCCTGCTGGAGCTGCTGCGAGTCAGCGGCGAGAAGACCCTGGTGTTCTCGCGGTTCAGCGCCACCCTGGAGGAGCTCGCCGGGCGGCTGGAGGAGGCCGGGATCTCCCACAGCACCTTCACCGGCGGGCTCTCCCGGACGGACAAGGACGCGGCCGTGGAGCGCTTCCGCGACGGCGTGGGGGTGATGCTCTGCTCCGAGGTGGGGGGAGAGGGCCGGAACCTGCAGTTCTGCTCCACCCTGGTGAACTACGACCTGCCCTGGAACCCCATGCGCATCGAGCAGCGCATCGGCCGGATCCACCGCATCGGGCAGCAGCGGCCGGTGTACGTGTACAACCTGTGCGCGCGGTCCACCGCGGAGCACCACATCCTGGAGGTGCTCGACAAGCGGATCAACCTCTTCGAGCTGGTGGTGGGGGAGCTGGACCTGGTGCTGGGACAGCGCAAGGACGAGGCGGAGTTCGCGGAGCGGATCCTGTCAATCTACGGCGAGAGTCGGAGCGAGGACGAGGTGGTCAGCGCCTTCGACCGGCTCGGCGACGAGCTGCTCGAGGCGCGGCAGCGCTACGATCAGATCAAGGAGCTGGACAGCGAGATCTTCGCCGACGACTACGACGTATGAGGTCGAGGATGAGGTCGAGGTCGAGGTCGAGGTCGAGGTTGAGGATGAGGTCGAGGTCGAAGATGAGGATGAGGATGAGGCGCGCCCTGGGAGGCGCCCGATGAGCCGGTTGCTTGGCTTCATGGAGCAGCTCGTGGAGGCTCACGGCGGCGTGGTAGAGCGCGAGCTCGGATCTGCCCGCGCCCAGGCGCTGATGCCGGAGAGGCTGAGCAAAGAGCTGGGGCTGTCGTCGGCGATGGTGTCGCTGGTGGCGACGGACGATCTCACGGGGTCGACCGGGGGCGCGATGGATTCGGCGGAGAACACGGAGATCACGCGAGACCGCGAGGGCGGCGCGGAGAGCGAGCCGAGCGAGGGTGAGCTGCCGGTGGTGCCGGTGGGCTACGGCACGGAGCTGCTGGAGCGGGCGGTGGGCCTGGCCTCCCGGGGCGGACGGACGGCGGCGGTCTGCATGCCGCCCAAAAACCTCCGCCGTTCGATGGAGGAGGTGCTCACACGCCACCTCGTCACGCTCAACGCCACCTTTCGCCTGCAGGGCACCCAGGAGAGCAGTCGGGACTACTGGCTCTGGTCCTTTGTCACCGTGGCCGAGGCCGACGAGCGACGCGAGGGCCTGCAGCACGTGGCCGTGTCCTCCCGGGGCGCGGTGGTGGAGGGGCTAGCCGAACGGCTGCTCGTCGAGGCTCCCGGCTGGCGGGAACTGGGCGCCGTCGTGGGCCGTGGCGGGCCCACGGCCGAGGAGCTGCGCCGGCTCTATGCGGCGGCCGCCCAGGCCGCCCTGGCAGAGCTGGAGGCGCGAATGGAAGCCTTCCGTAGGGGCGTCCACCGCCGGCTCCGACGAGACGCGGCGCGGATCGACGCCTACTTCGGCGACCTACACAAAGAGATGAACGCGGAGATTCGCCGGCGACGCCTCACGGGCGAGGCGCGGGAGCTCCGGCGCGAAAAGCAGGCACAGTTCCAGCGGGAGGCGGAGAGCAAGCAGGCCGCCCTGAGGGACAAGTACCGGATCCGGTTGCGGGTGCAGCCCTTCGCCTTGCTGCTGGCTCGGATCCCGGTGCTGCGGTGCGACCTGCTCGTGCGCCGCCGCAAGCAGGAGCTGCGGCTCGAGGTGGACTGCAACGGGCTGACCGGGCATCTCGATCCCCTGGCCTGCCAGGCCTGCGGCGCGCCGACCCTGGAGCTGGGGTTCTGTGACGAGGCGCTGCACCTTCTCTGCGTGCGATGCCTGGACGAGAGCGATGGCCGCGGCCGGCGCAACTGCCCACGCTGCCTGGGGCGGCGGCCGCCGGCGAGCCCGGAGGCGGTGACGCTACGCCGGGCCGGGGGGGGCACGGCGCAGCGGTCGGCGCTCTGAGGACCGGAAGATGGATGATGATCGGAGCCCAGAGCGTGGCCCCTCACACACCCGGACCCTCACCCAGGGTGATCAGGTCGAGGCGGGTGAAGCGTGCGAAGTCGCGATCCTCGGTTAGCAGGCGGCCCACGCCGTGGTCGCGGCAGACGGCGGCGATCTGGGCGTCGAAGGCGAGGTTGCCCCTGGCGTCGGCGGCCAGAAGGATGTCGGCGAGGTGGTGTGGGAAGCGGGGGGTCGGGCTCAGGACTCGCACCATGGGGCTTTTTAGGAGCGCGTCGAGGGCGGCGAGGGCCTGCTGCATGGTGGACGGCGGGGTGAAGACGCTCCGGTGGGTGCAGACCCGCACGAACTCGCCGAGGCAGAAGACCGGGAGCGCCCAGGGCACGCGCCCTTCGGCGAGGTGCTTCAGCCAGGCCACGGCCGCGGTGTGCTTTTCGGTGTCCTGCCGGTGCGCGTAGACGAGGACGTTGGTGTCTACGGCGATCAGTGACTCTTCTCCATGGTGTCCAGGAGGCTGTCGCGATCCGCCAGATCTACGCCGGGTTTGACCGGGCCGCGGACCGGGGTCCACTCCATTCGGAATTCCTCCTGCGGCATGGAGCGCTGGTTGAGCCCCTGCCACAGCAGCTCCTGGAACACCTCGGTGAGGGTGCGATCCGTATCCGCGGCGATCTTTTTCACCTGCCGTAGCAGCTCATTGTCGAGATTCAGTGTTGTTCTCATGTATATTAACATATCACAGAAACATATATATGCGATGGCAGTGTGCGCGAGTGTGATCGCTACCCCTTGGTGAGTCCCCGTTTCCGGTTGCTTCGGCCCCGCTTTCGTGGCGGTCACGAAACCTGTGGCTCAACCGGACTTCTTGCCAAAGGGGAAGACGGATCCGCCACTCCGTGGCTCAAGACCCCCTTTTCCTGTTTCCCCCAGGGGAAAACCCGCGCTGCGCGCGGGGGTGTCGGGACGTTCATTACCAAAGGGGCTGGATCACACCCGATGTGCGCGGGTGTGTGGTCGGAGCTGCGGCTCAGAACACAACCAAGGTGCCGAAGCAGTCCTGGAGGCTTGGTCCGCAGGGCGCGGCGCGGAGGTCGGCGTCGGGGTGGACGTTGACGGTGCCGGTGGCGGTCCGGACGCGGAGGCGTCCGGCAGCGCCGCCGCCGCCGCCGGCGCTGGCGTTGTCGTCGCACAGTACGGGTAGGCCGCCGCCGCCGGACGGGCTCCAGAGGCGGTTGTCGGCGAGGCCGCCGTTGCCGCCGCCGCCGCCGTCGATTCCGGTGCCGGCGCTGCTACAGCCCTGGCCGCCGTCGCGGCCGTCGGTGCCGGCGCCCGGGCCGGTGCCCGGGGTGCTTGGGGTGCTTGGGACGCCGCCGCAGGCGCCGCCGCCGCCGACCGCCCAGACCATGCCGGCGAGGGTGACGACGGGGGCTTCGATCTGGATGGTGCCGCCCGAGCCGCCGCCGGCGCCGTAGCCGGTGCCGGTGCCGGTGCCGCCGCCGGTGCCGTAGCCGGTGCCGCCGCCGCCGGAGGCGTCGACACGGCCCATTGCAACGCCGCGCCCGGGCAGCGGTGTGCGGCCGATGTCGACGCTCTCCCGGGCGGCGAGCAACACGACGCCGCCACCGGCTCCGGCGTTGTCGGCGGTCGAGGCGACGAAGCCGCCGACAAAGCCGCCGCGGAGGGGCGTCCATGGGGTGTCTGTGAGCTCGGCTCCACCGCTGCCGCCCGGGTGCTCCGGGAGGAGGAGGGAGCCGCCGGCGCCGCCGGGCGCGCGGTGGCCCGCGCCGCCGGCGCCGCTCCACACGGCGCCGCAAGTGGCGAAGAGGCTGCCGTTTCCACCGTCTCCGTCCGGGGAGCCGGGCCAGGGCGGGCTGGCCGCGTCGCGGCCTCCCGGGCCGGCCGCGCTGCCCCGGGCCGAGGCGTCGAGGAAGCCGTTGAGCTGGATTTGCCGGGCGACGAGCGCCAGCCCGCGGGAGCCCGTGACCGTGATGCGCCCGAGCGTGGTGACCGTGACGTCGCGGTAGCTGAGCACGAGGAGCTCGGGCGCGCCGGACGACTGGGGGGCGATCCGCCAGGTGGGAGGGGCGGCGCCGTCCACGGTCGGGGCGTCGGTGTCGATGGTGATGAGGCCGGTCACGACGAGGTCGGCGGCCCCGGCGGTGAGGTCCGCGGCCGCGAGGCCCGAGGGCGCAAAGGTGAGGCAGCGGTCAGGGCCGGTGAATACGCCGCAGCCGAGGGGGCAACCCGCGCTCTGGGCGATCTGCCCCGTCGCGTCGCACACCACGAGGTCATCGCCGTGACACTCGAGGGCGCCGGGGGTGCAGGCGTGGCAGACGCCGTGGGCCGGGTCGCAGCCGTACCCACAGCTCGACTGGCCGGACACCTGGCCTTCGGGGCTGCAGCTCAGGAGCACGTCGCCCTGGCAGGAGTCGGCTCCGGGCTCGCAGTCATTGCACGCGAGGCGGGGCGCGGAGCAGCCGAAGGGGCAGCTCAGGGCGGTCGCCAGGAGGCCGTCGTCGCCGCAGGTCAGGAGCTCGCCGCCCTGGCACATCACCGCGCCGGGCACGCAGTCGTTGCAGTCGCCACGGGCGGCGCTGCAGCCGTTTGGGCAGGGCTCGCCCTGCAGGATCTCGCCCTGGGGGCCGCACAGGATCCGCACGGCGCCGTCGCAGCCGGCGCTGCCCGGCACGCAGGCATTGCACTCGCCGCGCGCCGGGCTGCAGCCGAGCTCGCAGGTGGACCGCGCTCCCGGCGTGCCGTCGGCGTTGCACTGCACCAGCTCGTCGCCGTCGCAGATCGCGCCCGAGGGGGGACAGGTGTGACACACGCCCTGCTCGGCGTCGCAGCCATGCTCGCAGACGATGCGGTTGATGACGATGCCGTCTCCGGAGCAGAAGACCCGATCGTCGCCGTCACCGTCACAGCCGCCGACGCTCGGGACGCACTCGTTGCACGCTCCCCGGGTTGCGCTGCAGCCCATTGGACACTGCTCGAGCTGTACCGCGGCTCCGCTCGAGTCGCAGCCCATCAGCTCCGCTCCGTCACAGAAGGGCGGGTCGGCCACATCGCAGCGCGGCGGGGCCTGAGAGCCGTCGTCCTGTCCGTGGGGCTGCCCGGCCGCGCAGCCGAGTAGGCCCAGCACCTGGGTCAGGACGACGAACAGAATTCGGTCGATTTTCATCACTGTGCTCCCATTCAGACGCGGGCGGCGCGCCGGCCGCTACGCCCGCTACGCCCGCTACGCTCGCTACGCTCGCTACGCCCGCTACGCTCGCTAAGCCCGCTAAGCCCACTGAGTCCGCTTTGCCCGCTAAGTCCGCCAAGCCCGCTACGCCCGCTCCGCCGCTGCCTCGAGCTCTGTCGGCTTCGACTCCGCCGGGGCGGGCATGTCGGCTACAGGCGTGGGCTTGTCGGCCGCCGACAGGGGCCCCTGGGCGCGCTCAATGAGCTCCTTGCGCAGCCGGGCTGCCAGGTCCGGATGCTCGGCCAGGAACTCGCTGGCCCGCTCCCGCCCCTGACCGAGCCGCTGATCGCCGCAGCTGTACCAGGCCCCGTTCTTCTGGATGAGCCCCGCCTCTGCCGAGAGGTCTACGAGCTCGCCCCCGGTGTTGACGCCCGAGCCGAAGAGCACCTCGTACTCGGCCTTGCGAAAGGGCGGCGCGAGCTTGTTCTTGACGACCTTGACCCGCACCCGGGTGCCGTAGGCCTCTTCGCCGTCCTTGATCTGACCGATGCGGCGGATGTCGAGCCGCACCGACGCATAGAACTTCAAGGCGTTGCCGCCGGGCGTGGTTTCCGGGCTCCCGAAGGTGACACCGATCTTCTGCCGGAGCTGATTGATGAAGAGCACGGCCGTGTTGTGCTTCGAGGCCCCGGAGGCGAGCTTGCGCATGGCCTGGCTCATGAGCCGCGCCTGCAGCCCCATGTGCACGTCCCCGATCTCACCCTCCAGCTCGGCCTTGGGGATGAGCGCCGCCACCGAGTCGACCACGATGAGGTCGAGGGCCTCGGACTGGCAGAGCCGGTCCACGATCTCCAGGGCCTGCTCCCCGTAGTCGGGCTGGGAGATGAGGATCTCCTCCGCCACCACGCCCAGCTTCTTGGCGTACTGCACGTCTAGGGCGTGCTCGGCGTCGATGAAGGCGCAGAGGCCGCCCTGGGCCTGGGCCTGGGCGACAGCCGACAGGGCCAGGGTCGTCTTGCCCGAGCCCTCCGGGCCGTAGATCTCGATCAGCCGGCCTCGGGGGAGCCCCCCCATTCCCAGCGCCAGGTCGAGGGAGAGCGAGCCGGTGGGGATGGCCGGCACCTTCACCACCGCGGCGTCGCCCAGCCGCATGATGCACCCCTTCCCGAACTTCTTCTCGAGGCCCTTCATGATGTCGAGCACCGATGGTTTCTTCTTCTTGTCGATCATGGGCGTTCCTTTCGCGTGGGTGTTCGGCCAGCGCGGCCGACGTTCCACGCCTTGCAAAGCAAACCTCATGCCCACTGCGCGGCGTTCCCAGGGAGACGCGCAAAGGCGCGTGGAAAGGCGCGTGAGAAGGCGCTCCGGCACGCGACGCGCGATCTATCCAGGGGGGACGGGGAACGGGGATCAGACGAGTCCCGGCACCCGTGGCCGAGCTTCGGACGCGGGGGCCGATATCCGGTCAGGCAAACAGGAGTAGGAAGCTCAAGGCAGGAGGCTCGGCCTGGAGGCTCAGCCTGGAGGCTCAGCCTGGAGGCTCAGTCTTCGTCGGAGGCGTAGAGCTGCGGGTTGCGCCGACGTTTGATCGGGCGCCCGGCGGTGCGCTTGGTGCGGCGCCCGGGGCGGCGCTGCACCTGGCGGCGACGCGCGTGCAGGCGGGCCCGGCGGGTCCGGTGGGCCCGGCGGGCCCGGCGGGTTCTGGGGCGCTGTCTGTTGGCGATGCGGCGATCACTGCCGGTGATCCCCCGGACCTTCATCTCGACGAGGATCTCGTAGAAGTCGGAGAAGCGCTGGGTCTTGGAGGTGCTCCCCAGGAAGACGGCCAGCACGGGCCCCACCCCAGGCAGGCGCATGGCCGAGGCGAAGCAGTAGCCGGCCTTGTGGTTGTAGCCGGTCTTGCCCCCGTAGACGGGGAACCGGAGCCGGTGCACGAGCGCGTTGGTGTTGTGATAGTTGATGGCGCGGCGCTTGGGCCACACCGCGCGGAAGAAGTGGTCTCGCGTGCGCATGACCTTCTGCAGGACCGGGTGCAGCACGGCTTGACGCAGGATCTTGGCGATCTCGTAGGAGGTGGACACGTTCCCGATGTTGATGCCCACCGGATCGAGGAACCGGGTGTGCTTGAGCCCCATCTTGCGGGCCCGGGCGTTCATGGCCGCCACCAGCTTGCCCGGGCCGAGCCCCACCGCGCGCCCCATGGCCGGAATGGCGCGGTTGTCCGAGGCGAGCAGCGCGGCGTAGAGCAGGTCCCGGTTGTGGACCTTCATGCCCCGGAGCAGCCGGGTGCGGCACCCCCCCGAGGCGACCTTGGCGTCCTCGGGGGTGATGGTCGTGACCCCATCCAGCTTGAGCTTGTGGTCCATGACCACCAGCGCGGCCATCAGCTTGGACAGGCTCGCGATGGAGCGCACGTGGGCGGCGTTGCGCTGATACAGCACCTTGCGGCCGTCGAAGCTGACCACCAGCACGGCCTTGGAACGGACCTTCTTGGTTTTGCTGCGCGCTCGGGAGGGCCGCGGCGCGATGGCGGTCAGGGCCAGGGCGGCAACACAACCAAGGGCAACCTTCGGGCACTGGGAAAACATAGGTTCCACCATATCCAGGGCGGCCGGATTGCGCCAATTTTTGGACCGGAGCCGGCCTTGTACCCCCCAGAGGGGTGGGGACGGCCCCTGAAAAGGAGCTCGATTTCCAGGGAAAAGCACTGATTCTGCGCCGTTCGGATCCAAATCGATTGCCCGCACCCGAGAGACTTGCTAAGCCTGCGGGTGTAAGGGACCCGGCTCCAGTGAAATACGGCTCCAGTGAAAAACGTCAGCGCACCCCAGCGACCACGGCCTCTGACTCGGAGATAAACATGCAAAAAGGCTTCACAATCTGGTTCACCGGCATGAGCGGCGCGGGCAAGACGACCATCTCCTCCCGGGTGGCGCCGATCCTGCGCGACCGCGGCCTGAAGGTCGAGGTCCTCGACGGAGACGTCATCCGGGACAATCTCAGCGCCGGCCTGGGATTCTCAAAAGAGGACCGCGACGAGAATATCCGTCGGATCGGGTGGATCTGCGAGCTGCTCACCCGCAACGCCGTGGCCACCATCGCGGCCGCGATCTCTCCCTACAAGGAGGCCCGGGGCGCGGTCCGCGCCAAGGTGGAGAACTTTGTCGAGGTGTTCTGCGACTGCCCCCTCGAGGTGCTCACCCAGCGCGATCCCAAGGGGCTGTACAAGCGGGCCCTGGCCGGGGAGATCAAGAACTTCACCGGCATCGACGATCCCTACGAGCGCCCCGAGCTCCCTGAGGTGCTGCTGGACACCGCCGGCACGTCCATCGATCACTGCGTGGATCAGGTGCTGGCCGAGCTCGAGCGCCGCGGCCTGCTCGAGAAACGATAGCGGTGGAGGAGATCGGTAATCGGAGATTGGGAGTGGTGGCGCGGGGCTTGGGTTACCGCCGGGAGACGTAGGCGGTCATGTTGATCTTCTCCTCGAACTTCTTTTTGGCTTCGAGGGCCTTGTTCCAGCTCCCGAAGGCGCCCAGGCGCACGCGGTACCACACGCCGCGCTTGGGTAGCTTGGACGCCACCATGTAGGGCCGGTAGCCCTCCTTCTGAAGCTTCTTGATGACCTGGTCGGCCTCGCCCCGGTCCTGAAAGGCGCTCACCTGCAGGGTGTACTGCTTTTTCGGGGCGACTTGCGCGCCCGGCTTGTCGCCCGCGCGACCGGGCGCAGGCGCGGGCGCGGGCGCGAGGCGGTCGCCACCCGGCGCGGGCGGCGGGCCCGCCAGGGCGACCACGTTCGCCTTGCCCTGACCCATGTCGCGCCACTCCAGGACCTCGGGCGGCAAGTTCTTCTGGGACCGGGCGTCGGGTTTGATCAGCTCATCGTGGAACGTGAGCCCCTTGGCGCCGATCCGTGAGTCCGCGTCGATGAGCGCCAGCTCGTCGGCGGCCGGCCGCTTGTGCTGCTGCTTGCGATCCTCGAGCTTCTTCCCCACGAGGACCCCGACGACGAAAACCAGGCAGGCGACCACTGCGCTCCCGAAAAAGAGGTAGAAGAGCTGGCGGTTGTCCAGGCTCACTTCCAGTTTCTCTTTCAACCGATCTGAATCACGCATCTTCGCCTCCGCTCGTCGGTTCCTCCAGGCGCGCCATGTGGGTGGGCGCCTCGAGCCCCAACAGGGTGAGTGCAGCGCGGCTCACGATGCGGATGGCATCCACCCACATCAGCCGCGCGTTCATCTTGTCCATGTCCCAGGACTGCTCCCAGCCAGGCCCCTGAACGCTGGCCGGCGGCAGCACCGGATCCTGCTCCCGCTTCAGCCGGGTGTAGTAGCTCTGGAAGGCCCGGGCCAGGTCGTGCAGGTACGTCACAATCCGGTGCGGCTCCCGGGCCGCGGCCGACTCCTCCACGAGGAGGGGAAACTCGGCCAGACGCCGCAGGATCGCGAGCTCGTCCGGGTGGGTCAGGCGCGCGGCCACGGCAGCGTCGAACTCCGGGACCGTCGCCCCGAGCTCCCGCTCGGCCTTGGCCAGGATGGAGCACGCCCGGGCGTGGCCGTACTGCGCGTACTTGGCCGGGTTGACCCTCGGATCCTCGGACAGGGCCACCTCGAGATCAAAGTCCACCTGCGCGTCGAACTTGCGCTCCAGGAAGAAATAGCGCGCCACGTCGGCGCCCACCTGATCCACCACCTCGTCCACGGTGACGAACTGGCCCAACCGCTTGCCCTGCTGCAGCTTCTCGCCCCCCTTGAGCAACGCCACGAACTGCACCAGGAGGACCTCCAGGCTGTCGGCGGTCCGGCCCAGGGCCTGGGCCGCGCCCTTCATGCGCGGGATGTAGCCGTGGTGATCCGCGCCCCAGATGTTGATCAGGTGGTCGAAGCCCCGCTCGTACTTGTCGCGGTGATAGGCGATGTCCGCGGCGAAGTACGTGGGCTCGCCGCTGTCCCGCACCACGACCCGGTCCTTCTCGTCCCCGAAGGCGGTCGACCGGAACCAGCGCGCGCCCCCCTCCTCGTAGAGGTGCCCGGCGGCCCCGAGCTCGTCCAGCGCGCCCTGCAAGGCGCCGGAGTCGTGGAGAGACTTCTCCGAGAACCAGACATCGAAGGTAATGGCCAGCCGCCGGCAGGTGTCCGCGATGGAGCGCTGCATCTGCTCCACGCCAAAGGCGATGAGCGGTGCGAGCTGCTCCTCGGTCAGCTCCCCGGCGGGCGGCTCGCCCACGTCGGCGAGATACTGCCGCGCGACGTCGACGACGTACTCCCCTGGGTAGCCCTCCTGGGGGAACGTCACCTCGGCGCGGCTCGGATCCCGCTCCCGGAGCAGCTCCAGGGCTCGGGCCTGAATCGAGCGGGCCAGCTTCTGCACCTGGCTCCCGGCGTCGTTTAAGTAGTACTCGGTGGTGACGTCGTAGCCGACCTTGCGGAGCAGCCGGGCCAGGGCGTCCCCCACCACGGCGCCGCGTCCGTGCCCGACGTGGAGCGGCCCGGTGGGGTTGGCGCTCACGAACTCGATCAGCACCCGCGGCGACGCCTTCGGGTCACCGCTGCCCCACTTCTCACCCCGGTGGAGGATCTCGCCTAGGATGCGATACCACACCGTTTCAGACAGCCGGATGTTGATGAACCCCGGGCCTGCGATCTCGGTGGACGCGATGAAACCTTCGGGGTCGACGATGCGCTCGACGATGGCCTCAGCGAGGTCGCGGGGCTTCCGCTTGGCCACCCGGGCGAGGGCAAGTGCGATATTACACGCAAAATCACCATGCTCCGGCCGTTTCGGCCGCTCGATGGTCACCTCGGGCACGGCGTCGAAGCCGAGATCCTCCTGACAGCGGGCGACCGCTTGGAGGAGAATGGACTTGAGGAGGTTCTGTAGGTGCATGGTGTCAATTGTCCTACATGTAGGGATAGCACGTACTTTGTGCGCCTGTCAAGAAAATGGTGGAGCCATCCAGGGCAGAACGAGCCCGGCAGCGGCCACCGCAGCGAACCCTGTTCCTTGACGTGAAACCAGCCGGGCGCTAGAGCGCCGACCGGTTTGGGCGGACCGAGCCGGGCGGAGCGCCATGGGGCCGTGTGCAAGGAGCGACGATGGAGAATATCGGGCCATATTTGACTGAGGAGCGACGATGCAAACGGCCCCATGCCGCCCGATCCGGCGACGGGAGCTCAAACCGGTCGGCGCTCTAGGCCCGCATTCGCCCTTGACCCACCGGCGCGCCCGGCCGAATACTCCCGGTAGGAAAGTGGAAAGGTTCCACCTTGAAGAGCTTCTTTGCACCGGCGTCCATCGTCGTGTTCGGCGTCTCCGCCAAGGAGACGAACCTCGCCCAGTACATCCTGCAAAACTGCCGCACCTGGGGCTTCACCGGGCCGCTCTACGCGGTGGGATCTCGCCGCGGTGAAATCCACGGCGTGACGATCCACGAGGCGCTGTCCGAGATCGCGGATCCCATCGAGCTGGCCGTGGTGCTGATGCCGGCGGCCCTGGTGCCCCAGGCGCTGGAGGCCTGCGGTCTGCACGGGGTCCGCCGGGTGATCATCGAAACCGGTGGGTTCGGCGAGCTCAGCGACGAGGCCTTGGTGCTGGAGCAGGAGTGCCTGGACATCGCCGCGCGACACTCCCTGCGGCTCATGGGCCCCAACTGCATCGGCACGATCAACATCCGTCACGGCGTCGCCCTGCCCTTCGGGCCCATGGAGTCTGCGCCCAAGCTGGGCGATCTTTCCTTTGCGTCGCAGTCCGGCGGCGTGGGCATTCACCTGCTCATCCGGCTCGGGGAAGAGCACATCGGCATGGCCAAGTTTGCCAGCGTGGGCAACAAGCTCGACGTGAACGAGGCGGACCTCCTGGAGTACCTGCTGCAGGATCCGGAGACCGGGCGGGTGCTGCTGTACCTGGAGGGCCTGTCCGAAGGGCGACGCCTGCTGGAGCTGGCCGCCGGCGCGAGCAAGCCGGTGATTGTGTTCAAGGCGAGCACCGGCCAGATCGGCGCCCGGACGGCCCAGTCGCACACCAAAGCCCTGTCCAGCGACGACGCCGTGGTGGAGGCCGCCTTTCGGCAGGTGGGAATCCATCGCGTGCACGAAACCCGAGAGGTGGGCTTTGCCGTGAAGGCGTCCCGGCTGGCGCCCATGCGCGGCAACCGACTGGCCGTCATCTCTCGTTCCGGCGGACACGCGTGCATCGTGGCGGACGCGGTGGAGGCCGACGGCTTCGAGCTCCCGCCCTTCGACGACGCGGTGAAGGACGCGACCCGGGCGGCTCTGCGCGCCGGCGTCATCCGCATGCGCAACCCGCTGGACGTGGGAGACATCTTCGACTTCCCCGCCTACGCGCGCATCGCCCGGGCCGTCTGTGAGGCGGGGCAGCACGACGGCATCGTGTTCGTGCACACCTACCGCAGCGAGGCCCAGCGGTTGGTTAGTCGGCCGCTGCTGGAGGAGCTGGATCGGCTCGCGGACCGGTACGGGCTGCCCATCGCCTGCTCTTTGGCCACTGCCCAGGACGAGGTGCGGCTGGTGCAATCCCTGGTCCGGCTGCCGATCTTCGACACCCCCGAGGAGGCGGTGCACGCGCTGCGCCTCGCCCGGGACCGCTACCGATCCACCGCCCCTGGAATCCGCCCCCTGGACGGGGCGCCGACCCACGTCACACCCTCCCTGGGCCAGCG
Organism: bacterium; assembly: GCA_043825095.1. Classification (GTDB taxonomy): domain Bacteria; phylum Myxococcota_A; class Polyangia; order HGW-17; family JAJRWW01; genus JBDRSE01. Next base: position 34,246 of record JBDRSE010000170.1, read on the forward strand.
GCTCTCCACGCTGGCGGAGCGGCCGGGCTGGCTGGACATGGAGGACTGCCTGGACGTCCTCGGGCAGCTCGGCGTGGTGACTCCACGGTGGACGGTGGCGCGCTCGGCCGACGATGCGGCAGCGGCAGCGGACTGGGGCCCGGTGGTCCTGAAGGCGTTGGCCCCGGAGCTCCTCCACAAAACCGAGGCGGGCGGAGTGGAGCTGGGATGCTCCGGGGCGGAGGACATCCGACGCGGGTATCACGCGCTGCTGGCCCGCGTGGCCGAAGCCGCTCCCGCGGCCTCGGTCGAGCAGGTCCTCGTGCAGCAGGAGGCACGGGAGGGGATCGAGGTGATCGTGGGCGGGCGTCAAGACCCAACCTTCGGCCCCATCGTGCTGTTCGGGCTGGGCGGCACCCTCGCCGAGCTCCACCGGGACGTGGCGATCCGGGTCGCGCCCATCGACCGGGCCCTGGCGCTCGATCAGATTGCCGGATCCACGGCCGGTCTGCTCCTGGATGGATTCCGGGGCCGGCCCGCGGCGGATCGGGAGGCGCTCATCGACCTCCTGTGCGCGGTGTCCGAGCTCCTCGTGCACGCACCCGAGGTGCAGGAGATCGACTTGAATCCGGTGCGGGTGTTCCCCACGGGAGAGGGTGCGTCGGCCCTCGACGTCCGAATTCGTGTCGGCGCCCCCGGTGTTTGGTGACCCGAGCCCCAAGTTTGTGTTGACTCCCCGGCTCGACGCTCGCTATAGGTCGAGAATCGGCCGAAATCGCATTTCAAGCGGAGGAGCCCATGCTACGCAGCACAATCTCGGTTTTGGCGGTGGCGGCGCAGCTGTGCCTTTGGGGCGCGTGCGGGGCGGTCAAGGGCAACTACAACGGCAACAACGGCAACGGGACCATCGACCTCTGCCCCGAGGTCACCTACGAGTGTGACACGGCCGCGGACGACGACGGAGACGGCATCTCCAACGGGGACGAGGGGTGCGAGTGCTTTTTGGACTCGGACGGGGACGGCCTGCCCAACTTCCAGGACCGAGACTCGGACAACGACGGCATGAACGACGAGTTCGAGGTCTACCCCGCCGACACGGACGGGGACGGCGTGCCGGACTACATCGATCGCGACTCTGACGGCGACGGGGTGGACGACGGCGACGAGGACCGGAACAACGACGGACGCCTCGGCACCTGCGAGGACAACCCCGTGACCTGCTCCGGGAGCTGCGCCGATCCGGAGTCCTACTGCCACCCCGTCCGGTTCATCTGCGTCAACGCCCTGTGCCTGGATGGGGAGACCGACCCGCGGCTCGCCGACACCGACGGAGACGGGATCCCGGACGGTGAGGAGTCCACCTTCATCTGCAACGCCGCCGACGAGTTCGGCCAGGGTCGCAGGCCGGTCCAGTACGTGGAGCACAGCCGGGGGCTCTATCAGGTCGCCATCGAACAGGACGCCGCCTACACGCCGTGCGATCCGTCGGCCCCGGCCGCCGACGAGGGTGCGGGCGCCTTCGACATGACCGACAGCGACCACGCCTTTGCCGGATTCGTGGTGTCTCGAACCTCGGGAGGCGGCGCGCTCTACGACGACGTGTCGGACATGATCGTCGCGCTCCGCGACACCCTGGGCACCGGCGTCACGCTCAGCAGCGGCTCGGTGATGCAGAGCCACGCGCTGAAGGAGCAGATCGTCAACGTCACCCTGTCGATCCAGACGAGCGGCAACCAGGACCCCGGCGCGGTCCGCAACCAGGCCATCGCCACGATCCTGGGGCGACCGCTGACCGACTTCACAAACCTGCCCACCCCCGCCTTCACCACCACCTCCAACAGCTTCACCCTGATGTTCATGGCGCAGCGCACCGACACCCTGCGGAACGTGTTCATGGGCGGCGTGGCCGTCTTCTCGGACTGGCAGTCCAAGGACGGAGTGTCCTTCCACATGGCCGATGCGGCCGGCGGCGCCTGCCTCGCCAGCACTGCGGACACCACGGAGAACGAGTGTGAGCAGTACCTGGCCCGGGTCCCCACGGCCGACATCCTGTGGGTGGTGGACGCCTCGGGCTCCATGAATGACGACCAACAGCGCCTCTCGGATGCGTCTCAGTCCTTCCTCTCCGTGGCCGACACCCACGGCCTCAACTGGCGCATGTGCGTGGTGGACATGACCCTGGCAAACGACGGGAGCTGCTGCACCGACACCAACGAGTCCGGAGACCGCTGGCTCACGGCCGGGAACCCCGGTGACGATCAGCTCTTCCGCAACTGCGTCATGGACCCCGCCGGCTCTCAGACCTCGAGTGGGAACCGGGAGAACGGGCTCTCCCAGATGCAGATCGCCGTCAACCGGCACCTGCCCGAGGAGGTCGATTCTCCCCAGAAATATCACCCCGACGCGGCCAAGATCGTCATCTTCCTCACCGACGAAACCGCGGACGAGGCGGGCCAGACCGACGGCTGCCCGGCCGTGCCCAGCGATCCTACGGACTGCCACTTCTTCACCGGCTGCGCCGAGCACGAGATCGCGAGCTGCATGTCGGTGATGATGGACATCAACCTCATCACCACCTGCTCGGCCTTCGCCGGCGACGTGTGGAGCCACCCGGAGTGCTCCGAGTACTACCGCTGCATGGGCGACCTCTCCGAGGACGCCTGGGACCCGGTCCTGTGCGACCCGCTCATCGCGCCCTACCGCACCCTGCTGGACGACAACGGCGTCATCGCCTACGGCATGGCGATCCTGTCCACAGACCCGGCCTCGTGCTCCCCCGACTCGGGCACCTCCCCCCCCATGGGCTACAAGCAGCTCATCGAGCACACGGGCGGTATCCTCGCGTCCCTCTGCCAGGCCAGCCTCGGCACCACCATGACCCTGATCATCGAGGACATCGCCGGCGCGGCCTCGCCCATCTTCCTCCAGCACACGCCCATTCCGGTGTCCCTGGCCGTCGCCATCGAACGTAAGGACCCCTCCGACGGCACCTCCACCGGCCACGAGGCCATCCCCCGCTCCCGCTCGACCGGCTTCAACTACAAGGCCACCTCCAACCGCATCGTGCTCCTCGGCCAGCCCATGACCTTCCCCCCCTACGAGGTCGTCGTCTCCTACACCCGCTGGATTACCCCCGTGGTCGGCCCGGATTGATCCTCCCACGGTGAACGCGACGACCGGGGGAGCTCTCGACGGCCCGCCGAGCTGCTCGGTGCGCTTGCGCCGGCCTCGACCGCACAGCTCCTCAGAAGTCGTGGACACCGGGAACGGGGCTGCCGGCTCCGCTGCGGCGCCGGGGGTACGGTCGACTGGGGAGCCCCTCCCCGAAGGGATCCTTGACGTCCTCCCCGACGCGCATGGACGACGGTCGCCGACGGCCGCGCCCGGATGATCCGCGGCGACGGCGGGGGTGCGCGCGTGGTCGCGGTCGGGGGCGCATCGCGGTTTCGGTCGGCTCCCTGTCGTCGGCTGCAGGGAGGAGTCGAATGGTGAGCTTGCGATCCTGATCCGGACGGATCGCCTGCTCGGAGGTGGTGTGCCCGGCGGCCGAGACGCGAACCCACACCGGCGTCTCGTCGCGCTTCAGCTGGACCACCCGTGTGGGCGAGCCGGACGCGGCCTGGATCTCAGTCCCCCCTACCACCACCTTGGCGTCGGGCGGGGTGACGTCGATCGTGAAGGTCACCTGTTCGCCCTGCCGGCCCCCAGCCGCCTGCTTGGTGCCCGATGTCTTGTCGGCGACTCCGAGGTGTCCTGCCAAAGCCACGATGGCCACGATCAGCGCCACCACACCGACCGCCGCGAGAATCCAGACCAATGGTCGGCGTCGACGGACGGGGTCCAGCTCGAGGGTGACGAAATCCGCCGGATGAGGCCGCTGCTCCACTCCACCGCCCTTGCCCGTGTGAAACGACACGGGCTTCGGGGCCGCCTTGATTCCGGCCGGGGTTTCCGCCGCGGTGACGACCGACTCCCTGGGTGCACGCATGGGGAGGGTATCGATAGACAGGGAGGCGGAATCCGAAGCCACCATGACCGGTGATCCGTCGTGGGGAATGTTGCCGCCGCTGCTCGGCGCCGCACCGAAACCCCGCAGCGTGCCTTCTTTGACCTCGGGCGCGGTCTCCTGAAAGGCGGAGACATCGATATCGCCCGAGACGGGCGCCTGCTCGTTCCCCGGCGCGCGAAAACCGCGCATCGTCTCGTTGGACGCCGATCCGGTGTGCACCGCCGGGGGGGCCAGGTCCCGGGTGGTGGGAGCCGCCGCGGAGTCCCAGGTGTCCTCGGCCGCGACGGCAGGCCCGAGTGAGAGCGTGTCGGCGTCGCGCTTCGGCGCCTCCATGAAGGTCCTGTTGTAGGCGGACTGGATCTGGCGATCCCGGCGGTTCTTCTCCTCCTGGAAGGCCACGCCCATGAGCGCGGACAGGCTCCCGGAGTTCACCAACACCCTCTCCTTCGCCAACAGACCCTCGAGCGCATACTGCACCTCGGCCGCGGTCTGGTACCGATCTCGCGGCAGGGGCGCGAGACACCGCATCAGGATCTGCTCGAGGTCCACGGGGAGCTGCGGCTGGAGCTGCCTGGGCGAAGGCACCTGACCTTCGACGACCGCCAAGAGCGTGTCTTGATCGCTGTCGCGCCGGAAAAGCCGTCGGAGGCAGACCATCTCGTACAGCACGATGCCCAGGGCGAACACGTCGGACCGCCGGTCCAGCTCCTCCCCGCGGCACTGCTCGGGTGACATATACGCCACCTTGCCCATGACCGTCCCGTCCATGGTGTGGTGCAACCGGCCCACGGCATGGGCGATGCCGAAATCGGTCACTTTCACGTGTCCAGCGTAAGAGACGAGGATGTTGTGGGGGGACACGTCCCGGTGCACCAGATTCAGGCTCCCGCCGTCAGCGCCCTTGAGCTCGTGCGCCGCGTGCAGCCCGGCAGCGGCCTCGGCGATGATCCGCACGGGGTGGCCCCACTGGTAGCCACAGGCCGGGTTCTTCTGCACGGCGCCGTAGAGCTGCGACAGGTCGTTCCCGTGCACGTATTCCATGGCGATGTAGTAGGTGCCCTCCAGCCGATCGAACTCGGTGATCTGAACCACGTTCGGATGCAGGATGCGCGCCGCGAGCCGCGCCTCGTCGAGGAACCGGTTGACCACCTCCGCATCCTTGGTGAGGCGCGGGTGGATCGTCTTGAGGACGAGGTGCTTCTGGAAGTCGGACGGTCCCACGAGCCTGGCCAGGTGGATCGTGGCCATCCCGCCCTTGCCCATCTCGTGGAGCAGTTCGTACCGACCGAATCTCCGCGGCTGCATGCCGCCTAGCCTACCAGAATGTAGGGCGAAGATGCCCCCTAAATGCCGTGATGGGGTCAGACCCCATCACGG
>JBDRSE010000171.1:0-7641 GCA_043825095.1 bacterium
GGAATGCTTGTAAGTCCCGGAGGGAGAAGGATGAAGATCTCACACCACGATTCGCCGCCGAGATGGGCCGCCGAGCGCAAGTACGCGAAATCCCGCCCGACCGCGATCCGAACCGAGGCACCCCGCGGGATCGGCACCCACGGTGGGAGCCGGGTTTCAGGTTGGAGGTTGAGCGGGTATGATGGGCTGTGCGGACGTTCACGAGATGAGTGCGAATATTCCAAACGGTCGGGTGCTGGTGCTGGGAGCCAGTGGATTTCTCGGGAGTCACGTGGCGCGGGCGTTGGCGGCCCAGGGGCGGGAGCTGCGGCTCTTGGTGCGGGCTACGAGCGACCTGCGGGGGCTCGCGGGGGTGGTGGCAGAGCGGGTGGTGGGGGACGTGTTGGATCGGGAGTCGATCCGGCGGGCGATGCAGGGGTGTGACGCGGTGTATCACTGTGTGGTGGACGCGCGGTCCTGGCTGCGGGATCCGCTGCCGCTGTATCGCGTCAATGTGGACGGGTTGCGGAACGTGCTGGAGGAGGCGCAGGAGTGCGCGGTGCGGAGGGTGGTGTACACCAGCTCCATCGTGACCATCGGGCTCAATCCCAGCGGGGTGGCCACGGAGGCGGACACGTTCAACTGGGGGGATCGCGCGCCGGCCTACGTGAAGACGCGGGTGCTGGGGGAGCGGGCGTTTCTGGAGGCGTGCCGGCGCGGGCTGGACGGGGTGGCCTGCTGCGTGGGCACGACCTACGGCGATGGGGACTGGCAGCCCACACCTCACGGCAGGCTGGTGGGGCTGGTGGTGCAGCGGCGGTTGCCGGTGTACTGGGACGGCGGCCTGAGCGTGGTGGGCGTGCAGGACGCTGCCGAGGCGCTGCTGCTGGCCGAGGGACGGGGGCGGGCAGGGGCGCGGTACATCGTGGCGGATCGGTATCTGACCATGAGGCGGCTCGTGGAGCTGGTGGCCGGGGCGGCCGGGGTGAGGCGGCCGTGGGTCCGCGTGCCGCAGCCGATCATGGCGCTGGCGTGCGCGCTCGGGGAGGGTGTGAGCGCGCTGCGGGATCGGGACTCGGAGCTGGCTCGGTCCAGCCTGGCCCTGATGCACATCATGGGGGACTTCGACAGCCGCAAGGCGCGGGAGGAGCTCGGCTGGGAGCCCCGCCCCTTTGAGCAGTCCGTGCAGGAGGCGGTGGCGTGGTTCCGCGATCACTTCGGTGAATGAGCTGGCCTCGGCGCCCTCGGGTCCGCGTTCCCTTTTCCCTTCGGCGGGGCTCTATGCCATAATAACGCGTCTTTTTGGAGAGGCGTCGATGTTGACCGATATCAGAGCGCTCGTGAGTGGTGGCACCGGATCCATCGGTTCGGCCGTCTGTCTCGCCCTGGCGCGTCAGGGCGCGGATGTGGCCTTCACCTATCGCCGGCAGGAGGAGCAGGCCGCGGCGCTCGGGTCGCGAATCGAGGAGCTGGGACGGCGCTGTCTTTCCGCGCGCGTGGAGGCTCGGGACGGCGCGGCGGTGGAAGGATTCGTGGGTCGGGTCGAGGAGGAGCTCGGCGAGATCGACGTGCTGGTGAACAACCTCGGGGCGACCCAGGTGATGCCCTTCGCCCTCATCGACGAGGCGGACTGGGACGAGATGATGGTGGTGAACCTGAAGTCCATGTTCCTGTTCACCAAGGCGGTGGTGCGGTCCATGATCCGGCGGCGCGCCGGGGTGATCCTGAACCTCGGCTCCATCGCGGGGCACCGGCTGCTCGAGGTGCCGGTGCACTACGCTACGGCCAAGGCGGGTGTGACGGGGTTCACGCTCTCGTTGGCGAAGGAGCTGAGTCGATATGGGATCCGGGTCAACGAGGTGACGCCGGGGCTGATCGAGGGCGGCATCGGCAGCAACGTGTCCGAGCGGCAGCTCGCGCAGTACAACGAGTACTGCACCCTCGGACGCCAGGGGCGCCCGGAGGAGGTGGCCGAGCTGGTGGCCTTCCTGGCGTCCTCCAGGGCGAGCTACATCAACGCCCAGAGCATGGTCATCGACGGGGGGCTGTAGTGAAGCCGCTGGGCGACGTGATCGCGATCGCCGCTCCGCCGGTGTACCTCGGGCTCTCCACCGGCATGTGCCGGGAGTGCCGGGAGCTGATCAACGTCCGGTACGTGAGCGACGAGCACGGCGTGTACCTGCAGCGGCTTTGCCCCACCCACGGCCCGTCCCGCGCCCGGGTGGCGGAGAGTCTCCCGTGGTTCCTCGATGCGTTGAAAGCGCCTATGGCCGCCACGCCGCCGCCGCGCACGTTGGCGAAGACCGCGCGGTGTCCCCAGGCCTGCGGGCCGTGCACCTTCCACGCCCAGGCGTGCCACCTGCCGGTGTTCTCGATCACCAACGCCTGCAACCTGCGGTGCCCCATCTGCTTCACCTTCAACCGGGCCGACAAGAAGTACTTCATGAGCCGGGAGGAGTTCTCCCGGAACATCGACTACGTGGTGGAGGTCACGGGCGGGGTGGACCTGGTGAACATCACCGGCGGGGAGCCGACCCTGCACCCGGAGATCTTCGACCTGCTCGCGGCAGCGCGGCGGCCGGAGATCGGCCGCGTGACCATGAACACCAACGGTCTCGCCATCGCCCGGGACCCGGAGATAGCGCGCCGCTTGGCCGAGCTCGGCACCTACGCCATCCTGTCGCTGGACACCCTGGATCCCGAGCGGTCCGTGCGCATCCACGGCCGGGACATCGTGGACGAGAAGCGCCGCGCCCTGGACGCCCTGGAGCGGCACGGGGTGCAGACGACGATCCTGATGGTGCTCATCGGCGGCGTGAACGAGGACGAGCTGGGAGCCATCCTGGAGCTGGTGATGTCGCGCCCGCACGTGCGCAGCCTGACCATCCAGACCATGACCTACACCGGGCAGGGCGGCGGCCTGTTCGAGCCGCGGCAGCACATCCCCGTGGAGGGGGTGGAGCGCCGGATCGCCGAGGTGTCGGACGGCCGGATCCGGAAGGAGCACTTCCAGCCGCTGCCCACGGCGCACCCGCTGTGCTACGGCGTGTGCTACCTGCTGGCAGACGATCAGGGGGAGCTGCACCCCTTCTCCGAGATCCTCGATCGCGAGGCCCTGGCCCGTCATCTCCGGGACGGCTACCTGCTGCGCCCCTCCGAAGAGCTAGAGCAGGACCTGCGTACTGCCATCGATGTGGCGTGGAGTGAGGGCAAGGCCCCCGGTCTGCTCGCGGCCATCAAGCACATGCTGGGCGCGCTGTATCCCCCCGGCGGGACGATTCCCATCCACGAACGGCAGCGGCTGGCCGAGGCCATGGTGAAGACGATCTACGTGCACGCCCACATGGACGAGGACACCTACGAGGTGGGCCGGGCCATGCGCTGTCCGGATCAGGTCCCGGTGGACTGCGAGCGGCTCATCGGCGCGTGCAACTACAACCTCTTCTACCGGATGAAGGACGCGCGGTTCTGGTCCGAAGGAGGGGACTCATGAGTGAGCGCCCGAACACCGGCGACGGCGCGTGCTTCGCCGCGACCCGGGCGCTGTGCAACGTGTGCGGTCGGCTCACCGAGGCCAAGATCACCTTTCGGGACGCCCGGGTCTGGCTGGTGAAGTGGTGCCCCGACCACGGCACCACCCGGGCCCTGGTGTCGTCGGATCTGGAGTGGTACCGACGTTCCCTCGGCTACGTCAAACCGGGCACATTGCCCCTGGCGCGCGCCGTGGGTCACCACGGAGTGTGTCCTGAATCCTGCGGCCTCTGCCCAGCCCACCAGCAGCACACCTGCGTTCCCCTGCTGGAGATCACCTCCACGTGCAACCTGGACTGCCCGGTGTGCCTGGTCGGCACCACCCCGCCGGATCACCTCGCGGTGTCAGACGTGGAGCGCATCGTCGGGCATCTGGTGCGCTACGAGGGCACCCTGAACATGCTCACCCTGAGCGGCGGGGAGCCCACCACCCATCCCGAGCTGCTGGAGATCCTGGACGTGGTGTGCCGGCCGGAGATCGGCATCGTGTCCGTGTCCACCAACGGCGTCGAGCTGGCCCGGGATGACACCCTGCTGCGCGAGCTCGTGGATCGCGGGGTGGTCATCGCCCTGCAGTTCGACGGGCTGGTGCCCGCCACCTACGAGCGGCTTCGCGGGGACGGTGAGCTGGCCGCGCTCAAGCGTCGGCTCATCGATCGGATCCTGGCGCTGGGGGGGCAGGTGTCGCTGACGGTGACCCTGGCCAAGGGCGTGAACGAGCACGAGCTGCCCGGGATCTTGCAGCTCCTGTTCACCCACGACGAGATCCCCAGCGTGATGGTGCAGCCCCTGGCCCTCACCGACCGGGCTCGGCAGCGCCACAGCGCCGACTACGAGGACGTGCTGACCATCCCGGACGTGGTGAAGCTCCTGGCGGCCTCCTCCGGGGGGGTTCTCAAGGCGGAGGACTTCTCACCGCTGCCCTGCTCCCATCCGACCTGCTTCGCGCTGACCTACCTGCTCAAGACCGACACCGGGTTGGTGTCGTTGCCGTCCCTGGTGGACCCCGACGCCTACCTCGACATCATCAAGAACCAGGCCCTGCTCAACACCGACTATGACACCCTGCAGAAGGTGAAGGACGCGCTCTACGGCCTGTGGTCTTCCGGAGGGCTGGTGCCCAACCGCGACGTGGTGCTGCGAGCCGTCAAGCAGCTCCTGCTCGATCTGAACGAGCTGGGACCGTCGGCCCCGCACCGGGACGTGCTCCGGGTGGGCGCGGAGCGGGTGAAGTCCATCTTCATCCACCACTTCATGGACCGCGGGACCTTTGATCTCAGCCGGGCCATGAAGTGCTGCAACCACTACCCGCAGGTCGACGGTCGGCTGCTGCCCGCCTGCGTCCGCAACAACATTCCTCTGGAGCGGTAGACGGTGTGGTCCCTGGTGCACATCGCCGTCGTCGGGCTGCTCCATCGCAAGGTGTCGTTGGGCCTGATGATCCTGGCGGTGGCCGTGGGGGTGGGGTTCCAGATCCCCAACGCCGCCAACCTCGACGGCTACACCCGGGAGCTCCTGCGCATGGGCGTGTCCCGGGACAACGGCCACGTGCTGATCACGCCGAAGGGGGCCCCGGTGCTCCAGGGCGCGGGCGAGGTGGTGCGCCGCCTGGAGGCCCTGCCTTTCGTGCGCGGGGTCGCCACCCGCGTGGCCCGTCCGGGCGTGATCTTCGGCGGGAAGGAGCAGATGGGCGTCCGGGTCGTGGGGGTGTCCCGAGACCGGGAGGATCGGCTCGGCGGGCTCTGCCGGCGGGTGGCCACGGGCAGCTGCTTCCAGGGGCGCGGCCGTCAGGTGCTGCTCGGTCGCCAGGTGGCCGAGGAGCTCAAAGCGGTCGTGGGGAGCCGGGTCGAGCTGGTGCTGCCGCACCAGAAGGGCGGCCGGATCACCCTCGTACAGCGTGAGTTCGTCATCGCCGGGCTCCTCCGGGGTGGGGGTGGCTTTCAGGCGGACTACGACGTGCTGGTGGAGATCGACGTGCTCTCCGAGCTGCTCGGGCTTCGGGACGCGGTGACCCATATCGCGGCCTACGTGGACGATCCGGGCAACGCCCCGCGGTACGCCCGCCGGATCGCGACGCTGGTCCCGGCGGCCCGGGTGAAGCCCTGGCAGGAGGTGGCAACCTTCGTGGCCCGGGCCATCGCTGCCAATCGTTCCCTGGCCACGATCTCCATGGCGATGGTGGTCGCCGCCGTGATGATCCCGGTGCTCGCGCTGCTCTACATCCACGTGCTGCAGCAGCGCCGGGAGATCGCCGTGCTGGCCGCGGTGGGCTTTCGCCGCCTGGATCTGTTCGGGATCTACCTGCTCAAGGCGGCCCTGGTGGGGTTGGTGGGAGTGGGGCTCGGGCTCGGCATCGGGCTCGGGCTCACGGCCTACTTTGCCGCCCATCCGCTGTTTTCCTACTCCGGGTTCGTGGTGCGTCCGGTGCTCACATCCCGGGCGATCCTGGCGCCCACCCTGGTGCTGTTCGGCGCCACCCTGCTGGCAGGCCTGGCCCCGGCGCTGCAGGCGGCGCGAGCCAACCCGTCCCTCACCCTGAGGAGGGAGTGATGGCGCTCATCGAGGCCGACTCCCTCCGCCGGAGCTACCGGCGCGGCGCCCAGGAGGTGAACGCCCTCCGGGGTGTTTCCCTGGAGGTGCGCGAGGGAGAGCTCCTGGCCTTGAGCGGTCCCAGCGGCAGCGGGAAGACGACCTTGCTCCACGTGCTCGGCCTGCTCGATCCCGGGTTCGAGGGGGAGCTTACGCTGCGGGACCGGGCGGTCCACGCACTGAGCCCTGTTCAGCGCACGTCCCTTCGCCTCCGGGAGATCGGCTTCGTGTTCCAGGACTACCAGCTCCTGGGATACCTGAGCTTGCGCGACAACGTCGCCCTGCCGCATTGGCGCGCGCACGGCAACCGTCGCGCCGCCCGGAGGCGGGCCGATGAGCTGCTCGAGCGCGTGGGCCTGGAGGCGCGGGCGCGGCATCGCACCACCGAGCTCTCCGGCGGGGAGCTGCAGCGCGGCGCCCTGGCCCGGGCGCTGGTCAACGATCCGGCGGTGATCCTGGCCGACGAGCCCACGGGCAGCCTGGACTCCACCAACGCCGACGAGGTGCTGGCGCTGCTGGCCGAGCTGTGCGAGCAGGGCCGCACCCTGGTGGTGGCCAGCCACAATCCCGCCCTCGAGCGCGCCGCCGCCCGGGTGCTCCGCCTCCGCGACGGACGCCTCGACTCCGAGGTGGAGTGACCGTTCACTATTCCGCTCCGGATGCCTTCTTGGAGAGCAGGTTCTCGAGCTCGTCGAACTGGTTGATCAAGACATCTTTGCCCTGGATCTTCGCGTGAATCTCGAGCTCGCCGCCGAGTGCGTGAACGAGGGCCATGAGACGACTCACGAGCATGTCTCCACGACGCTCCAGCTTGGAGACGTGAGCCTGCGTCACCTCCAGGATGTCGGCAATCTCCTGCTGACTCAGCTGGGCAATCCGTTGCCTCAGCTCCTGGAGATTCATCTCCAGCAGCATTTCCTGAGTTCGTCGCTCTGCGCGTGCTCGAGAATCTGAGCTCATCTTGTTTTTCAATGTCGAAAATGCTTTAGCCATCACCCTTACTCCCCTCTGCTGTTTCCAGAAGGTGCTCGTCATACAAACGATCCGCGATGGGAATCATCCTTTCATAGAAGCGGTCGTCACCTGTCTTGTCCCCGCCGATCAACAGGAGCGCGACTCGCCTGGGGTCGAAAGCGTAGAAGACGCGGATGGGCCGGCCCTGGTGCTGCACTCTCAACTCACGCATGTGACCGTGCTTGGAGCCTTCAATGCCCGAACTGTGCGGATACGGTAGCACGGGGCCTCGAGCTTCCAACAAACCCACGGAGGCTGCCACGGATTCCTGTTCGGCGTCGGCGAGTGTGTCCCACCAGGTACCGAATTCGTCGGTGAACTCGACCTCATATGACATGAGTGTAATATAACCCACAGGTTATAATTCTGCAATCCGGATATGGACAGAGCGGCGTTCAGTTTGGGCGGACCGAGCCGGGCGGAGCGCCATGCGGCTGGATGCAAGGAGTGACGAGGGAGAATATCGGGCCATATTTGACTGAGGAACGACACCGCAGACAGCCGTATGCCGCCCGATCCGGCGACGGG
>JBDRSE010000172.1:0-8422 GCA_043825095.1 bacterium
GCGGAGTGAATCCGCGGGGACCCCCTCCCCTCAGCTCGGCGCCACTCGGCGCCGGCCGTCGCACGTGCGACGGCTGACTTTCTACACACTCAAATGAGACTCAAAAGTGAAGAAGATGACCTTTGTAGGTGTCTAGGTCCAGGCTGGCTCACTAATTGCACTGCTGTGGCGCGAGAGCGCCGAGCGGCGGAAAACTGCCACAGAGCGCCCAATAGCGCCCCGGCGTCCGACGCCGAAGCTAGGGAGACGGAGCATGAACAGGAAGGCGCTCAGGAGCGCCAGCAACCGGCAGGTCGAGCTCACGGGGCGTATCGCCCCCGTGGCCTGGGACGAGGTGCACGCCGTCACCGAGGTGATGATCGAGTGGCAGCCCGCGGCCCAGGACGATCCCTGTGAGCTGCTGCTGCACCCCGACTTCTGCGGGCGGGCGTTGCTTCAATTCGTGGGCCGGACCGTCACGGTGACGGGTTTCATCGCCGAGAATCGGGACGGTGATCCGGTGCTGCTGGTGTCGACCTATCGACTGCACCGCTCCCGTCCGGGCTGTCGGGTCGCGTCCTGAAGGCACAGGCGAAACGAGTACGGAACCATGACAGATTATTCTGGTCCTCGCAGAGATGACGCCGGCTGCCGAAGGGGTGGAGGCGCGCGCCCGGCGGGGGGGCCGTCTCCGGCGCTGCTGATCGGCATCCTCGTAGTGGCGTTCGGCCTGCCCACGGCAGTGGTCGTCTATGACATCTACCGGGATCGCACCAGCGTCGAGGTGGGCGACTTTAGTCCCGACGGCCTCGACGGCCTGTGGCGCGTCCGCTGTGGTCATCTGCGGGGCGCGCTGGTCGAGGTCAGCTCGAGCCATCCACTGTCCGCCGTCGGCATGGTCCGGGCCCTGGGGCGCGGGGCGCGCCACGGCTACCAGTTCGGAGACGAGATCCTTCACCTCGACATCGGCGCCGACGGGCACTGGCGCGGGCGCATCCTGTGGCGAGAGCGCAGGCGTCCGCCGCGCTGGCGCGCCATGGCAATCCGCGCGGAGCAGCGGCGCACGTTCGGGCTTTCACAACGGCCTCGTTGCTTTGAGCACCTCGACCGCCCGGGTTGACCCGTGGCCGGAAGGCAGCCCGCCATGTCGTCGACGACAAAGACCGAAGAGCTCGAGCCCCTGCGCAGCAGTAATACGCGTCCGTTGCGCGCGACCCGGCAAGAGGGCGATGCCGTCGAGGGTGCCGCAGCAGAGCCGGGGACTGGGTGGACCCTGCTTCGGCTGGCGCTCGGCGCGCTGCTGGTGGTGCTGGTCGGGGTCGCGGACTACTGGACCGCGTCCGGGCTCTCCTTCTCGCTGTTCTACGCCGCGCCCATCCTCTGGGTGGCGTGGTCTCGTTCGCGATGGGGTGCGATCGCGCTGTCCGTGCTCGCCGCCGTCACCTGGCTGGTTTCCGATCAGCTCGCCGATCCCCAGGCTGTCAGCCAGACCGTGCCGATCTGGAACGTCATCGTCCGAATGGGATTCTTCCTGATCCTCGGGCTGAGCTTGACCGCGCTCCGAACCGCGCTGGACCGGGAGCAGCGGCTCGCCCGGGTGGACGCGCTCACGGGCATCCTGAACTCCCGGGCGTTCCACGAGCAGGCAGACCGCGAGATCGAGCGGCACCGACGGCTGCATCACCCGTTCACGGCGGCCTACCTGGACCTCGACGACCTGAAGGGCATCAATGACCAGCACGGTCACCTGGTGGGAGACAAGGTTCTCCGACGCATCGCGCGGGCGTTCGAGAGCGAGCTCCGCGCCGCCGACATCCTCGCCCGACTCGGCGGGGACGAGTTCGCGGTCCTTTTTCCGCACACCGGAGAAACCGAGGCACGGCTGGTGGTCGAGCGTCTCCTCGATGCCGCGCGGACACAGATGGCCGAGGATGGTTGGGACGTGACGATCAGCGCCGGACTGGTGACCTTCCGGACTCCTCCTCAGTCCGTCGACCAGCTCATTCGTAAGGCCGACGCCCTGATGTATCAGGCCAAGAAGCGGGGCAAGAACATGCTCGTGAGCCGAGTGGTGTGAGACAGCAGCGGAGTGCTCAGGTTTGCCCGCCCACGCCCTGTCGCCCATTGGACGACCCGATGCCGTAGCGGAGGAGCTTGCGGTAGAGCGTCTTGCGGTCGAGCCCCAGGATCCTCGCGGCCTCTGTCCGGCTTCCCTGCGTCGCAGACAGCACCTCGAGGATGTGGCGACGCTCCACTTCCCTGAGGGGGAGAAGTTCCTGCGAGGGGGTCGTCTCGTCTGGTTCCTTGGTCATGTGCTCCCTCCGGTGGACATGGTCCGTCTGCGACAATCCTGCAGGCCTTGCCTGACGGAAAGGCTCGGACCAGATTACTCTTTTGCAACTGACGTGCCAGTGGCCACCCGTACGGCTACGCCCTGGGATTGCAATGGGAAGACCCCTCCCAGGGCCTGCCTCCGGCGCCGCAACATGGGGCCTTGTGCCCCATTGTGGCGAAACGCCACGGGCGGTCCGTCGGTTGCGGCGTTCGTTCCGGGCCGTCGGTTGACGCGTGTCAATCACGGCGGCCCAACCTCCAGCTGCCTGCGGACGAACGCGATCCTGCTCTCGGGAATCCGCGCGGGGCGTCAAGCAGGGGTCCTCAGCCCATGGCACGGAGTGTGCACGCGGGGAGGGTTTCAGCGTGGAGCCCAACATGGAGCACCAAGGCATGGATCCTGACTCTCGTGAGCTCGCCGTCGTAGCGGCGCCTGACAATCCCGCACCGGTCCTTCCCGCCGAGCTGGAAGATCGGCGGGCAGTGGCCTCCGATCCCTCTCAGCCTACCCTGGCCCGACTGGAGGCCTTCGAGGACATCCTGGAGTCGGAGGTCGGAGATACGGCCCTGCTGCGCGCGCGCAACCTGGAGCGAGCCTACGGGCTGCGGCAGATCTACCTCAAGTTCGAGGGCGCCAACCCGACCGGCACCCAGAAGGATCGTATCGCCTTCGCGCAGGTGCTCGATGCTCTGCGCAGGGGGTTCGATGCGGTCACCGTGGCGAGCTGCGGGAACTACGGCGCGGCCATCGCGTTCGCGGCCTCCGTCGCCGGGCTTCGGTGTCATATCTTCATCCCGGATGGCTACCACACCACGCGGCTTCGGGAGCTCAAAGAGCTGGGCGCCGAGGTCGTTCTCTCACCGGGAGACTACGAGGCCGTGGTCGTGGCCTCGCGGGAGCTGGCCGAGCGTCGGGAGATCTATGACGCCAACCCCGGAGGCGCGAATACCTCGATCCAGCTCCGGGCCTACGGCGAGATCGCGTACGAAGCCTACGACGAGCTCCGGGATGCGCCGGCCGCGGTAGCGGTCTCAGTGTCCAACGGGACCACCCTCGCCGGCATTCACAGGGGTTTCGTGAGCCTGTTTCGGCGCGGCAGGATTTCACGCTACCCCAGGATGGTGGCCGGATCGTCCCCCCACAAAAACCCCATCGTGCGGGCCTTCCTGCACAAGTCGGAGCGATGCGACGACCTGGAGCCCGTGCGGATCCGTGAGAACGCGGTCAACGAGCCGCTGATCAACTGGCACTCCTTTGACGGAGAGCAGGCCCTTGAGGCGATCCGGCAGACGAACGGGTGGGCGGCCCACGCCAGTGACCGTTCGATGCGCGTGCTGGCCCGCTTGCTCCGAGAGAAGGAGGGCATCAGCGTGCTTCCCGCGTCCACGGCCGGCCTGCACGCGCTGCTGAGCTACCACCAGCTCAACCCGCTGCCCAGCGATCGGTACCTCGCTGTGCTCACTGCGAGGAAGTCATGACGACGGCGGAACGTCCGCGGGCCGCGGTTTACTGCGAGGGGGCCTTCACGTCCTCGAACGGCAAGACCGCGCACGGGCTCGTGCGGAGGTCGGAGCGGTATCTGGTGGAGTGCATCATTGACAGCCACCACGCCGGGAAGGACGCCGGTGAGCTGCTCGATGGCAAAGCCAGCGGGCAGCCCATCGTGAGTAGCGTCGACGAGGCGGTCGCGCGGGCTCGCGAGAGCGGCGCGCCTCTGACCCAATTCGTCGTCGGCCTGGCTCCCGACGGGGGGCGCTTGTCCGCGGATCACCGTACGCAGGTGGCCCGGGCGCTGGAGCTGGGGCTCCACGTCGACAGCGGGCTGCACGACTTTCTGGGCGACGACCCGCAGCTCGCCGCGCTGGCACGGGATGGGGGCCTGCGCATCCGTGACATCCGAAGGCCCCCGCCGGTGGACGAGCTACACTTCTTCGAGGGCACGATCGAGGCGGTGGGCTGTCCGCGAATTGCCGTGCTGGGAACCGACTCCGCGGTGGGGAAGCGCACCACGGCTTGGATGCTGGTCGACGCCTTCATCGCGGCAGGGCACCGCGCCGTGCTCGTCGGCACCGGGCAGACGGCCTGGCTCCAGGGCGCGCGCTACTGCCTGATCCTCGACTCGCTGGTCAACGACTTCGTGGCCGGTGAGATCGAGCACGCGGTCTACAGCGCCTGGTGCGAGGAGCGGCCCGACGTGATCGTCGTGGAGGGGCAGGGCAGCCTGCTCAACCCTGCGTATCCGGGCGGATTCGAGATCCTGGCGGCCGCGCGACCGGCCGCGATCGTGCTCCAGCACGTGCCCGCGCGCACCGAGTACGACGGGTTCGAAGGGTATCCCATCCACCCGCTCTCGCGGCAGATCGAGGCCCTCGAGCTGATCGCCGACCGCCCCGTGGCGGCGATCACCATCAATCCCTCCGGTCTGGAGCCCGAAGAGGCGGCGCTGATAGGGCAGCGCCTCGCCGTGGAGTACGGGGTCCCCGTGGTCGAGCCGATGCGGGAGGGACTGACGTCTGTGGTCCGGGCGCTACGGCCCTATCTGAGGCCGCGCGAGACGGCGTGATGGCGGCACGCACGGGCACGCTCCGACGGTTGCGCGTCATCGATCAGCTCGAGGTCGGCCCCGTCCTCCTGGAGCCGGATCGCCTCCGGGTTCCGTACGTCGTCACGGTGGGGCGAGAGCAGGATCAGACCGAGCTGGTCTATCGCTACGAAGAGCCGGTCTTTACGCCCGAGGAGCTCGGCAGCCGCAACCTCGCCGCCCTGATCGGCGCCCAGGTGGCGCTGAACTATGGGCTCTTTTGTCGTCGGATCGTCTTTCACGGTCCCTTCGACGGGCACGACCGACGGTTTCTCAAGGAGATGGCGCGAAACACTGCGCGGGAGATCCTGGTCAAGAAGATCCTGGAGCCGAACCCGTTTCTGAAACCTGAGTACCAGCTCCTGAATGTGCCGGCGGAGCGGGATTTCCTCCAGGCCGAGCTGCTGTTTCCGGACGCCGAGGCGGCCCATGACGAGGCTGACGCCGGGTGGGTCATCGATCGGGCGCGCCATGCCGTGCTTTCGAGCGGCGGGAAGGACAGCCTGCTCAGCTTCGGGCTCCTGGACGAGATTGGGCGCGAGGTGCACCCGATCTTCATCAACGAATCGGGGCGACACTGGTACACCGCGCTGAACGCTTATCGGTCCTTTCGCCGGCGCGTGGACCGTACCGCCCGGGTCTGGACGAACTCGGATCGGGTCTTCACGTGGATGCTGCGGCACCTCCCCTTCGTCCGCGCCGATTTCGCGTCGATCCGCGCGGACCAATATCCCGTGCGGCTCTGGACCGTGGCCGTGTTCCTGTTCGGGGCCTTGCCGCTGCTCCGCGCGCGCGCTATCGGCCGGTTGGTCATCGGAAACGAGTACGACACCACGCTCCGGCTCAAGCACCGCGGCATCACGCACTACGGCGGCCTGTACGACCAGGGGCGCTGGTTCGACGAGGCGCTGACCCGGTACTTCGGGCGGAAGGGCTGGGGGGTCTCTCAGTTCTCGATCCTCCGGCCCCTGTCGGAGATCATGATCCAGAACATCCTGGTGAAGCGGTACCCGACTCTCCATGCGGATCAGGTGTCCTGCCACGCGGCCCACGTCGTCGACGACCGGGTGTTCCCCTGCGGCAAGTGCGAGAAATGTCGCCGCATCTTGGGAATGCTCGTCGCCTTTGGCTCGGACCCGGAGGCCTGCGGATACCATTCGGACCAGGTGCCGGCAGCGCTGCACGACTTTGCTCGGGAGGGAATCCACCAGGAGTCGGCCGGGGAGGAGCACCTGCTCTCGCTGCTCATCGAGCGCGGCGCGGTGGAGGCGCGCTCCGCGGGCTTTGACCGCGCGCGCGCGCACCCGGAGGTGATGAAGCTGCGCTTCCACCGGGAACGGAGCCCGGTCGACGCGATTCCCGGCGACCTGCGGGAGTCGCTGTATCGGATCTACCTCGAGCACACCGAGGGCGCCGTGGCCCGCCAGGGCCGACTGTGGAACGAAGTCGACGTCCTGACAGACGACTCGCTCTGGACGCCCTATCGCTACGAAAGCGTGGGCCAAGGCCACGGCCGACGGGTGTCCAGTGACACCTACCTCCTGGCAGGACTGACCTCCCCGGAGGCTGCGCAGCGGTTCCAGGAGACCGACTTGGCGCTGCTGCCCGTCGGCTCCCTGGAGCAGCACGGGCCGCATCTGACCCTCGACACGGACGCCTACCACGCGGAGTACCTCTGCCACGAAGTGGCGGCCGTCTGTCCGTCTCCGCGTCCCCTCGTGCTGCCGCTGATCCCCTACGGTGTGAGCTACCACCACGAAGGGTTTGCCGGAACGGTGAGCGTCTCTCCGGACACGCTCTCGCGTCTCACCTACGAGGTGGGCATGGCCGTGGCGCGCCAGGGCATTACCAAGCTGGTCATCGTCAACGGCCACGGGGGCAACGATCCGGCGCTCCACTTCGCCGCGCAGCGCATCAACCGCGATGCGCATATCTTCACCTGCGTGGACACGGGCGAGTCCAGCGACGTGGAGGTCGAGGCCATGGCGGAGACGCCGAACGACGTCCACGCCGGGGAGATCGAGACGAGCCTCGCGCTGGCGGTGCGTCCCGAAAAGGTGCAGATGAAGCTCGCGCGTCGTCAGGTGCCGCGCTTTCGGAGCGAGTTTCTCAACTTCAGCTCCGCCAAGAGCGTCGAGTGGTACGCCCGCACCGATAGGTTCTCGGTCACGGGAGTTCTCGGCGATCCCACGCTGGCCGACCCGGAGAAGGGCCGTCGCATGTGGGGCGTCATCGTGGCCAACCTGCTGGCGTTCGTCCGGGACCTCCAGGCGGCCAGCCTCGAAGACCTCTATGAACGGCGCTACTGAGCGCGCCGCCGGATGCCACCATGAAAATCACGCGCCTCGAAGCCTGGTCGGTGTCCATGCCGCTGCGGGAGCCCTATACCATCGCCTACGAAACCGTGGATCGAGCCACGAACGTCTTCGTGCGACTCCACACGAACGTCGGCACCACGGGTCTCGGCTGCGCCGCCCCTGATCTCGCGGTCACCGGAGAGACCCCGTCCGGGGTTCTCGCCTGTCTCGAGGGCCCCGTCGCCCAGGCGGCAGTGGGCCGGGACCCTCTGCGACAAGCCCTGATCCTCGAGCGTGTGCGCCCGATTCTCGCCGTCAATCGGTCTGCCGTGGCCGCGCTGGACATGGCGCTCCACGACCTTCTGGGCAAGGTGGCGGGATTGCCGCTCTTCCGACTGCTGGGAGGCTACCGCACGAGCATGATCACGAGCGTCACCATCGGCATCCTGCCGGTGGAGGACATGCTGCGCCGAGCACGGGACCTGTTGGCCCAGAAGTTCCGCGCGCTCAAGCTCAAGGGCGGATCGAACGTGGAGGAGGACATCGAACGGGTGGTGCGCCTCCGCGAGGCCGTGGGCTCGCGGATCGAGATCCGGTTCGACGCCAACCAAGGTTACACCTACGCAGAGGCGCTCCGGTTCGTCGACGGCACCAGCAACGCCGCCGTGGAGCTGCTCGAGCAACCCACTCCGCGTGGACAGCCCGACCTGCTCGGCAGGATCACGAGTGAGGTCGCCATTCCCGTGATGGCGGACGAAGGCTTCATGGGGCTCCGAGACGCATTCCGCATCGGCCGGCGCGATCTCGCGGACATGGTCAACGTGAAGCTGATGAAGGTGGGCGGCATTGCCGAGGCGATTCAGGTCAACGCGGTGGCCCGCGCCGCGCGTCTCGAGGTCATGGTCGGGTGCATGGACGAGTCAGCCCTAGCCATTGCCGCCGGCCTCCACTTTGCCCTTGCCCGCCCGAACGTCGCCTACGCCGACCTGGACGGGCACCTGGACCTGATCGATGATCCCTATGCCGGGGCCGTCCGGCTCCACGAAGGGGTGCTCCATCCGCTCGATGCGAATGGGCTGGGCCCGCTCTAGCGGCGTTCAGTTTGGGCGGACCGAGCCGGGCGGAGCGCCATGCGGCTGGATGCAAGGAGTGACGAGGGAGAATATCGGGCCATATTTGACTGAGGAACGACACCGCAGACAGCCGTATGCCGCCCGATCCGGCGACGGG
>JBDRSE010000173.1:0-3559 GCA_043825095.1 bacterium
GCAGAAGGGAAATCGCTCGATCTTCGGCTACGGCACCCTGAACCACCGGGCCGGCATCTGCTCGGTGGCGCGCCTGTACCCGCAGCTCCTCGAGGAAAAGACCGACCCCGTGACCGCCTCGGTGGGGCTCCTGCGGTCCATGAAGCTCATCGCCCACGAAACCGGCCACATGCTCGGCCTGCACCACTGCGCCGCGAGCCAGTGCGTGATGAACGGCATCAACACCCTGCACGAGGTGGATCGGCAGCCCCTGCACCTGTGCCCCATCTGTCTGTCCAAGCTGGCCTGGCACCTGCGCTTCCACGTGGCGGGCCGCTACCAGCAGCTCGCCCACGTTTTGACCAAGCTCGGTCACACGAGCCAGGCCGCCTGGTATCGCCGACAGTACCTGCGGCGCCTGCCGAGCCCGAAGACGGCGACTCGGTCCCCAGACGACGAGGACGCCCTGCCCCGATTTCGGTCCCACCACTGAGCTCCGGTTTCCGCGTCCGGATCGCGAGACTCGAGCTTCGCACTTTTTCGGAGCGGGGCCGCGCAGAAATCGCGCTTCTATTGATCTCGACGCACCTTCTGTGATTCCATGGGGCCCGCGTAAAAACCAGTTCGAGGCACCGAGGACGCCGAGGCGCACTTCGAACACCCAGCGAGGAGAACCAAGCCATGAAATGCCCCAAGTGTGACCTCGACATGAGCCCCAAGAAATTCGACGGCGTGGAGGTGGACCGCTGCTTCGGTTGCGGAGGAATCTTCCTCGACAAGGGCGAGATGGAGGAGATCGACAACAAGCGCATCTCCGCCCTCGTCGACGTCGTCGGCAAGACCGAGAAGGCCAACGTCATGGACGGCGAGGCGGCCATCTGCCGCCGCTGCGACAACGAGATGATTCCCCTCACCGGCGCCAACGACGTGCGGTTCGAGTGGTGCGACAAGTGTGAGGCGATGTTCTTCGATCGCGGCGAGCTCGCCGCCCTCAACATGGTCATGGACGAAGACTAGCCGGATCTACTTCTCCCGGGCGGTGATCCGCTTTCGCTCGTTTTTGTAGAACGCTGATTTTGCGTTGAGCTGCACGGCGCGCTCGATGGCCTGGCGCGCGGCCTTGCGCTGACCCAGCTCAAAGGACAGGTCCGCCACAAGATACCAGCCCCAGTCGTTCTTCGGCTCCGCCCGGACCACCCTGCGGGCCAGCGCCAGCGCGCCCGGAAGCTGGTGGCGGCACTTGTGACGGAGCTCGGCGGCGAGGATCAGCGCCTTGGGGGTGCTGCCCCGCTCCCTCACGTAGGCGTCAATCATCTTCACGGCCTCGGCCCGGCGCCCGTCCTTGCACAGCGCGTGGCCGAGCCAGTACCGAAGGCCGCTCTGGACCCGCTTGGCGGGGTACTTGATCACGGCGCTCTGGAGCAGGGCCGCCGCGTTTTTGTAGTCGCGCTTAACCCGCACCAGGTACCGCGCGCGGTGCATGGCGATCTTGGCGCCGACGTCCGACTTGTCGGTGGGATCCAGCGCGAGCACCTTGTCGTGGGTCGCGAAGGCCCGCTTTTCCAGCCCCCGGTTCAACAGCTTGCGTCCAATCTTGTACAGCAGCCCGACATTCTTCGGCTCCCGGGAAAACCGGTCCTGCAGCACCTGGAGCCCGTCTCGCCCCTGGAGGATGGCCTGCGCCTCCTCGAGGAAGGCTTTGGCGCCCTCGAAGCCCTCGATGCGGTCCAGCTCCGTGCCGTCGGGCTTGAGAAAGACCGTGGTGGGCAGCCCGGTGATCGCGTGCTTGATGACGCGCGGCTGGTTCGCCGGCGCGTCGAAGTCCACGGTCTCCAGCGCAATTCCGCCCAGGAGCGCCTCCCCGGACGGTTTCTCCCACACCTCGTGCTTGAGCTGATGGCAGTGGGGACACCACTTTGCCGTGTACAAAAGGACCCTGCCCACCTTTGCCGCCGCGCGCGCGGCGGCCGCGTCTCGGAGCGATTTGCGCTTCTTCGGCTTGCCGCCGAAGGAGCCGCCGAGCTCCCGCTTGCACGTCGACTGGCCCAGCGCAAGGAGCATCCCGACCAGCAACCCCACGGCGATTTTCACGGTACGTCTTTGCATGTCTGCTGGTTTCTTCAGGGGCAGGTCTGGCCGCAGGACTGGGTGCAGAGCGCGACGCAGGTGGCTGTCCAGCCTTCGGCGCAGCAGCGCGGATCCATGTTGCACACGCAGTCGAGGCACGTACATCCGGTGCAGCCCACCTCGTTCGGGGTTTCGACGCAGCCGTCCGAGGATCCATTACAGTCTCCGCAGTCGTCCTCGCAGGTCCGGCAGGTCTCCCCGGTGAGCTGCCAACGGCACAGGCCGTCGCCGCAGAAGCAGTCCACCCAGCACAGCGACTCGGTCTCGCCGTCCTGGGGCTCACAGGTCCCGTTGCCGCAGAAGCAATCGCTGGGACAGGTGAGCGCATCCTCGCCCGTGGTCCGGTCACAGACCAGATCGCCGCAGAAGCAGTCCTGCGGGCAGATCGCGGGGGTCTCTCCGCGGTCGAGCTCGCACTCGCCGTTGCCGCACCGATAGCAGGTGGAACAGTCCACCAGGCAGCTGTCACAGTCCTCTCCCAGCGCAAGGTCGCAGATCCCGTCACCGCAGGTGCCGCAGGCGCCGCAGTCCGGGGCGCACGTGGTGCAGTCCTCGAAGGCCGACACCTGGCAGAAGCCGTCGCCGCACGTGCCGCAGGCGCCGCAGTCAGCGCTGCAGGTGGCGCACCACTCCCCCAGCCCCGGGTCGCACTGGCTGTCCCCGCAGGCCACCCCCCCGCAGTCGCCGCCGCAGGTGTCCGCGCAGGAGGCCACGCAATGGACGTCCCAGGCCACATTGCAGCAGTACGGGTCCAGGCTGCACACGCACGCCTCGCAGTCGCACCCTCCACACCCCGTGCCCTGGTCGACAGCGCATGGATCACTGCCGGTGCAGACGCCACAGTCGGCGGGACAGCTCAGGCAGTGCTCCCCCGCCCCGGGGTCACAGCTCGCGTCCCCGCAGCTCACCGGGCAGCTCCCGCAGTCTGCCGGACACCCGGTACAGTCCTCGCCCTCGCCGCTGGCGCACAGGCCGTCCCCGCAGCCGCCGCACCCGCCGCAGTCCGCCGGACAGCTCTGGCAGTGCTCGCCGTCCGCGCCGTCGCAGATTCCGTCCCCGCAGGCCGGCGGGCAGCTCTGGCTGCAGGAGATGCACCGCGTGACACAGGTTTCGTCCCACTCCACGCTGCAGCAGAAGGGGTCCTGGGCACACACGCAGGCGAGGCACGGGCAGCCGGCGCAGCCCGGCTCCTGGGTGGCGGAGCAGCCGTCTCCCCCGGCGCAGGCGCCGCAGTCGCCGGTGCAGCTCCAGCAGTTCTCCCCCGCCGGAACCTGGCAGATGCCGTCACCGCAGGAGACCGGACAGACGCCGCAGTCCGCCGAACAGCCGGCGCAGTCCTCGGACGCGTCGCACTGGCCATCCCCGCACGCCACGCCGCAGCTCTCGCCGCAGGGGCTGATGCAGAGCGCTACACACCCGGCGTCCCAGGCGCCGGTACAGCAGAAGGGATCCA
>JBDRSE010000174.1:0-8413 GCA_043825095.1 bacterium
ATCTTCTGATCCGGCTCGAAGGCCTCCATGGCCTGCTGGGTCAGGGTACGGTTCATCAGTTCACTGCTCCGCCCGGGGAGCCCCGGGAACGTGGACGATGTCTGGCGTTGCCACGGCGGCGCGCGCGATCGCCTGGAGCCGAGCGAGCTCCTCGGGCGACTGCGGTTTTCGGCCGGCATAGCGCCAGGTCCTGCCGAGGCGTCGGTACTTGTCCTCGCACAGATTGTTGAAGGTGCACAGCTCCCACCGGGCCACGACGCCGTCCAGGGTGCGCGTGAGGTACTCGCCGATGGCGCGCACGTTCTCCGCGGTTGCCGTGTCCCCCGGCACCAGCGGCGTGCGGATCCACAGCTCGGCCGGAAGCGCGCTTCGGCGCATGTGGGCGCGCAGCGCCTGCAGGTTCGCGAGGATCCGGTCGTTCGGCTGACCGGTGAGCCGCTCGTGCTCGGCAGAGTCCACGGTCTTGAGGTCGTAGAGCACCAGGTCGGCGTGTTTCACCAGCCGCAACAGGACCGCCTCTGCGCACTGGCCGCAGGTGTCCACGGCGACGTGCAGGCCCTGGTCCCGACAACGCTGCTGAAAGACCTCGGCAAAGCGCACCTGCAGCGCGGGTTCGCCGCCGGACACGGTGACTCCCCCCCGAGACGCTTCGAAGTACGCCCGGTCCTTGGCGACCTCGCGGACGAGCGCATCGAGGGCCCACTGCACACCGAGCAGCTCCATGGCAGTGCTCGGGCACTCCTGTACGCAACCGCCGCAAACCCTACAGGTCGTCGCGCGCCGAATCGCCTCCGGCTCTGCGGTCAGTGCCCGCTCCGGGCAGACGGTGATGCAGCTGTGACAGCCGATGCACTTGAAGTCGTTCCAGACCACCTGCGGCCGGGGGGAGATGGACTCGGGGTTGTGGCACCAATGGCACGCCAGGCTGCAGCCCTTGAGGAAGACCGTGGTACGGATTCCCGGGCCGTCCTCGGTGGACATCCGTTGGATGTTGAGCACGGTGGCCCGCAGCTCATTGGCGTCCAACACGACCGTCATCACCACTGGTTGTGGCTCTCCCGGGCGATGAGCTCGTTTTGGAGCTCTCGGCCGATGGAGGCGAAGTAGGCGTTGTATCCGGTCACCCGCACCAGCAGGTGTCGGTAGTCTTGTGGGTTCGTCTGCGCGTCCCTGAGCATCTGGGGGTCCACGATGTTAATTTGTAGCGCCGTACCGCCATTTTCACAGTAACCCCTGAGAAATGCCTTGAACTTGTTCCGGTGCTCCGGGTCGCGGAGCAGGGAGGGGTTGAAGGTGATGGTGTGGCTCGCGCCGTTGGGGAGCAGGTTGACGAAATCCTCGAAATCTCCGCCCCCGTTACCGGAGCGGCCGCCGAGGGCGGTGCCCACGGAGTTGGCGTTGGCGGTGGGCCCCAGGGTGTCCGCGCCGTTGGACGGGCAGATGGCGTTCGAGAGGAACTGCCCCTTGGGCCGTCCGTCCGCGCTGGCCGCCAGCACGTAGCCGTCGCCGACCCAGTAGTTCCAGCTCAGCATCCCGGGCCGGAACTGTCGGCCGGTGGAGCTCGTGCGGTGCCGCCAGACCTCCCTCGTCCACAGCTCCATTACCCGTCTCGCCATGGCATCCGCCGCGTCGTCGTCCCGCCCATATTTGGGCGCCTTGTGCTTGGCCCAGGCCTGGAGCACCTCGTGCCCCTCCCAGTTGTCTCGCAGCGCCCGGAGCAGCTCGGCGAGGGTGCACTTGCCTGCGTCGAAGACCAGCTCCTTGATGGCGAGCAGAGAGTCCACGGTGGTGGCGAAGGTGACCGCCTCCACGGTGACGAAGTTGATCTCCGCGCCGCCGCGGGTGATATCGGTGGCCTTCTCGGCGCAGCCACGCACGAGGGTGGATAAGTATGGGGTAGGGCAGAACTCCGCGCGGATCCGCTCGCTGCGTTCGTAGAGCTCCACGCACCGCTCGACGATGTGGCGGGTCTGGAGCTCGTACGCGTTCCAGAACTGGTCCCAGGAGCGAAAGATCGTCGCGTCCCCGGTGGCGGGTCCGTCCTGTTTGACGGGATCCGCCTTCCCGGTGATGGGGTCCACGGCGGGGATCAGGTCGCAGCCGCCGGTCAGGGCCAGCTCCACCGCCTTGAGCAGGTTCAGGTTCACGTCGACCGTGCCCGACCGGTCGTTGCCGACCATGGTGTTCTCGAGGCAGCCCACGGGCGCGTAGTCATGAACGTTCCCCTCATGGATGAGCTTCTCGAGTCCGGCCAGCTTCGCCTCCCGGAGCATTCCGGCCATGGATCGCTCGTCGAAGTTGAGCAGGAAGGGCGCCCCCTGACAGGTGCCGATCATCTCCACCAGCTTGTCGAGCAGCGCCTCGGGCGTCCCGCGGTGGATTCGCACGTTGGGCTTCGGCTCCAGGATCGGGTTCATCTCGTCGATGACCTCGAGGATGGCGTAGGTGAGGTCGTTGGTCATGTCCTTGCCGCCCGGCCCCATGCCCGAGAGGGTGATGAGCTGGCCGAACCCGGCGGTGATGCCTTGGTTGCCGCCGACGCGGATCATCGCGTCGTAGGCCGTGTTGGCGTGCACCCAGAAGCACTTGAGGAGCTCCTTGCCGAACTCCCGGTCCATGCCGTCGGCCAGGGACGACTCCCAGAAGGGCAGCAGGTACTGGTCGATGCGACCGAAGCTGACGCCCGGCCCGGGGTAGTTCTCGTCGGCCATGACGAGCATGTGGTTGAGCCATAGGGACTGGACCGCCTCCCAGAAGGTCGTGGGCGGCTCCCAGCCCACCTGGTCCAGGTTGCTCGCCATGAGCAGGAGCTCGGCCTTCCGTTTAGGCCCTCTCTCCTTCTCGGCCAGGTTTCGGCATAGGTCGGCGTAGCACTTTGCCAGGTCGCGAGGCATGGTGGCCGCGGTCATCATGGCGCGGAGCTGGCAGCCCCGCTTGCCCCGTTGCTCGTGGAAGGGGAGGGCCTCGTAGCGCCCCTCCAGGTCTTTATAGATGCCCTTCCATCCGACGGTGAGGGCCCGCTCGTGGTCGGGGATCAGGTGACCGCTGGTGGCGCCGGCGTTGCCGTAGCCGTGGTTGTGGAACCACTTCACCGCGTCCCGCACTCCGGTGCGGGTGCCGGGGAGGCCGTAGACCAGCTTGTCCCGCAGCCAGGCCTCGGTGCGCGACCAGCACCGGGACGCGATGACGTTGAAGCGTCCACCGGCGATCAGGTCGCCCGGGAGGACCTCCTGGGGCAGATACCGGACCATGACCTCTTTGATGAACCAGGCCCGCCGCTCGGCCAGGCTCCACTGCCAGAATTTGCGCGGCAAGGTGACGGGCAACGCCGCCTGGAGCGTGGAGCCGCGGAACGGCTGGAAGAAGGCGTAGCTCTCCGGCACGATGTAGAAAGTGAGCTCGTCGTAGAGCACGTCCCACGGCTTGCCCGTGGTGAAGCAGGTGAACTCGTTGTTCCACGCCCGCTCGACGCCCTGGAAGTAGTAGTCCCGGAGCCACTGGATCCGGGGGGAGAGCCCGTGGGGCTGCTTGAGCCCGTATGTTGTCGCGGCGGCTTGCTTCGTGGCCATGGTCACGCTACCTCGTCTCAATCCAATCGAGCATTCTAGTTCAATAGAAGAGGAACGGCCACCAGTTGAGCATCGGCTCGCCGCTGTCGTCCAGGCCGGGGCTATCCTTCGTCCGGAAGGGCGGGGCGGACCTTGAACACGACTTCCTTGCGGATCTGGACCGTGCCCGGCTTGGCCCCGCGGGGCTTGCTGACGTACTTGGCCAGGGTCGCCGACACCGGGACCACGCCCCCGGTGCGGCCCTTACTATAATGGGCCGCCACGGCCGCCGCTCGCTTCAGCGTCTCGCGGTCGGGCTCCTCGCCCTCCTTTGCCAACAGCAGCACATGGCTCCCCGGCATGCCGCGCACGTGGAACCACCAGTCGTTGGCCCGGGCGAGCTTGATGCTCAGGCGGTCGTTGTCCTCGTCGGTCTTGCCGGCCAGGACCTTCCACCCGCCGGGGAGCACGTGCTCCCAGGCCCGCAGCGGGGGCCGGATCTCACGGCCTCCTCGTCCGTCGCGGTCACCGGGGTCGTCGCGGTCGCCAGGGTCGTCGCGGTCGCCGGGGTCGCTGGAGCTGTCGCGTCCTCTCGACATGATGGTAGTTGTATCGCCCCGGATCGGGCAGCGTCAACCGACAGAGACGCCCGCTACCTGCCCGTGCGCTTCCGAGCCTTCTCGAGCCGCTTGATCAGCGCCTTCGCGCGCAGCTCGGCGGGTTTGCGTTTGCCGCTGAGCAGAATGGCCCGGCAGCTGCCGGTCAGGGCGGGTTTCAGGATCAAGCTCAGCAGTGTCTTCATGGCTCGCGCTCCGGCCCGTTTGGGGGCCTCAGAGCATAGCACCGATTCCGGTCGACTCGCGCAAATCGGATTGCGCAGAAGGGTGCTTCGTTGGTAGTGTCCAAGGGTCTTTCGGCGCTCTATCAACGACCTAGGAGTATCCCTCGGCTTCGCGCTGCGCGGGCCGGACCGTGGAGGCACGATTCGATGGTTCGCTTGTCCCCGGAGTGTCGACGTTGGCCCTGTATTGCCGTCGTTTCCTGCTGCGTCTTGGTCGCCGGGGCCGCAGCCGCTCGGTCTGCACCGGCTGGCGAAACGCCGGTCAAGCCGCCGCCGAGCGGCGTGCCGGGGCCGTCGGCCCCGGCCAAGGTGAGAAGACCACCGGCGCCGGTCAAGCCGTGGGCCAAGGGGGTCTCGGCGGAGGACCGGGTCAAGGCGCTGGCGATGTACAGGAAGGGCAACAAGCTCTTCGAGGACTCCCAGTACAAGGAGGCCCTGCGAGAGTACCTCAAGGCCATCAAGGTCTGGGACCACCCGGCCATCGCGTACAACATCGCGGAGTGCTACGTCAACCTGGAGCGCCCGCTGGACGCGTACCGGAACCTGAAGCATTCCCTGCGGTACGGCGAGGCCCCCATCAAGAAGCACTTCAAGCAGGCCCAGATGTACATGCGCCTGCTGATGGGCCGGCTGGGACGCGTTCGGGTGGAGTGCAAGCGCCCGGGCGTCCGGGTGACCCTGGACGGCAAGCTCCTGTTCATCGCGCCCGGCAAGGCCACCAGGATCGTGCTCGCGAGCACCCACGTCCTGGTGGCGAGCAAACGCAAGTATCTCACGGAGACCAAGACCGTGAGCGTGTTTCCGGGCCGGACCGTCAAGGTGCTGCTGGATCCGCTGCCGATCAGGAAGCTGAAGCTGGTCCGGCGCTGGAAGCGCTGGATCCCGTGGACCGTGGTGGGGGTCGGCCTGGCAGTGGCCGCGGCTGGGGTCCCCATGGCGGTCAAGGCCGTCGCGTCCTTCCGCAAGTACGACCAGGGCCTCACGGACGAGTGCCCGGACGGCTGCCTGCCGGAGGACCGCCCCGGCTGGATGGTCGATCTGCGGTCCAAGGCCGAGCTCGAGCGCGGGGTCGCGGTCGGCCTCCTGGTCGCCAGCGGCGGCGTCCTTGCCGCGGGGTTGACGCTGGTGCTGCTCAACCTCCCCCGGGCGCTGCGCGAGAAGTCGAGCGCGGGGAAGAAGAACCTCGCGGATCGAGTGATCATTGCGCCGTCGGTGGCGCCCAACGGTGCGACCTTCACGACCGGGTTCCGGTTCTGAGGGGACGGCAGACACTGTTTGCCGGAGGACATGATGAGCGTTTCTCGATCTGATGAGTTTGGGTGGGCGTGCGCTGCCGTGCTTTCGGCGATGGTGCTGGTGCCTGGCGGCTCTTGCATCGGCTCCCAGAGCACCGAGTGCAGCGGGGGCCGCATCTGCCCGCCCGGCAAGGTCTGCCACGAGCTCACCCAGACGTGTGTGTTTCCCGGCGAGCCGGTTTGCGGCGACGGCGTCATCGAGGAGGGCGAAGACTGCGAGGGCACCCCCCCCGAAGGGGAGAGCTGCCTCTCCTACGGCTTTGACCGGGGAAGGCTCGGCTGCACCGACGATTGCGTCCGGGGCCTCGCGGACTGCCACCGGATCGGCTGGGCGCAGATGGACCTGTCCAACGACGACTACAAAGAGGGGATCTGGCTCAGCGGCCCCGACGACATCTTCACCGTGAGCTGGTCCGGGACGGTGATTCACTATGACGGCAGCTCGTGGCAGGAGATGAGCACCCACACGAGCGCGAATCTCCTGGGCGTGTGGGGGAGCGCGCCCGACGATGTCTTCGTCGTCGGCGAGCAGGGGATCATTCGCCACTACGACGGTGTCGAATGGACCACCATGGAGTCGGGCGCGACCCAGGATCTGGTCGGCGTGTGGGGCACCGGCCCGGGCGATGTATTCGCCTATGGCGGCAGCTACTCCACCAGGGGAGAGATTCTGCACTACGACGGCGCCGGCTGGTCCACCATGGTGACCGACGCTACCACGGTCTTCACCGCGCTGTGGGGAAGCGGCCCCAACGACGTCTTCGCCACCGGGGAGGAGGGCGAGATCGTGCACTACGACGGCAGCGTGTGGACCCACATGAGCTCCCCCACGTCGCGGTTCCTCGCCGGCGTGTGGGGGGCCGGCCCCCGGGACGTCTATGTGCTCAACGGATGGGACTGCGAGGTGTTCCACTACGACGGGGTTTCCTGGACGCTGGTGTACCAGAACCCGGATCCGCAGGAGGGGATCAACTACAACGGCATTTGGGGCAGCGGTTCCCGGGACGTCTTCGTCTTCGGAGACGAAGGGCGGGTCATTCACTTTGACGGCACCGGCTGGGCGCGGATCGATGTCGACTCCACCGAGTCCATCAAGTCCATGTGGGGCACCGGGCCGGGCACCATCTTCGCCCTCGGCTGGCAGGGCGCTGTCTTTCGATTCAACGGCAGTAGCTGGCCCAGCCATGACTCCGGCACTTCGGCGGATTTGGCGGCTGTCTGGGGCACCGGGCCGGGGGACGTCTTCGTCGTGAGCGACGACGGCATGATCCTGCACTACGACGGCAACGACTGGGGCCCCGTGGGCTCCGGTACGACCGAGGATCTGACGGCCGTCTGGGGGAGCCGCCCGGACGATGTCTTCGCCGTCGGCGGCTACAACACGATCGTGCGCTTCGACGGCGTCGGCTGGACCCAGATGACGTCCCGACAGGACGAGTTCTATCGCGCCATCTGGGGCAGCGGTCCCCACGACGTGTACGCGGTCAAGTACGACGGCAGCGTGGGTACGGTCGTGCGGTACGACGGAAACGCGTGGTCCCCGGTGTATCAGCGCTCGGACGCGAATTTCACCGCGGTGTGGGGGAGCGGCCCTACGGACGTGTTCTTTGCGGGCCTCGACGGATTCATCATGGCGGTCCCGTTCGTCGTGCGCTTCGACGGCACCGACTGGACCGACATGGACATCGATGTCAGCACCGAGTGGCTCGACAGCGGCGAGTTTCTCTACGCCCTGGGCGGGACCGGGCCGGACGATGTCTTTGCCGTCGGCAGCAACGGCGCGATCCTGCACTACGACGGCGTCGAGTGGAGCGCGCAGGATTCGGGCACCAGCCTGGATCTGAGGGCTGTGGCCGCCGCGGCGCCCGACGACGTCTTCGCCGTGGGCAAGGAGGGCGCGATCCTGCACTACGACGGCCGCGGCTGGACACCGGTGCGGTCCGGAGTCACTCAGGATCTCGAGGCCGCCTGGGTGACTCCGAGACACCTGTTCGTGGTGGGCTCCGAAGGCCTCGTCCTCGAGCTGGTCCGCACGGTCGCCTGGACCTGCGCCGAGTCGGAGAGCTCTGCGCAGCACTGCTCGGACGGCGCAGACAATGACTGCGACGGCCTGGTGGACTGCGACGACCCGGACTGCCAGCTCGCGGGAAGTGAGCAGCGGTGTGACGACGGTCTGGACAATGACTGCGACGGCTTGATCGACTGCGCGGACCCGGACTGTGCGGGCGGTGGGCTCGTGGAGACGCGCTGCTTCGACGGCCTGGACAACGACTGCGACGGGCTGGTCGACGAGAACCTGCGCCAGGTCTGCGGCACCGATGTCGGCATCTGCCGCTCGGGCTTCGCCACCTGCGCCGGCGGCACCTGGGGCAGCTGCGTGGGCCAGGTCGGACCGGCCGAGGAGGAGATCTGCAACGGCCTCGACGACAACTGCGACGGCTCGGTCGACGAGGGCTGCTCCTGTGTGAACGGCACCACGCAGCTCTGCGGCACAGACGCCGGCGTGTGCCGGCCCGGAATTCAGGATTGCGTGGGCGGCGCCTGGGGCGCCTGCAACGGCGCCCTCGGGCCCTCGCCCGAGATCTGCGACGGCCTGGACAACGACTGCGACGGCGCCACCGACGAGGACATCTACATGGACTGTGGGACCGACGTGGGCGAGTGCCGTGCCGGTATCCGCAAGTGCGCAGAGGGTATCTGGTCCGTGTGCTGGAGCGCCAGGGACCCGG
>JBDRSE010000175.1:0-49103 GCA_043825095.1 bacterium
GCCTTCTGCCCCTGCTTGGAGGCGATCACCCGATTGGGGTGGTACCGGCTGCACATCACCGGCAGGCTTCCGGAGTGGTCCAGCTCCGCGTGGTTGGACACGATGTTGCTGATCTCCGCCGGGTCCACCACGGAGGAGATGCGTGACAGCATCTCGTCCAGGAACGGCGGTTTCACCGTGTCCACCAGTGTGATCTCGTCGGCCACGATCAGGTAGGCGTTGTACGTGGTCCCGCGGGAGGTCTGGTAGCCGTGGAAGCTCCGGAGCTCCCAATCCACAGCGCCGACCCAGTACACCCGATCCGTAATCTTGACTGCTTCGAATGCGTTGCTCATAGGCAGCTCACTTTTCTGGAAAGGGGTCTTTTTAGCAGATGGCCGGGGCTTCGTGAACCGAAGACCGGCGACGGTGCCGGATCAGGCGCTCTTCGGCTTGTAGTTGGCGATGGCGCGCTGCGTGCTTCCCGTGTGGCAGTGGGGTGCGATGCGGCCGCAGAGTCCGTGTCCCTGGGTAGGTTTGCAGATGCGGTAGCACCACGGCTGCCGATTGGCGAGGGGACAGCCCAGGTAGGTGTACGTCTGGCGGAGGGTCGTTCGCGGAGTCTTCAGCTTCAAGTGTGCCATGTTGGCTCCTCCTTGGGTGCTGAGGAAGTAATAAGCAAGGTGGATGCCAGGCGAATGGACTTGACAGCAATATGAGCAATTTCAGAGGTTTTAATGTGCTGTTGCGCCGGCAAAGGGCCTCGCGGACCTCAGGATGTGTTTCAGCAGGCGCTATAGTGAGACAATCCTCGGGAAAGTGTCCCGGTCATGAGACAGGATTGTCACTGAGGAACCGATAGAGCGTTGCCCGGCCGACCCCCAGGAGCTTGGCAGCCTTGACCTTGTTGCCCCCGGCCTCGGCGAGGGCATGCCGGACCTGATCCGACGTGAGCTTTGGCCGCCGCCCCCCCACGGCGCGGCTCTCGCGCTGTTCCGGAGCTGCACTCGGCGTGCCGTGGATCGCGGCGCCGTCGGCAGTCTGGATCTCCGGGGGGAGGTGGCGGGTCAGGATCATGTCGCCGTCGCACCGTACCGAGGCGAACTGAAGGGCATTGATGAGCTCGCGGATGTTCCCGGGCCAATGATGTTTCAGGAGCTGCGACAGCGCCTCGTCCGACACACCGGTCAGCGTCTTCGGGGACTGCTGCCGAATGGACCCGAGAATGTGCTCCACGAGCAGCGGGAAGTCCTCCCGGCGGGCACGGAGTGGAGGGATCTCGATGGGCACCACGCAGAGCCGGTAGAACAGGTCTTCCCGGAAGGAGCCTTCCCGGATCATCTCCCGGAGATCGCGGTTCGTGGCGGCGATGATGCGCACGTCCACGGTCACCACTTTCTCGCCGCCGACCCGCTCGAATCGCTGCTCCTGCAGCACGCGAAGCAGCTTCACCTGAAAGGCCGGGGTGAGCTCTCCCACCTCATCGAGGAACAGCGTGCCTCGGTCAGCCAGCTCGAAGCGCCCTTTCTTGGCGCGGATGGCGCCGGTGAAGGCGCCCCGCACATGCCCGAAGAGCTCGCTTTCCAAGATGTTCTCCGGCAGGGCCCCGCAATTGACCGGGACGAAGGGGCCGCCCCGACGAAGGCTCTCCTGATGGATTGCGCCTGCGGCGAGCTCCTTGCCGGTGCCGCTCTCGCCGGTGATCAGCACCGGGTAGTCTGACGTCGCCACCTGGCGGATGGTGTCGAAGACCTCACGCACGCTCGCAGAGGCGCCGACCATGCCGTGGAACTGGTGCAGCCGATCGAGCCGGTAGCGCAGCTCGTTCACCTCGGTGGAGTCCCGAATGACCGCGAGCACATCCCCGTCGGTGCCGGTGCTCGAGACGACGGGGCGGGAGGTCACCTTCAGCCTGCGCTGGTCTCCGTCCGGAGATGTGTAGGCGAGCTCGTAGGAGCGCTGGCCCAGCTGGTCGGGGGGACCGTTCTGAAAGGCGCAGTTCGCGCCGCAGAGGCCGTGGGGTGGGAAAACCTCGTGGCAGTCCCTCCCAAGGACGTCATCGCGGGAATAGCCTGTTGCCAGCTCGGCCGCCCGGTTGAAGATGTAGAAGCGACGCTGACGGTCGTGAGCCACCACGCCGTCCTCCATCAAATCGGCCAGGTGCTCCAGGCGCTGCCGCTGGATGGACAGCGCTGAGAGGTAGCCCTCATTGACCAGGACGCGCACGTGGCGCTCCAGCTCGTCCCTTGCCTCGCGGTACGCCCGAAGGCGGGTGGCTTCGTTTCCTTGGACGTCGGCCGGGTCGTCCAGCGCCCAATGCAGCCGCACCGGAGCGCCTCGGTGGAGGATCTCCAGATACCCGGACATTCCCCCATTATCTCCCGAAGGGTGAATTTCGAGGTCCGGGTTCCGGGCCGTCGGGCCGACGGTGACCACCAGGTCCATTCCCTGCTGCTCCAGCCCTGCCAGGCTTTTCGGCTCACACAGCGAGATGTCACAGTCGCGCTCCTGCATGACCCGAACCGCAAGTGCCTGCAGCTCCCCGGCTGCCAATCCGGCGCTCGTGACCTCCAGCGAGGCGCTGCCAAGCCTGCTGAGCAGTCCTTCGGCCATCAGGCTCAGGCCACCATTGGTTGCGTCCACGAACAAGACTCGGGTGACATCTTCCATTGGGAAAGGTGTACCAGATTGTCTCATTCCCCTCAAGGCGAGTGTCTCACACCTCACCGACAGTGGTTTCAGCTGTGCCTCTGCGGTGGTTGTGAGACAGTCGCCCGAGCCCACCTGTTTTGTGGTTAGTATATAAGGCATTGAAAGCATGTTGATACTGCCTAGAGCTCTTGGTCGCACTGCGTACTGGCACGTGCTTTGCTGAGTCCATTTCGCATGCTTCAAGTTATGCTCCCCTGAGACTCGATTGAGCTCTTTTCCGCATGACCGAGAAGCTGATTCCTACAACAGGAGGCACCATGAGCAGCTGGAGCTCGATAAACGACATCCTGGACTTTGCGATCACCGGCGAGGAGGAGGCGGCGGCCTTCTACCAGACCCTGGCCAACCAGGTGGAAAAGGCATGGATGAAGAAGGCGTTGCTGGGGTTCGCCCTGGAGGAGGCGGGCCACAAGGCCAAGCTCGAGGCGATCAAGGCCGGGAAGAAGCTCTTTCCCGCGCAAAAGAGCATTCTCGACCTCAAGGTCGGGGACTACCTGGTAGAAGCCGAGATCATCCCGGACATGAGCTATCAGGACGCGCTGATCGTGGCCATGAAGAAGGAGAAGGCGGCGTTCAAGCTCTATTCGGATCTCGCTGCGTCCACCGATGACAAGGAGCTGCGAAGCACACTGCTGTCTCTGGCCCATGAGGAGGCCAACCACAAGCTGCGGTTCGAAGTGGAATACGACGAGTACGTGCTCGTGGAGAACTAAAACCAAGGGGCCCGCGCCCCGGCTCGCGGTTCAAAGGCGATAGGAGAACGAACGATGAAGATCAATATCGACAACACCCTGGTGGAGCTGGTTCCCGAAGGACCGGACGAGATCAAACAGCTTTCCGCGCTCTGGGACGTGGTGGTAGACTGCGTCAAGTTCAACAAGAAGCTGGTGCCCGTGGGCGAGTTCATTCCTGGCGAAACCAGCCAGGCGCGGTTCGCCATCGAGGACTAGCCGCTCGGAGCACCGGCGCCCCGGGCAACACAGCCATGAGCTGGAGGATCTGAAATGACGGAACGTACCGACCGTGCGCTCAAGATGCTCACCACGGCCCTGGAGATGGAGGAGAAGGGGCAGCACTTCTACCAGAACGCGCTGCAGAACTGTCAGAACCCGGCCGGCGTGGAGATCTTCCGCATGCTGGCGCAGGACGAGGTGTTTCACACGCGCACCATCCAGAAGATCTACGACCGCATCAGCGGCGGCTCGGACTGGGCGGCCGAGCTCGAGGAGATGGTGGAGGAGCGCCGCAAGGACGATCTGGTGCAGTTCTTCCGGGACGTGGCGGCCAAGCACGGCAAGGACATTCACGCGTCCACCGACGATCTTTCCGCGCTGGAGATCGGGCTCGACTTCGAGCGCAAGGCGGTGGACTTCTACACCCAACAGCTGACCGAGGCGACGGAGCCGCTCGAGACCAGATTCCTCGAGGAGATGATCGCCGAGGAGCGGTCTCACGTGCAGCTGCTCGCCGACATGCAGGCCTACCTCTCAGACCCCGGCTCCTGGTTCGAGCAGAATGAGCGCTCGCTCCTGGACGGCGCTTGATTGATTCACCAACATCCCGCAGGGGACCCCTGAAGACTGCGATGAATCGGCGGAGAAGAGGATGCTGAACGACCTACGCAGGGTGGACCACGAGCTCTATGAGGCAGTGCTGGACGAGGTGAGGCGAGAGCAGACCGACATCGAGCTCATCGCCAGCGAGAACTACGTCTCCATGGCCGTGTTGGACGCCCAGGGCACGGTTCTCACCAACAAGTACGCCGAAGGCTATCCAGGGCGGCGGTACTACGGCGGCTGCAAGTACGTGGACGTGGCCGAACGGCTGGCCATCGAGCGCGCCATGAAGCTCTTCGGTGCCGAGCACGCCAACGTGCAGCCCCACTCGGGCTCCCAGGCGAACATGGCGGCCTACTTCGCGCTGCTCAAGCCGGGGGACCGGATCCTCGGCATGCACCTCGACCAGGGTGGCCACCTGAGCCACGGACACCCCAAGAACTTCTCGTCCAAGGTCTTCGACATCGTCCGGTACGGCGTCGACCGCGAATCCGAGCGGATCGACGTCGAAGAGGTGCGACGGATCGCTCAGGAGACCAAGCCCAACCTGATCGTGGTGGGCGCCTCGTCCTATCCCCGGGCCATCGACTTCGAGCTCTTCGCCGAGGTGGCCAGGGAGGTCGGCGCCTATCTCATGGCGGACATCGCCCACATCGCCGGACCGGTGGTGGCCGGGCTGCACCCGACTCCGGTGCCCTATTGTGACGTGGTCACCACCACGACCCACAAGACCCTGCGCGGCCCCCGGGGCGGCATCATCCTGTGCAAGGAGGAGCACGCCAAGGCGGTCGACTCGTCGGTGTTCCCGGGGATCCAGGGCGGCCCCCTGATGCACGTCATCGCGGGCAAGGCCGTAGCCTTTACCGAGGCCCTCGCTCCCGGGTTCCAGCGCTATCAGGCGCAGATCCTCGCCAACGCCAGGGCCCTCGCCGAGGAGCTTCTTGCCCACGATTTCCGGCTGGTCACCGGCGGCACCGACAACCACCTGATCGTGGTCGACGTGCGCAGTCACGGCGTGAACGGCATCCAGGCCACGCGCATTCTCGAGGAGATCGGTATCACGGTGAACAACAACCAGATCCCCTTCGACCCGCTGCCGCCCACCAAGTCCAGCGGCATCCGGATTGGAACACCCGCCATGACCACCCGGGGCATGACCGAGGTGGAAATGCGGGAGCTCGGAAAGGTCATCTCCAGGGCCCTGGACCACTCTGACGACAAGGTGAAGCTCCGACTGCTGCGCGAGGAAACCCTCGATCTGGCGGACCGCTTTCCAATCTATCCCGGTCTGCTGCGGAGGCTGTACGAGCAGGAGCGCAGCGCCTACGATTGATTCCGGTTGCAACCCCATGGCTGTCTCACGACCCAGGGATTCTGGAACACCCTGACCACTGAGACGTTCAAATGAGACAGATGAGACGGGGACGACGGCCTGAAGTCAGCGCTGTACTGACCCTAACCACTTGTCTTTATTTATTGAATATATGCTGGCGGTCCTCCTGGCGCGTGGATTGCACTTTGCCGGGCGCCTATGAGGAGCACAGTCTTCAATAGGCAGAAGGAGAGCAAAGCCCATGAAGTGCCCAAGCGCTGATCCCTCGTATCGAGCTGCCGAAGTGTTCGAGGAACCATGCCCCAAGTGCGGAGCAGAAGTGGAGTTTTTCGCTGACGACCGGCGCGTCAAGTGCCGCTGCGGAGAGCTCGTGGACAACCCGAGGTTGGTGGAAGCCAGTAAAGCAGGAGGATGAGAGCGGTGAGAGGACCCGGATCAAGGTCGACCGGAGCGGCCCCGCCCGTGTTGACTGGGTTGGAGCGCTGTGCCAAGCTTCCGGCCACCAGAGCTACCGGTGGAGCACAATCATGGCGAATCTGAGCACGACCTACCTGGGACTGGAGCTGAAGAACCCCATCATCGTCGGCTCCAGCCGGATGACCAACAGCGTGGATGGGGTGGTGCAGTGCGCCGAGGCAGGCGCCGGCGCGGTCATCCTCAAGTCCCTGTTCGAGGAGCAGATTCGGGTCGACTACGAGGAAACCACCGAGGCGCTCAAGGGTGACATCCACCCGGAGGCATTGGCCTACCTGAACGCCGACCTCGCCACCCGGTACGGCCCCAGGCAATACCTGGAGCTGGTCGAGAAGTCGGCGGCAGCGGTTTCGATTCCGGTGATCGCCAGCGTCAACTGCACGAGCACCCACACCTGGATCGAGTTCGCCAAACAGCTCGAGGCGGCCGGTGCGAGCGCAGTGGAGCTGAACATCTACGTCATGGTCACGGACCCGGACACCCGGAGCGAAGAGGTCGAGCGGGTCTACCTGGACATCGTCGGGCTGGTGGCCGACCGGATCTCGATTCCCATCGCGGTCAAGCTGGCGCCTTACTTCACGAACCTCCCGCGCATCGCCAGCAAGCTAGTCGACCGGGGCGCCAGGGGGTTGGTGCTGTTCAACAAGCTGTACCACCCGGATATCGACCTCTCCAGCCAGGAAGTGGCGGGTCGCATCTCCCTGAGCCACGAGGACGAGTACCGCATGACGCTGCGCTGGATCGCGCTGCTCGCCGGGCAGTTCCAGGTGGATCTCTGTGCGACGCGCGGGTTGCACGACGGGCGCTCCGTGGTGAAGCAGGTGCTCGCCGGTGCCCAGGCCGTGCAGGTGGTTTCGGCGTTCTTCAAGCAGAAGCTGGACCACCTCCAGACGATGCTCGACGAGGTGACGGCCTGGATGGACGAGCAGGGCTATGACGATCTGGACGCCTTCCGAGGCAAGCTCAGCCGGGCCGAGCAGGACGCCGGGCTGTATGAGCGGGCCCAGTACATCAAGGCCTACGTCGGAATCGAATGACCCGCTCGCTCTGACCGCCCGCTCGACGCTGTTCTGTGCCCTTCGGCGTTTTCCTCGCGTATCTCGATGAGCCGTTGGAGAAAGGTGTGAGGATGTCAGAGGAGAGCCCAGAACGTCGACCTAATCGGTTGGCCCGGCAGAAGAGCCCGTATCTGCTGCAGCACGCCCACAACCCGGTGGACTGGTACCCGTGGGGAGAGGAGGCCTTCGCCGAGGCGCGTCGCTCGGATCGGCCGCTCTTTTTGTCGGTGGGCTACGCCACGTGCCACTGGTGTCACGTCATGGAGCGGGAGAGCTTCGAAGATGCGCAGCTCGCGGCGCGCATGAACGAGCTCTTCGTCAACGTCAAGGTCGATCGCGAAGAGCGGCCGGACGTGGACCGCCTCTACATGGCGTATGTGCAGGCGGCCACGGGGAGCGGGGGGTGGCCCATGTCGGTGTGGCTGACGCCGGGGCTGGAGCCTTTCCTCGGCGGGACCTATTTCCCTCCGACGGGCCGGCCGGGGCAGCCCGGGTTTCGGGACCTCATAGAGCGGGTTGGGCAGGCTTGGCAGGAGGAGCGGGAGCGGATCCGCGCAGGGGCCTCGCAGACCATGACCGCGTTGGAGAAGGCGTTGCGCCACAGCGCCGCGCCCCAAGCCCCCGGGGAGTCGGTGCAGAGCGACGGTTTCCAGTGGTTCCGCAAGGTGTTCGATCACGAGCGCGGTGGCTTTGGTGGCGCACCCAAGTTCCCGCGGCCGGCGGTGTTTCATTTCCTGCTCCGGTGGTTCGCGCGCAGCGGCGAGATCGAGGCGGCGGAGATGACCCTGGAGACGCTGCGTGAAATGGCCCAGGGCGGCATCCGTGATCATGTGGGAGGCGGCTTCCACCGCTACAGCGTGGACGCGAGGTGGCATGTGCCGCACTTCGAGAAGATGCTGTACGACCAGGCGCAGCTGGCCCGGAGCTACCTCGAGGCGCTGCAGCTCACGGGCGAGGGGGCGCACGGTGTCGTTGCGCGGGAGATCCTCGACTACGTGCTCAGAGATCTGACGAGCACGGAGCGCGGCGCCTTCCACTCGGCGGAAGACGCGGACAGTCTGCCCGAGGCCGGCGGCAGCCAAAAGGTCGAGGGGGCCTACTACGTGTGGAGCTGGACCGAGCTCCAGGAGCTGCTCGGGGCGGACGCACCGCTGTTCTGCGACCACTACGGCGCCACGCAGACGGGCAACGCGCAGGACCCCCACGGGGAGCTGACCGGCAAGAACGTCCTGCACGAGCGGTGTACGGTGGCGGAAACGGCAGTGGCGCACGGCGTACCCCTGCAGGAGTGCTCGGAGCGTCTCGCGGCCGGTCGCCGGCGGCTGCGCGAGGCGCGATCGTTGCGCCCGCG
The DNA here is from genome assembly GCA_043825095.1 of bacterium. Classification (GTDB taxonomy): domain Bacteria; phylum Myxococcota_A; class Polyangia; order HGW-17; family JAJRWW01; genus JBDRSE01. The sequence continues at coordinate 8,464 of JBDRSE010000175.1, forward strand.
CCCCCTGCTGGACGACAAGGTGATCTGCGCGTGGAACGGCCTGACCATCTCGGCCCTGGCGAGGGGGTTCCAGGCCTTGGGGGAGGGACGCTACCTCGACGCTGCCGTCCGTGCGGCGGAGTTCGTCACCACGGCGCTGTGGGACGAGGAGAAACGGACGCTCTACCGGCGGTGGCGACTGGGCGAGGCCGCCCACGACGGGTACCTGGAGGACTATGCACTGCTCGTCGAGGGGCTGCTGGACCTGTACGAAACCAACTTCGACTGCCGCTGGTTGATCTGGGCCCAACGGTTGACCGAGCGGCAGATCGAGCTGTTTTACGATCGCGACGACGGGGGCTTTTTCGCCAACGGCGCGGAGGACGAGTCGGTGCTGCTGCGGCTCAAGGACGATCACGACGGCGCCGAGCCCTCCGGGAATTCGGTGGCCGCGGCGAACCTGCTCCGCCTGGCGGCGATGCTCGACCGCGAGGACTGGCGCGAGCTGGCCGAGGAGACCATCCGGTACTACACGCCCTGGCTTCGGGACCGCCCCCAAGCTCTCCCGCAGATGCTGGCTACCCACGATCTGCTCCTCCACCCGCCGACCCAGGTGGTGTTCAGCGGAGGGGATGCGTCCGGTCGTGGAGAGCTGATCCGGGCGGTGCACGGCGTGTTTCAGCCCAACCGGGTGCTGCTGTGCGCTGACGCTGAATTCACGGAAGCGTTCGGCAAGGCGCGACCTGACCTCGTGGCCCTGGCCGTGGGCCAGCGGGTCGCGGCGGCGCAGGTGTGCCGGGGAACGGTGTGCCAGCTGCCCACCGCGGATTCGGAGGTGGTCGTGCGGCAGCTCGGGTCGGTGCGGTTGGTCGGTCTGGACGGCGCGTCGGACAATGCGGCTTGACAGCTGTGGTAGGCGCACTAGGGTACAAGTGCAAAGCTGCTCGAAGAACAAAGGAGAACCAATGCTCTCGAAAAAGATGGAAAAAGCGCTGAACGATCAAGTCAACGCAGAGATGTACTCCTCGTATCTGTACCTCTCCATGGCGTCCTACTTCGGCGATCTGAACCTGGCGGGGTGTGTGAGCTGGATGAAGATCCAGGCCCTCGAAGAGATGACCCACGCGATGAAGTTCTTCAACTTCATCGACGAGCGCGGAGGGCGTGTGAAGCTGGGGACCATCGAGCAGCCGCCCATCGAGTGGAAGTCGCCGCTGGACGCCTTCGAGGGCGTGCTCGAGCACGAACGTCATGTCACCGGGCTGGTAAACAACCTGGTGACCATGGCGCTCGAAGAGAAGGATCACGCGACCAACAACTTTCTCCAGTGGTTCGTGGGGGAGCAGGTGGAGGAGGAGGCCACGGCCGATGGTGTGGTCCACACCTTGAAGCTGGCCGGTGAGCAGGGCAACGGCTTATTCATGATCGACCGGGAGCTGGGCACGCGCACCTTCGTGATCCCTCCCGACGTCAAGATCCCCGGCCTGGCTGGGGCGTAAACCAATCCGCACTCCCTCCGACCCCTTGATGCCGTTCTCTGGCATCTGAATTGCATAGCTTATGACTGGACTGTCTCGTCCTGCCCTATCGGGACAGCGACACCCGAACAGGAGTGACTCGTGGCGAATCTGAAAGAGAACCTGATGAAGCGAGAGCCCTGGTCGGGGCTCGTCATGGGCAACCACGCACTGGCGCGGTCGATGATCGACTGCGGAACCCGCGTCATCACCACCTTTCCGGGCTCTCCGACCCCGGAGATTGCACAGGCGCTCTCGCTCGTGGACATAGCGGATCGCAGCTATCACTTCGAGTACGCGACCAACGAGAAGGTCGCCCTCGAGATCGCCGCGGGCGCCTCCATGAACGGCCACCTCTCCTCGGTGTTCTTCAAGTCCGTGGGACTCAACGTGGCGTCGGACTCGCTGATCCAGCTCCCGTTGATGGAGCTGATCGGCGGGATGGTCGTGATTCTGGGCGATGACCCGGGAATCAACTCGTCTCAGAACGAGCAGGACAACCGGCACTTCGCCCGGATGTCGTACATCCCCATGCTGGAGCCCGCCACGCCCACTGAGGCCTACCACATGTATCGGGAGGCGGCTCGGGTCTCCCGGGAGCGGCGCGCCCCGGTGTTCGTTCGGCTGACGACCCACGTCTGCCACGCCCGGGAGGTCGTCGACTTCCAGGGGATCACCGACGATGGCCCGGACTGGACGCCGCGGTACGACGCGAGGAACGGTCCATACTGGCCTATCGCCGCCGCGGTGTTTCCCTTGAAGCGGCGCGCGCTGGGCAAGCTGGAGGCCTTCGGTGAGTGGGCCGAGGAGAGCTCGCACAACCAGGTGTTCACCCCCAACGGCCTGTCGCCCATCGAGGGGAGACGGCTGGGAGTGATTGCGACGGGGCTGCCGGCGATGTCCGTGCTGGAGAAGCTCACCGAAACCGGTCAGTCCGTGTCCCTGCTCAAGCTCGGCACGAGCTACCCGCTGCCGAGGCGGAAGATCGTCGACTTCCTGGAGGGGCACGACGAGGTGTACGTGCTCGAGGAGCTCGACCGCGTGCTGGAGACCGAGATCAAGATGTTCGCATGGGATGCCGCCGTGAAGTGTCGAATCCGGGCGCGGACAGACCGGGAGCAGCTCATGGGGGAGATGGACCCACTGCGCACCTACGATCTGCTGTCAGAGGCCTGGCCCCGGGCGTTTCCAGCCCGGGAGGTGGCCGCGTCGAGCCAGGAGGTGGTCGGACGTCCTCCGCAGATGTGCCCGGGCTGCGGGCATCGGAGCGCGTTTCACGCCGTGAAGAAAGCGCTGCCCAAGGGCGCGATCACGGTCGGCGACATCGGCTGCCACTCCCTGGGAGCGCTGCCGCCCTACGAGATGGGCGAGGTGCTGCTCTCCATGGGTCACTCGGTGTCCACGGCGAGCGGATTCGCCGTGGGCAACGACGAGCGGAGGGTGGTCGCGTTCCTCGGAGACTCCACCCTGTTCCACGCGGCCCTGCCGGGCATCGTCAACGCCATCGTCAATGACCACGACGTGACCCTGGTGATTCTGGACAACGCGACCACGGCCATGACCGGCCACCAGGCCCGCGCCGGGTCCGGCGAGGTTGGCGAGAAGATTCCGCTCGTCGGGCTGCTCGAGGCCCTCGGGGTGAAGTTCCTCCGCACGGCAGACGCGTATCAGCAGGCCAAGGTGCGGAAGATGGTGCAGGAGGCGAACGAGCATCGCGGCTTCGCGGTGGTCATCGCGCATCACCCCTGCATGCTGAAGTTCACCCGGGAGGCACGCCAGAAGCGGCCGGGCCTGGCGCTGCCCCAGGTGACGGTGGCCCCGGGCAAGGGCGCCGAAGCGCTTCCGGCCATGGAGGAGTTCGGCTGTCCGACCTTTCAGCGCGAGGACGGTGATTCCGTGTCCGTGCACGGAGACCTGTGCATCGGCTGCGGCAGCTGCATCCAGACCGTCGACCCGGGCGTGATCTTGCGGCCGAACCTCGGAGGCAAGAAATGAAGCCCATGAACATCTACCTCTGCGGTGTGGGCGGGCAGGGGATCGGCCTGCTCAGCGGAGCCCTCGGCGCTGCCTGTGTGAGCGCGGGATATCGCGTCCGGGGCTGTGACACCCACGGCTTGGCGCAGCGGGGCGGCATCGTACTTTCGCATCTGCGACTGGGGGAGTCGGTCTTCACCCCGCTGGTGCCCGCCGGGCAGGCCGATCTCGTGATCGCCCTGGAGCGGTTGGAGGCGTACCGCGGCGTGGTGGAGATGCTGCGCCCCGGCGGCACGCTGGTGTACTACGACGCGACCCTGCAGCCGCTGGCCGTGCGCTTGGGGGAAGCGAGCTACCCGAGCCGCGAGGACCTGGAGCGCGAGGTCCACGCCAAGCAAGGCCGACTGGAGCGTGTGTTCGACGAGGGGCTCACCGATCCCCGGATGCAGAACATCGCGCTCCTGGGGCGGGTGGGGGCCATCCGGGCCGTGGACGGGATCGACGCCGAGGCCTTGGAGCGGGCCATCGCCCTGGCGGTGCCGGCCAAGCTCTTGGAGGAGAACCTCGAGGTGTTCCGCGCGTCGGCCATGGCCTGAGGACGGGCATCCGGCGAGGTCGGGGAGAACTACCAGGCTTCGGGATAGGCGACGTCGACGAAGAGGGACTCCAACCGGGCCTTGTGCCCTCGCTCCATGTCGGAGAGCTGGTTGAAGATTCGCCGGGTTTCGGAGTCTTCGGCCGCCTTGGCCAGGGCCTGGTACCCCTCCATGGCCCCCTGCTCCTTCTTGATGGCGAGCTGGAGGGCGTCTTTCGGCGCCATGTCCAGCGACAGGGCCGGCAGCTCCTGGGCCTCGGCTACCTGGAAGTCCTCCACTTTCTGGAAGGCCATCACGGCGGTGGGATCCGAGACGAAGGTATGGAGCGTGTTGCGGTGGGCCTCCTCGTCGGCGCTGAGCTTTTGGAAGATCTCTTTGACGGCGCGGTCCTCGACGCGCTCGGCCGCGGCCTTGTAGAAGTCCCGCGATTCGATCTCGTCAGCGATGGCGGCGCGGATGATCTGTTCGAAACGTTCGGTGTCCATGGCGACTCCTTGCTGTCTGCTCACCGCATACTCTGTGCTTCGCCGAGGGTGGTCAATACGTTTGTTCCCGGCCGACACGGAGGCGATTGCGCGGCGAGGATTTCCTGCGCGCGATTGATATGTGCTATTTTGAACCCATGGAGAGCATGAGCGCCGAGGGCGAGGAATTCAAGAGTTGCCCGTTCTGCAAGCACGTGTGGCCGACCCGGGAGGCGTTTCTCTCGGATCCCACCCTGCACACGGTGGGCTACCAGGCCGTTCTCGAGGACCTGGTCCTGGGGCTCTTTCTGTTCAACCACGACAACTGCGGTACCACCCTCGCGATTACGGCGAGTGACTTCGTGGATCTCTACGACGGGCCGATCTACGAGCAGCGGCTCACCGGGTCCCCGGACTGCCAGGGATACTGTCTGTCCGGGCAGGGGCTCGACGCCTGCCCCAATTCGTGCGAGTGCGCCTGGGTGCGCGAGGTGCTGCAGATCGTGAAGGACTGGCCCAGAAGCCCGGCTACCCCCCCGCGCCGCTGATCCGCAACGCCCAGAGGCTGATCGCCATGACGACCATCCCGAGCAGAACGCCGGCGATGGCGACGTGCTCTTTCTCGTACTCCCGGGCGGCGGGGACCAGCTCGTCGAGAGAGATGAAGACCATGATCCCCCCGACCCCGCCGAGGAACACGCCCAACAGGGTCTTGCTCAGGAACGGCGCCAGGATCAGGGCGCCCATGAGCGCGCCCACGGGCTCTGAGATGCCGGAGAGGAAGGACCACCAGAACGCCTTCTTACGGCTCCCGGTGGCGGCGTAGATCGGCACCGAGACGGCGAGCCCCTCGGGGATGTTGTGGATGCCGACCGCGACGGCGAGGGCGATCCCGAGGTCCAGGTTCTTCATCGCGCCGGTGAAGGTGACCAGCCCTTCGGGGAAGTTGTGGATGGCGATGCCCAGGGCCACCAGCAGGCCCGTTCGCATGGCCACGCGGCGCGTTCCGTCGCCGGGGCCCTCGTAGTGCTCCGCGCCCCACTCGTGCGGGATCAGGAGATCGATGACGAACATCACGCCCATGCCGCCGAAGAAGGCGACGTGCGCCCAGCCGAAGCCGATGTCCGTGACCGCGGTCTGGAGCAGCTCCACGTAGGAGACGTGGACCATCACCCCGGCGGCAAAGCCCAGGGTGAAGGCCATGAAGGTCGGGCCGGGCTTCCGCACGAAGATGCCGAGCAGGCTGCCCAGGGTGGTCGCGAGCCCGGCCAGCGCAGACAGCAGCACGGCATACAGGAGCTGTTCGTTCATCGCGGGGAGAGTGTGCCTCAGGCTACGGGCGAGAAGGAGTCCTTGTCCGCTCCACAGACCGGGCACACCCAGTCGTCAGGCACGTCCTCCCAGCTCGTGCCCGGGGCGACGCCGCCGTCGGGATCGCCCGGTTCGGGGTCGTAGACGTATCCACAGACGTCACACACGTGCTTCATCATGTTTCAGTCCTCCGGAGGATCGGCGTCAGAAGGGTGCAAACCCTGCCGCGTGCCAGTAGTCCTCTTTCAGGTCTTCCTGCTGCCGCAGGAGCGCCGCGTAGTGTCCGGCCTCCCAGTCGGCGAGCTGGGTGTAGAGTCGTTTCAGGGCCTCGTCGCTGATGTCCTCGGCGGCCTGGCGGTAGTGGCGCTCGGCCGCGAGCTCGAGCTGGATACCTACCGAGAGCGCGGTCATCTCGAAGTGCGCCTCGGCCAGCCGCGCCCGGATCTTCTCCGAAAAAATGGGACTCGACTCGTCCAGGCTCGGAGCCGCGCCGGCGACGATGCTCGCCGCGGCGGCCCCGGTCTGGAGCACCGACTCCAGCTGTGCGCGGAGCAGGCGCTGGTGGTCCCGCTCCTCCGCGGCGAGCTGCGCGAAGATCTGCTTTCCCTTGCGGTCGGTGGTCGTCTGCGCAGCCATGAGGTAGAAATGCTCGCCTTCGAGCTCAGCCTGGATGGCCGCCCGGAGTCCCCCCGCCGCATGTCTAACAGCCGGGTCCATTAGTTTTCCTTCAGGACCACGTCGTCGTACTCCACCTCGAAGCGGAGCTTGTGCTTGGCCTCCTCCTGGGCGAGCGCCAGGAAAATGGCGCGAAGGTCCTTGTCCTGGGTCGCCTCGGCGAGGTCCGAGTAGAGCTTGAAGGCTGCCTTCTCCTTCTTCATGGCCACGATCAGCGCGTCCTGATAGTCCATGCCGGGCTTGGCCTCCACGTCGACGAGGTAGTCGCCGATCTTGAGGTCCTGTACCGTCTGCTTGGCTGGGATCAGCTTGTTTCCGTCCTTGATCGCCACCAGCTTCGCCTTGTGACCCTCCTCCTCCTTGGCAAAGGAGAGCAGCGCCTTCTTCATCCAGTCCTTCTCGACGTGCCCGGCGAGCTCGGTATAGAAGGCCGCGGCCTCCTCCTCACCCTTGATTGCGAAATCCAGGATCTCTTCCGTGGAACCGAAATTGCTCATGATGCCTCCTTCTCGGTTGTGCGGCCCGCAGGAAGGGTCCGCAGGGCCTACGCTATTGTTCAGCCTGGGCCGGGATTCTATACCTTCCCGGACGTTGTGCCAATCATGGATCCCGGTTCGTCGGTACTCCCCGGGACCCACTCGGCGACCACCGAGCCCTGGCGTTTTTCAGTGCGTCGAGGTGTCCGATCTGGCTTGGAACCCGGCGCCGAGGTCGGCGCAGCGCGCCGGTTGTGTGTCCAGCACGAGGTCCGGGGACCGAGAAGATACCGGTAGGGGATTGCGCACCGCCTCATTATAACCTATCATTTAAGTAGGAAAAACAAGCGCCCCGGCCGGAGCGGTCGGGTTTGACTGAAGGAAATCGAATGAGTGCTGAAATTTCAACGAGATCGGGAGGAAGGACCGCGGATCGAACGGTCAATCCGGAGAATCGAATGGCCATCGTTGCCCAGAGCGTTTCGGCGTCGGAGAGCGGAGCGGATCCCGGTCGTGCGCCGGATGAGGATCTGTCTCCGAGCATCAATCCGGCCACGGGAGAGCTGTTGGGCTTCCACGCGGTCCAGCAGGCGGTGGATGTCCGGGCCGCGGTGGAGCGAGCCCGGTCGGCGCAGCCGGCGTGGGCGGCGCTGCCCGTCGAAACCCGCGCCGATTGTGTTCTCAGGGTTCGAGATTACGTCGTGGACAATGCCGACGAGCTGGCGCGCGTCATCGCCGAGGACAGCGGCAAGACGCGCACCGACGCGATGCTGACGGAGGTGCTCACCTCGGCCGCGGCGGCCACCTACTATGCGAGAAACGCGCGCGGGTTTCTGGCCGAGCGGTGGGTGCGACCGTCCACGGGGCTGCTGGCCTACAAAGTCAGCAAGATCGCTCGCGTGCCCTTTGGCGTCGTGGGCATCATCTCACCTTGGAACTACCCTTTTGCCATTCCCTTTTCTGAGGTGGTGATGGCGTTACTGGCTGGCAACGGGGTGGTGCTGAAGACCGCGAGTCAGACCCAGCGGGTCGGGCACGCATTGGCGCACGCCTTCACCGGCGCCGGGTTGCCGTCGGGGATCTTCTCGCACGTGAATCTGCCCGGTCGGATCGCCGGTCGAGCGTTCCTCGGGGCCGGGATCGACAAGCTCTTCTTCACCGGATCGGTAGGGGTGGGCAAGGGGCTGATGGCGTTGGCGGCGGACACGCTGACCCCGGTGTCCCTGGAGCTGGGTGGAAACGACGCGATGCTGGTCTGCCCGGACGCGGACCTGGAACGGGCGGCTGCCGGGGCCGTCTGGGCGGGGATGCAGAACGCGGGGCAGACCTGTGGCGGCGTGGAGCGGATCTACGTGCACCGGGCGGTGTACGAGCCGTTCCTGGAGCTGCTGGCCGAGCGGGTGAAGAAGCTGCGCGTCGGTCCGGATGCCGATTTCGACGTGGACATGGGCGCCATGACCACGGCCGAGCAGAGCGCCACAGTCCGCGCCCACGTACGAGACGCCATCGAAGGTGGGGCCCGGCTGTACGCCCGCTCGGAGTGCCCGGTTGCGGACGAGGGAACGTTCCTGCCGGCGATGGTGCTCACCGACGTGGCGCAGGACATGCGGGTCATGCAGGAAGAGACCTTTGGGCCTGTGGTGGCAGTGATGGCCGTGGACTCCATGAACCAGGCCGTGGCACTGGCCAACGACTCCAGCCTCGGGCTCACCGGGTCGGTGTGGTCCAGGGATCGGCGCCGCGCGGAGGCCCTGGCCCGCAGGATCCAGGCCGGCGCGGTCACAATCAACGATCACCTCGTGAGCAACGGACTGCCGGAAACCCCTTGGGGGGGCGTCAAGGAGTCGGGCATCGGGCGAACCCACGGGGAGCTCGGGTTCGCGGAGATGACGCAGCCGCAAGTCCTGGTGAGCGATTACCTGCCCGGCGCGCGGGGGAACCTGTGGTGGTATCCCCACGGTCGGGAGGTCTACAACGGCCTGCGCGGCATGTTGGACCTGCTCTACGCCAGAGGTGTTGGGCGGAAGCTGAAGGGGTTGATGGACCTGACGCGACTCCTGCCCCGCATGTTTGGTGCAAATCGGTAGGTGTGGGTGTTGCGCTTCGGTTCGCTAATTGTTATATTTACCATCGAATTGGTGGTAAATATTTCCTGGCCGTAGGACGGATCAGGATATTGATGAACTGGCCCATCCAGGCGTTGGATTGGCCGACGCAGGTGGAGTGAACGATGGTTTCTAAAGGAGTACAACAGGTTCGGAGGCCTCCGGGGAAGCGATCGAGCTATCAGAGATCTACGATCACGCAGCAGCTGGCCGCGGTCCTCGCCCCGGAGGACCAGCACCGGGACGGCGCGGTTTCCAAGGCGTCGAGGCAGGGGATGGTGCTCGTCTTCAGCCTCGTCGGAGTGGCGGGCCTTGTGGGCTTCCTGTTCGGCAGCCTACCAGGGCTGATGGTGGGCTTCCTGCTGTCCACCGTGTTCGCGGTGAGCGGCCTCGCCTTTCTCTCGGCCAGCATCGAATCTGCCGACGACCTGTGCTACTGCCCGGAGAATGTCCGGGCGGTGCGCGGCGCCGATCGATGCTGCAGAAAGACGGGCGCCGGCCGTTCCTAGCGTTCACCCGGGCGCCTGTGGTATCCAATACGGGTGCGGACGCAGCCCACAAACGTCATTCAAGAGCTGATCCGGGCCCAGGGGGAGCACGGCTACCTGGGCCGTGAAGTGCTCGTGTCCCTGTCCCGTCGCCTGCGGGTGCCGCGGCATCGGCTGCAGGAGTTGGTTTCCTACTACCCGCACCTGCGCGCGACTCCTCCCGCGGAAGTGACGGTCACCGTGTGTCGCGACGTGAGCTGCTATCTGGGCGGAGCGGAGGGGCTGGCCGTGAGGCTGCGGCAGGCGCTGGGGGACGACGGGCGCTTCGCGGTGGAGGAGGTGTCGTGTCTCGGCTACTGCGATCTCGCGCCCGCGGTCATGGTGAATGGGGTACCCGTGCAAGTGGCGAACCTCGAGGAAACCGTGCGGGCGCTTCTGCAGGGGGTGGACGCGCCGCCGCCGAGGACGCCGCGACGGTGGGCCTCGGACCCCTACATCGACGAATCCGAGCGTTATGCGGCCCTGCGGAAGGTGGTCCAGGCGTGGAGTCAACGGGCGAGCCGCGACTCGGTGGTGGCCAGCCTGTCCGACGCCGGCCTCCGCGGCATGGGCGGTGCCGGTTTCCCCACGGGTCGGAAGTGGGAGCTGGTGCGCGCCACCCGGGCGGAGCAGAAGTACGTCATCTGTAACGCCGACGAGAGCGAGCCGGGCACGTTCAAGGACCGGATCATCCTCGAGGAGCTGCCGCACATGGTCATCGAGGGGATGGCGCTGGACGCCTTCACCGTCGGTGCAAGCAAGGGGTACATCTACATCCGTCACGAGTACGAGGCGGCCCGAGAGGCGCTGGAGCGCGAGCTGACCCGGGCGCGGCTCGCCGGGGCCCTCGGGGTGAACGTGTTCGGCTCCGGGCTGGACTTCGACATCGAGGTGTTCGTTTCGCCCGGGGGGTACATTCTGGGCGAAGAGACGGCGCTGCTGGAGGCCCTCGAGGGGCGGCGGGGAGAGCCCCGGAACAAGCCGCCGTATCCCGGCCAGGCCGGCCTCTGGGGCATGCCCACGCTGATCAACAACGTGGAGACGCTCGCCGTGGCGCCGGCCATCGCGCTGCTGGGCGCTGATTGGTGGCGGGCGCAGGGGCGGGGGGGGAGCACCGGGTTGAAGTTCATGGCGGTGTCCGGCCACGTGGAGCGCCCCGGCGTGTTTCAGGTGCCCTTCGGCTCCACCGTGGCCGAGCTGCTGGAGCGGGCAGGGGGCGTGAGCGGCGGCCGGGCCCTCAAGGCCTTCACACCGGGCGGGGCGTCGTCGAACTTCCTCCCCGCCTCGGCCTTGGATACGCCCTTGGACTTCGCCTCCCTGGAGGAAGCCGGCAGCATGCTCGGCTCGGGCGCCCTGGTGGTGGTCGCAGAAGGGACCCCCATGGCCCCGCTCGCCGCGAACCTGGTCCGGTTCTTCCGCAACGAGTCCTGTGGGAAATGTGTGCCCTGCCGGGTGGGAACCCAGAAGGCCGTCCTGCTGCTGGAGGATGCGATCACCACCCAGACCCCCCTCGATGCGGAGGGGTTCCGGCGGCTGCGTCGGGTGCTCGAGGAGGCCTCCATCTGTGGGCTCGGGCACGTGGCGCTGAATCCGCTGGTCTCCATTCTCGAGCACTGGCCGGAGGAGCTGGAGACCGGAGGCGGCGCATGAGCACCGAGTCTTCCGACCCGGGCGTCATCCGGCTGACCGTGGACGGCCGCGACGTGACGGTGGAGCCGGGAGCGACCGTGCTCGATGCCGCCCGGAAGCTGGGGATCGAGATCCCAGTGCTGTGCCACGACGATCGGCTCGCGCCCGTGGGTGTGTGTCGGCTCTGCCTGGTGGATGTCGGGGAGCGGCGGCTGGCGCCGGCCTGTCACCGCGCGGCCGAGCCGGGCATGCAGGTGACCACAACGAACGAGCGCATCGAGCAGATTCGGCGGGACGTGCTGGAGCTCCTCCTGGCGGATCAGCCCAAAGGCAGCGGGCAGAGCCCGAAGACCGTTCCGGACGAGCTGGCGCGGCGTCTCCGGGACCATGGGCTCGGACCCGGGACGGAGCTCCCCCGGGGCTCGGGACGCCCCCGGGACGAGTCCTCGCCCGCCATTCGAGTGGACCACCAGGCGTGCATCCTGTGCGATCGGTGCATTCGCGCCTGCAACGAGCTTCAGCACAACGAGGTGCTCGGACGGACCGGCAAGGGCTACGCCACCCGGATCGCCTTCGATTTCGACGATCCCATGGGGGCGTCTAACTGCGTGGCCTGCGGGGAGTGCGAGAAGGCGTGCCCCACGGGCGCGCTCACGCTGAAGACCACGGCGAGCCTGGCGGCCTCGGCGTCTCCCCTCGAGCGAGTGGACTCCGTCTGCCCGTACTGCGGCGTAGGCTGCGCCGTCGCCTACCATGTGGATCGCAGCGCCAACCGCATCGTGCTCACCGACGGCCGTGCCAGCCCGGTCAACCACGAGCGGCTGTGCGTGAAGGGGCGGTATGGGTTCGACTACGCCTCCCACGAGCAGCGGCTCACCGTTCCGCTGATCCGTCGCGATTCGGCCTATCCCAAGGGGCCCCTCTCCGAGGAGGTCAGGAGCGGTGCCGGCGCGCGGCGGCGCGGGCTGGTGGACTACCGGGAGGTGCTGCCGCACTTCCGGGAGGCCACCTGGGACGAGGCGCTCGACCGGGCGGCGCAGGGCCTGCGCAGGGTCTTCGACGAGTACGGCGCGTCGGCCATGGCCGGCTTCGGCAGCGCCAAGTGCAGCAACGAGGAAGCGTACCTGTTTCAGAAGCTCGTGCGCGCCGGCTTCGGCACCAACAACGTGGATCACTGCACGCGGCTTTGTCACGCCTCCTCCGTGGCGGCGCTGATGGAGACCATCGGCTCGGGCGCGGTGACCAACGTCTTCGCGGACGTGGCCCACGCGGAGGTGGCGCTGATTGCCGGCTCCAACACCACGGTGAACCACCCGGTGGCGGCGACGTTCATCAAGCACGCGGCGGCGTCCGGGCGCACCCGGCTAATCGTGGTGGACACCCGTCGCACGGAGATCACCGAGTACGCCGACCCGTTCCTCCAGATTCGCGCGGGCACGGACGTGGCGCTCTACAACGCCTGGATGAAGGTCCTCATCGACGCCGAGCTCATTGACCGGGAGTTCATCGCCGAGCGCACGGTGGGCTTCGATGAGCTCCGGGAGCGCGTGTCCGACTACGACCTGGATCGGGCGGCGCGGATCTGCGGTGTTCCCGCAGAGGCGATCCGCGAGGCCGCGCTCGCCTTCGGGCGCGCGTCCACGGCCATGGTGTTCTGGGGGATGGGTATCTCCCAGCACACCCACGGCACCGACAACTCCCGGTGTCTGATCTCGCTGATGCTGCTCACCGGGAACGTGGGGCGGCCGGGCACCGGCCTGCATCCGCTCCGGGGGCAGAACAACGTGCAGGGAGCGTCGGATGCCGGGCTCATTCCGATCATGTATCCGGACTACCAGGCGGTGACGGATCCGGCGGTGCGTCGGAAGTTCGAGCAGGCGTGGGGCGTTTCGCTGAATCCTGACAATGGGCTGACCGTGGTGGAGATCATGGCCGCTGCCGTTGCCGGAGGCGTCCGCGGTATGTACGTCCTCGGTGAGAATCCGTTCCTCTCCGATCCGCACACCGCCAAGGTGCGCAAGGGACTGTCCACGCTGGACTTCCTCGTGGTGCAGGACATTTTTCTGACAGAAACTGCCGAGTTCGCCGACGTGGTTCTGCCCGCCACGACCTTCTTCGAAAAGACCGGCACCTACACCAACACCGATCGACGCGTGCAGGTCGGGCGCAAGGTGCTGGAGCCGCCCGGGCAGGCCCGGGCCGACTGGGAGATCCTCTGCGAGATCGCGACGCGCTTCGGCTTCGCCATGCGTTACGCCTCACCGGAGGAGGTGTTCGCCGAGCTCACCGAGCTCTCGCCCTCCTACGCCGGCCTGACCTATGACGTGCTCGGCCCCACGGGCCGACTGTGGCCGTGTCCGGATCTGGAAACCGACGGTGAGCAGATCCTGTTCAGCGAGCGGTTTCCCACTGCGGACGGCCGCGGCAAGCTCGTGGGTGTCCCGCACGCTCCCAGCGAGGAGGAGCCGGACGAGGAGTACCCCTTTGTGTTGAACACCGGTCGGGAGCTCGTGCACTGGCACACCGGCACCATGACAAGGCGGGCAGAGGTGCTCCACGCCATTCGCCCGGAGCCGACGGTGATGGTCCATCCGGCCGATCTCGAGGGGGCGGGCGCGGTGCACGGTGCCAACGTGCGCGTGACCTCGCGACGGGGCAGCATCACGCTGCGGGCCGAAGCCACGGACCACGTCAATCGGGGGGAGATCTTCATTCCCTTCCACTACCGTGAGGCCGCTGCCAACGTGCTCACCATCGACGCGCTGGATCCCTTCGGCAAGATCCCGGAGTTCAAGGTCTGCGCGGTCCGGCTCGCCCCGGCGACGTCGACGGATTGACGGGTCTGATTCACGACCCAGATTGAAGGAGTGCTCTCGGAGGCGCCCCGTCTACCTGGAGGTTCTTCGATGCTGAGCCGACTCCTGTCCTGGATGTTGCCGGCGGTCCCGCGGCGCGCGGTGCAGCGGGTGGCGAGCCGGTACATCTCCGGGGACACGGCGGAGTCGGCTATCGCGCTGTCGGCAGCGTTGGCAGCCCAGGGCTTCGTGACCACGATCGACGTGCTCGGAGAAGACACCACGACCTTGGAGCAGGCCCGCGCCGCGGCCACGGAATACGTCGAGCTGATGGAGGCCATGGCCCGGGCAGGAGTCGAGCGGAACGTCTCGCTGAAGCTTTCCCAGCTCGGGCTGCGGGTCGACGGGTCGCGGGCCTTCGACGAGCTCCGGCGGGTCCTGGACGGGGCGGCCGGCCACGACTTCTTCGTGCGCATCGACATGGAGGATTCGTCCGTCACGGACCAAACCCTGGAGCTCTACCGCCGTGCCCGGGAGCACTGGCCGCGGGTCGGCACCGTGCTGCAGTCGCGGCTGCGGCGCACCGTGGACGACGCCCGGCAGCTCGCCGACGAGGGAGCGAACGTGAGGCTGTGCAAAGGGATCTATCGGGAGCACCGCTCCCTTGCCTACAGGCGGCGCGGCGAGATCCGCAGCTCCTATCTGGAGGCGGCGCGCGCGCTGTTGGCCGGCCGGACACATGCTGCTTTCGCCACCCACGATCTCCCTCTCCTCGAGCAGGTGCGGTCCGCCGCGGCGGAGCTGCGCCCGAACGGGCAGGGGTTTGAGTTCCAGGCGCTGCTCGGGGTGCCGATCCGCTCCAGCCTCGAGGCGCTGCGGGATCAAGGCTACCCGGTGCGCCTCTATGTCCCCTTTGGGAAGCAGTGGTACGCCTACAGCGTGCGTCGTCTCCGGGAGAATCCCCAGCTCGCCGGGGCCATCGTCCGGGGGCTGTTCAGCCGCGACCGGATGGACGCCGGCACGGTCCACTCTCGCCCGGACGCCGTCGATCCGGGCGCGCCCCCGGCAGGGCCTTGACAGCACCCCTGGAGCGGATAGGCTCGCTCCCAACACTCGAAGGGAGCGAGCATGAGTCAGACTGACAAGAACCTCGAGGCGGCGTTTCTGGGCGAGGCCAAGGCGTCGATGCGGCTGCTGGGATTCGCCGAGCGTGCGGAGGAGGACGAGTATGCCCAGGTCGCGAAGCTGTTTCGGGCCATCGCCGCGGCCGAGCAAATCCACGCCATCAAGCATCTCCGACAGCTGAAGATTATCGGGGACACCGAGGAGAACCTGCAGCGCGCCTTCGAGAGCGAGAAGACGGTGAGCGAGAACGTGTACCCGGAGTTCATCCGCCAGGCGGAGGAAGACGGCAACCGGGCGGCGGCCATCGGCTTCTCACACGCTCGCGACGCCGAGGCGGTCCACGCCAAGCTGTACAAGAAGGTCATCTCGCACATGGTCGCGGAGGAGGAGTCGGAGTACCACGTCTGCAAGATCTGCGGCTATGTGGCGGACGGTGAGCCCCCGGAGGAGTGCCCCGTCTGCGGCGCCAAGCGTGAGCACTTTTTCCGGGTCGACTGAAGACCGCGCGGAGGACATTCCATGCTCGAACCGTCAACGCCCTCAGCCCTCGCGCGCCTGAGTCTGGGCGCGCTGCTCCTGGTGGGTGCGCTGGCCCTGCCGGGGTGCCCCGAGAGGCGCTCCACGGTACAGCCCGCACCACGCCGCGAGCAGCCGTCGCCGCGGCGGGTCGAGCCCGCGCGCCCAGGGGGGCGGGCCGCGGTGTACAAGTACCAGGCGTCCACCGCGTGCGAAGATTGCCACCCGAACCAGACCAAGGAGTGGAAGGGATCGGCCCACCAGCAGGCGCACTTCGAGCCCATCTACGACTTCTACTTCATGACGGCTTCGCGTCAGAGCGGAAAGAAGCTCGAAACCTTCTGCGCGAAATGTCACACGCCCCTCGGCGTCCACGCCGGGGAGATCCCGTTTGGGCACCCCCTCAAAAAGCCGGGGGACACCAAGGTGTCCACGGTGGCGACCGAAGGGGTGAGCTGTGATTTCTGCCACACCATCTCGGGGGTGACCAAGGTGCAGAACTCCGGCTATGTAATGACTCCGTCCGTGACCAAGCAAGGCCAGCTTCGGGACGCCAAGCCGCAGGACCACAAAGCGCAGTACTCGGCGCTGTTCCGCTCTGCTGAGCTCTGCGGCTCCTGTCATCAGGTGGTGCACCCCACAAACGGGATCGTGCTCGAGGACACCTACGGGGAGTGGAAGCGGAGCGCCTATGCCAAGGCGGGGATCGTGTGCCAGGACTGCCACATGACCGCCGGGCTCAAGCCGCAGACAGCGGCCACCGCCAGGGACATCGGCAAGCCGGAGCGTCATCCGGGCACTGCGGCGGAGGAGGGCAGGAAACGGGCGCACGTGTCGCAGCACCACTTCGTGGGCCCCAATCTGTTTCTTGCCTCCGGAAATCCCTCCCGCAAGAGGGCGGCAGAGGCGCTCTTGCGACGGGCGGGCCGGGTGACAGTCGACTCCCTGAAGCGTGTGGGCAGGACGGCCGTGCTGAAGCTCAAGGTCAGCAACACCGGCGCGGGGCACTACCTTCCCACGGGCGTCTCAGAGCTGCGTGAGCTCTGGCTGGACGTGGAGGTGCGCAATGGACGGGGCAGGGTGATCTGGCGGAGCGGCGCCCTGGGTGCAGATGGGAATCTGGGCAAGGACGCAGTGGTTTATCGCACCATTGTTCACGACGCCAAGGGCAAGGACACCACCTTGTTCTGGAACACGGTGAAGAAGGTCAAGGACCGGCGGATTCCTCCCCTCGGATCCCTGACCGAAACCTTCCGGATTCCCCTGGGACGGGCCCGGAAGGTCACGGTCAAGGTGTCGCTCCACTACCGTCCCGTGTCCCCCTACGGGCTCGCCGAGGCCGGGGTGCCCAAGGGTCGAGTCCAGGTGCCGATATTCACGATCTCGAGCTGTACCGGCAAGCTCACCCGGTAGCGGGTTCGGTGCCCTGGCGGCGGGCATGGGCGCGGCCCGGGGGGAGCACTTCGCCGTGTTCGACGCCGACTTCGTGCCGCCGCCGGACTTCCTGCGCAAGACCGTGCCCTATCTGGTGGCAGACTCGCGGTGCGGCTTCGTGCAGACCCGCTGGGGACACCACAACCGGGACTACTCGCTGCTCACCCAGGTCCAGGCCATGGGCATCGACGGCCACTTCGTGGTGGAGCAGTCTGCCCGGGCCTGGAACGGTCTCTTCCTGCTGGAGGTGATGATGGGGATCTGGGCCGAGCTCGCCTTCCTGCAGTATCAGTCCGCGTACAAGCTCCTCATCGGCCCGATCCTGCTTCTGCACGCCCTCGGCTTCCTGGTCGTGGGCGGACTGTCGGTGCTTCATCACCGACGGGCTGGTACACTCGGCACATGAGCTCAAAGGCAGAGGCAACGGAGCGTGAGCTCTCGTCCGCTCCGCCGGACGCCTGGCGCTGGCTGCTGCTGGCGTCCGCAGGCCTGGTGCTCCTGGGCGCGTCTCTCCTGCTGGGGCAGGACGCCGGCTCCTTCGGTCTGTGGGTCTGGATCGTCATGCTCATCGGCGCGGTCGGGGGCGGCCTCGCCATCGCCGCGGCGGTGGCCTGGAGCGGCGCGCGGGTCGGCACCGTCTGGACGGTGGCCGTGCTCGCCGTTGCCGTGCTTTTCCGAGTCGCACTGCTGCCCACGTCCCGCTACCTCTCCGACGATGCCTACCGTTACCACTGGGACGGCAAGGTGGTCAGCCACGGGATCAACCCTTACCGCCACCCTCCCCAAGACCCCGCCCTTGACGCGCTCCGCACCGACGCCATCGATCGCCTGATCAACCATCCACAGGTTCGCACCGTCTACCCGCCGCTGGCGCAGCTGTACTTCGCCCTCGGCTACACGCTCACCCCGGGTCGACTCCTGGGGTTCCAGCTCCTGGTGCTGCTCAGCGAGCTCTGCGCCTGGCTGCTGCTCCTCGGCGAGCTGCGTCGCCGCGGTCGCTCTCCCGCCTGGATCCTCCTGGCCGCCTGGGCGCCCCTGGTGATGTTCGAAAGCTACCTCCCCGGACACCTCGATACCCTCGGGCTCCCCTGGCTCGCGCTGCTTGTGATCTCCCTGAGTCGGGACCGTCCCACCCTCGCGGGCGCCGCCCTGGCGGTCGCCTGCCTGATCAAACCTCTGCCAATCATCTTCGTCCCGGCCGCGCTCTACCACTTGGGCCGGCGCAAGGGCGCGCGGTTTCTGCTCGTCGCCGCGGCGGTCGTGGCGGTCGCCTATCTCCCTGTCCTCCCCGCCGGGGAGGGCGTGGTGGAGTCCCTGTGGCTCATGGCCCGCAAGTGGTCCTTCAACGGTAGCCTGGCCGCAGGCCTGGACGCCCTTCTTCCCCAGCAGACCGCCCGTCTGGCCGCCGCCGCGATCCTCGCCGCGCTCCTGCTCGGCACAGTCCGCCTCGGCAGCGACCTCACCACCCGCCTGCTCCTGGCCATGGCCGCCTTCGTGATCTGTACTCCAAACCTCTACGCCTGGTACGCCGTCTGGATGCTCCCACTCCTGGTCCTCCGCCCCGATCCCCCGCTCCTTGCCCTCGGTCTACTCCTACCCTTCAGCGAAGTGGTGAACATCGCCTGGCGCGTGGACCACGTGTGGGCTCCGCCCCTCTGGCCCTCCATCCTCCTGTACGGTGTCTTCTATCCCCTGCTGATCGTCGCCGCCTGGCGACGCTGGGGGATGTTCACGCAGGCGCCGGTGCTCCGCTGACGGCTCTCCGAGGGGTTGCCCTCTTGTGTGCTCTTGTGCGTCCCCACACCCCATGTCAGTGGCGGTTTCCGCTGATCGCGCATATTATCTCGGGCGCTGGCAACCCACGACTACGGTGAAGGAGACCCCATGAGGCACTCGACCCTGACCGCAACGATCTTGCTGCTGATGGCGCCCGCGGCGTTCGGAGCTGTCGCTGTACCAGAGGCTGCCGCCGCGAGTCGCCGGTACACCAACCTCGGCGGGGCTCCGTCGGCCAGCCCGGTACGCGCCGCGCATCGGGTTCTCACGGATCGCTCCGGACAGTTCGAGCTCGACCGGATCCAGCTGTCGCCTGTGATCCGAGCCCGGGCGTGGCAGGGCAACGTGCTGGTGCGATTCGACCAGACCTATGAGGAGCTCCCGGTGCTCGGCCGCGGGGTCCTGGTGCGGGTGGACGCCGCCGGAGCGGTGCAGACCGTGGTGACCTCGGTCGCGCAGGGGCTCGACGTCATCACCTTGCCGGTGGTGACGTCGCGGGAGGCCGAGTCGGAGGCGGCCGCGTTCTGGAAGCTCGCCTTTCCGCGCCTGGTCGCGGTCCGCCTGGGCATTCTGGACGACGGCCGGACTGGCGCCCTGGTGTGGCAGGTGGACGGCAACGGCCCCCGGGGGCGTCGGCGGGTGCTGGTGGACGCGCTCAGCGGCCAGGTTCGCCGTAGCTACCTGCTCCACCAGAGCGCCCAGGGGACGGTCTACCCCGTCAACCCGGTGGTCACGCCCAACCTCGAGGATCGTGAGCTCCCAAACCTGGACGGCGACGAGTCCGCGCTCAACGGCCGGGCCGCGGAGGTGTATCGGTTCGTCGCCGGGACGGTGGGCAACTTCGACAACCTGACCCTCGAGCAGCTCGCCACGTCGGACGGCACCGGCTTCTTCTATCAGCCGGTGGAGCCCGCCCTCGACGATCCTTTCGCGGAGGTGATGGCCTACTACCACGTCGACTGGATCGACAACTACTACCGGACCCAGCACGGCCACGTGCCGTACCGCGCGCTCACCGTCATCGTCAACCTCACCGAGGACGCGACCTACTACGAGAACGCCTTCTCGAGCACGATCGACTTTGGCCGGCACGCGCTGGCGTTCGGGCAGGGCAGCGTCATCGACTACGTCTACGATGCCGACACGATCTACCACGAGTTCACCCACTTCGTGATCGATGAGGTGGCCGGGCTCGAGTACAACATCATCATCGCCGACGAGCTCGGCGTGAACCCCGCGCCGGCAGGCATTCACGAAGGGCTGGCCGACTACTTCGCCGGCAGCGTGACCGACGATGCGCTGGTCTTCAACTACGGCTCCTACGCCCGGGATCTCGACAACGATCTCGTCTGCCCGGACGATGTGTTTGGCGAGAGTCACGAGGATGGCAGGATCGTCGGGGGGACGACCTGGGAGATGCGAGCCTACCTGGGCGACGCGAGCCTGGCCGATGCGGTCATCTTTGGCGGGCTGGCGATGGTAGCGTCGAACACATCGTTGCGGGATTTCGCCCTGGCGATGCTGGACGCCGCCGCCGCGCTGCGGGACGCCGGCAGCCTCACCCAGGCGCAAGTCGACGGGCTCGAGTCCATCCTGGACAGCCGCGGGATGCTGGACTGCGGGCGCTGGCTGACACTGGATGACGGCCAGGTCCGGACCACCACCGAGTACGGCTTCGACTTCGCCGCCCAGGTGTCTGGGATGGGGGATTGCCAGGCCTTCCGCGGCCTCGGTATCGACTTCACGAGCTTCTTCCAATACCGGATCACAGTGCCCGCGGATCACGATCGGTTGACGATTCACATCGCGCATACACCGGGCACGGAGCTGCTCTACAGCGTGCACGTCCGCGCCGCCACGCCGGTGGGTTTCGACGTTCAGACCACGCCCTTCGGATTACTCCTTCCCGTTGCCGCAGAGTTTGACTACGTCTGGACAGACTTGACTGAGGGCGTACAGGCGCTCGTCCTCGACCAGGCGTCGTTTCCGCCCCTGGCGCGCGGACAGGACTACTACATTAGCATCGCCCGGAAGAACTGCCCCACGGCGACCATCGAGGTTTCGGCCACCAGTGACTCCACCGTCGTACCCACGCCCGACGCGGGCGTACCGGACGCCGGCGTTGACGCCGGGACTGACGACAACGGCGGGAGCGATGGCTGCTCGTGCCGCCAGACCAGACCCGCTCCGGCCGCCCCCATCGCCTTGGTGCTGCTCGCGCTGATCCTGACCTGGCGACGGCGGCGCACCACGCGCGGGTAAAAGCAGCTCTGTTACGTGGTCACCGCGGCGAGCTCCAGGTGGGCTGCGTCACTCCGGTCGGCGCTTTGACTAGAGGGGCGGGGGCAGGGTGCAGATGAAGCGGATGACGACCTGGCCGGCTTTCTCGGTCTCACCGGTCGGCGCCAGGTAGTCTTCGTCATCCGTATTGGGCGGGACGCCGTCGCCGGGTTGGGCGAAGAGCCGCAGCGTGCGATCCGGCAGGGCCTCTGGGCCGACAAAGCTCGTGCCCCCCTTGCCCGCGTAACCGATGTCGCCGCCGGTGCCGCCTCGATACCCCGCGCCGCCTCCCAGGATCTGGTCGGAATCCGTGCCCAGGCCGCTCTCCATGTCGGGCATGCCGCCGGCGATGCCCGGATCCGTGTGGTTTCCGGTGCCGCCGGGCAGGCAGCCCGGCACAGAGGCGCTCCCGCCGCCGCCGGCGATGATCAGCGCCTTGTCGTAGTCTGTTGGAGTGATGGGGTCCGGCCCGTAGAAGACGCCCGAGAGCCCGCCACCGCCCCGGTTGCCGAAGCCGAAGCGCGCCTCGGGGTTGCCCGCCCTCCCGGGCTCACCGACGATCACCACCAGGGCCGTGCCCGGCACCATCTCGAAGACCGCCTCGGAGTATCCGCCCAAGCCGCCCGAATCGTCCGGCACGCCGCACCCTCCCTCACCGTTGCCACCCGAGCCCCAGGCCTTCACGTGCATGTAGCGGGCGTTCGCAGGGACCAGGAAGTGTTCCTCGGTTTCGGTCATCGGGAAGTGCGCCTCGGCGCAGACCGAGCCGTCCGGCGGCAGCGCGTCCGACGGCGGGATGTAGAAGGTGTCGTTGTACACGCTGCCGTCCCGATCTCCCAGGACGCAGGTGTCATTGTCGCAGATGTATCCGGGGTTGCACTCGTCGTCATCGGCGCACCCGGTCTGCTGACTCGATGAGGACGCACAGCCGTCTGACAGCACTGTCAGGCCAAACATCGTGAGCAGCACCCCTCGGAGCACCGCAGGGAATGCACGGCGGGGACTCGACCTCCTGGACCACTCGAATCTAGGCACTGTTTCTCTCCTTGGCCGAACGTGGGGCCTGATTGCTCGCGTCCGACTGTTGCAACAGTGTGTAGCTGACAGTATCCCACCCCAGGATACACCGCCCGGCGGGAGCTCGTACAGAGTATTTCCCCGGCTGCGCAGCGTGCGTTTTCTCTATCTCCGGGGCGAAGCACTTGCTCCTGTGTAAAACATTCGGGAGTGTCGGTGTCGACGCTGTCCATCGGTCCGCCGCAGTCGTATGGGTCGCTTGTCTTCACAATGTCCGGCTGGTACGATCCAGCTGGTTTCCCGTGATCGCTAGGAAAGTGTGTACCTCCGGCACGCAGAGCCACGGGAGGGGGGGGCTCGGCGGACCGGTGGGAGCGGCGCGGCGGGAGGCAGTGAGGAGTGATGAGTCATGCGAGATGTTGACGGTTATGTTCGGCGTTCGATGGGCGTCCTGGCTGTGGCCGGTGGTTCGCTGGGTCTGACGGCGCTGGGTCTGACGGCGCTGTGTCTGGCGGCGTTACCCAGCGGCTGCGATAGTGTGGGGGGCGATGCGGTGCGGACTAACAGGGCGCTCAAGACGGAGTCACGGCTTGCCCTGACACCGCGCACACAATGGCAGCGGCTGGATCGAGACGGCGCGTGGATGGTGAGCCCCCGGTTCGCGCGTGAGGGGTCCCACCTCCTGCTGTCAGGCCGGGGCGGCACGGGCCTGTTCGTCGCGGACCGCGACGGGGCGCTGCACGTCATCGATTCGACCTATCGAGGTCCCGTCAGGCTGGACGTCGCCGAGCGCACGGTCTGTCTGCCGAACCGCGAGACGATCTCCACGCCGCGCAGCTTGCCCAAGGGCCTGCGGGTCGTCGGGGCGCGGGCCTGTCCACCGGTCCCCTTCGACCCGGAGACCGGCCAGGTGCTCCGCGACGGAGCCTCCGGGCGCTGGATCCATCGCCCGCTTCGCGGCGAGCTCCAGTTTCGGCCGCCGGGCGGACGCACGGTCGTGGTGGATGATCGGGTCCCCTGGTCGATCCGGGTCTCCCCGGACGGCAGGCGCGTGGCCTACTGCGTCGGCAGCCTCCCTGATCAGACGCTGTATCTCTGGGACGAGGCCCGGGGCCGCCGCTCCCTGGGGACCGGAGTTCACCCCGTCTTCCACCCTGACGGATTGCTGATCTACAGCAGGCCCGAGGGCGTCGCGCACGTCGGCAAATTCACGACCGTGGCGCGCGCGGAGCTTCGGGCGCACGATCTCGCAACCGGCGCGTCCTGGGATCTGACCGCTACGCCGGACATCGCGGAGATGCAGCCGGCCCTCTCCCCGGACGGGAGCCGGCTGGCCTTTGCCGATTGGCGTTGGGGTGGCGTCTACCAGGCGGCCTTCGGGCACAGGGGGCAGCGATGAAACCGTTGACCCGATGGTATCGTCGATGGCTGGGTGGGATGGCGGGCGTTCTGCTCGTCGCCGCCGGCCTGTTGCTCTCCCCACGCCCGGCCGCTGCCATCAACCAGTGCGGCGGCGAAACCCACCAGAACAGCTGCGGCTCGGCCAATAATATCTGCATCTGCTGCAGTGAAAGCACGGACTGCCCCGGCAGCGGGCTCGGCGCGGATCATGGAAACTGCGTCTGGTGGGCCTGGGAGAAGGCGTGCCGCGACTGGGGCGTCGCCTTGAGCACGTGCCACAATGCAGACACCTGGGATCAGAACAACCTGGCGGACGGGTACCACATCGACCCCGAGCCCTGCGTCGACACCATCTTCGTGTGCGAGCAGTACACCTCCCAGTGCGGATCCACGAACTGGGGCCACGTCGGCTGGGTCCGGAACGTCTTCCCCGACGGTTCCATCGAGGTGCGGGAGCAGGGCTGCTGCTGGTTCTACGGCACGCGTAACCGAACCTTTGACGCGCACCTCGCGTCGCCGGCGATGAAGTACATCTACCCGCCGGGGAGCACCTCCTGCAACCCCTGCGACTGCACTGTCGGGGACACCGAGCAGCGGCCGTGCTCGGACGGCTGCGGCACCGAGGAGCGGACCTGCGGGTCGGACTGCACCTGGGGCGGGTGGTCCGGCTGTGACAGCATCCCCGACTGTGATCCCGGTGAATCTCGCAGCTGCGGCGTGTGCGGGCTCCAGATCTGCCTGCTCGACTGCGCCTGGTCGGACTGCGACGAGCTTTGCGACGGCGACGGTGGGACCGTGAGTCCCGACGCCGGGCCTGAGCAACTCGATGGAGGGGCCCCGTCGGGCGACGGGGGAGGCAGCGATGATCCGGGCATGACGGGAGGTTGCTCCTGTCGGGGCGCCCCGGGCAACCCACCAGCACGTGGGGTCGTCGGCCTGCTGGTGTTGCTCTTTGCCGGGCTGCGCAGGCGTAGGCGAAGGCGACCGGACGGGGATCGGTCATGATGAACCGATCGGACGTGCTGCTCTTGTTCGGGATCCTCCTGCTGGGCGGGGCCGTGGGCTGCGCCAGGGACTCAGCTGCCGGCGAATGCCAGCATAACAACGACTGCGCGCAGGGCTACCACTGCGACCAGGGGACGTGTGTCTCCGACGCTCCCGGTCCAGACGCCACGACTGCGGACGCACAAACCGCGGACGGTGAGGTTTCCTGCGCCGCGGAAGAGCTCCCGTTTTCGGACGCGGAGGAGACGGTCGTGATCCCAGACCACGCTCGGTACATGCACGTGAAGCTCTGGGGGGCGGGAGGCAACGATGAATCCCAGTGTCCTTGGACGGACAACGGCGCCGGATTGGACGGCGGCCAGGGCGGGTTCACCGAGGCGATCTTCGAGATCCACGCCGGAACCGCCCTTGCGCCGGGGACCGAGCTCGTGGTGATCGTCGGCGCCGCGGGCCTGGCGGGCGCCAGCAGCAGCCGATTCGGATTTGGCGTGCGTGGCGGCGGCGGGCTCACCGGCGTCTTCTTCGGCCCCGCCCCCATCGAGGCCGGAGATGCGGTTCAGGCGCTGGCGGTGGCTGGCGGCGGCGGGAGCGCAGGTGCACCGAATTGCCATCCTGGTGGCCCGGGCAACCATCCGGACGCAGGCGGCCGCGCCGACATGCAGGGGGGCGAGGGCGCGGACTCCGATCACATCATCGGCGGCGGCGGCGGCTTCGAGGGGGGCCCCGGCGGCGACCTCAACCTCGCCGCGACGGGTGGAGCAGGCTTCGTCGACGAGACCCTCGCGTTGGATCATCGTCTCCACTCCGCGGTTTCGGGTGACAACCCGGTCCCGGGATCCACGGACGAAGACTATCTTGCCCAGGGCGGCACGGCCGGTCGGTCCGAACAGCCGGGCCTGGCGATCATCAGGTTCACGTGCGCGCTGTAGCACCCCTGTGCAGCGGGTCCCGCGAGCGGGTCGGCTTTGTCGCCTAGGCCGCTGGCTTGGCGCTCACGAGGGCCGAGGGAAGGGCAACCAATGACCGGGAGAAACGAATCGCTACTCGGCCGCTGCGGGAGGGCGGAGTCCTTGTTCCTCGTCGTAGCCGCACTTGTCGGCTTGAGCTGCGCCCATCAAGGCGTGCAGCAGCAGGCCGGCTGCGAGGATCATGACGACTGCAATCCCGGCTACGTCTGCAACGCCGAAGGCGTGTGCGTGGTGGGCGACGTGGACGCCGGGGCCGTCGACGCCATGATCTTCCCGCCCAGCGACGCGCTGCCGCCGGACGGCTCCGTCTGCGCCGAGGCCCACTTCCCGGTGTCCGAAACCGAGGAGTCCTTCGTGGTCCCGGCCAACGCGCGTTACATGCACGTCAAGCTCTGGGGTGCCGGCGGCAACGCCGAGCTCGGCTGCTCCTACTACGCAAACGGCGGACGTGGGGGCTACTCCGAGGGTGTGTTCGAGGTCACCCCCGGCGACGCGCTCATCGTCATCGTGGGCAAGAGCGGCCTCGCCTACATGACCGGTGAGGATCTCGTGCGCTTCGGCTTCGGCCACTGGGGCGGCGGCGGGCTGTCGGGAGTCTTCCGCGGCCCCGAGCCCATCACCGAAACCGATTGGGACCGCGCGCTGATCATCGCCGGCGGAGGCGGCAGCGCGGGGGCGGGGCCCAACGCCGATGAGTGCGTGCCCGGCGGTCCGGGGAACCACCCCACCGCCGGCGGCATGCCCACCATGCTGGGTGGTCCCGGAGAGGATGATGTCAACGGCGGCGCCGGGGGGTATCGCGGCGGTCCGGGCGGCGCCCGTGGTGAAGCCGGCATGGGAGGGACGGGACACGTGGACGAGGTGCTCGCCATCGACTCAAAGATGGCGCACTCCGAGCCCGGCAACACGCCCCCCCCGAACATCACCGACCCCGACTACGACGGCGTGGCAGGGACCACCGAAGAGAGCGGCCTGGTGGTCATCCGCTTCGTGTGCACCCTACCGCCGCCGCTCTAACGAAGCTTCGCCCCGAACCGAAGAGTCGATGGGACAAAAAACGCAGTGGGGTGCTTCCTGTTCAGTAGGGCCGGAGCAGGCTGAGGCACGTGTCGGTGGTTTTGCGGGAGGTCCCGCGCTGTATGCGCTTGAGCTGCACCACCACGTAGGACACGGTTTCGGGTCCCTTGGGGAGCGGGACGGTGATCTTGGTGAGTTGATCGGGCAGCTTCGCCGTGAGCTCCGTCTGGTTGGAGGTCAGGATCCGCAGCGCTGTCGGACGGCCGTTTTTGCGCCAGAGGCTGGCAGACTGCTGCAGCCCCGGTCGGACGACCAGGCCGGTGATCTTCGTGGCCGGCTTGAAGGTGATCACGAGCTTCTGGTCGCGCCCGGTCCCTTTGACCCCTTCGCACCAGGCGCCTTTCTTGTGCCAGAGGTTGAGGGGCGCATAGGTGGTGGCATCGCCTTCGTGGAGCGTCGAGTCGGAGCGGAGGCGAACCCAGACGAGCCCCTTGCCGCGCGTCCACCGCACGAAGCCCTCGGTGACCCCGGGCCGTTTCTGGGGACCGCGGCTGCGGGTCTTGATCTGGAACAGCCGGTACTTGCTCGCGTGATCCTCGCCACCGTAGCCGAGCCACTTGGTGTCGGTGGTGACCTTGATCGCCACGGTCTGCCCGGACGGGCTCCAGGCCGCCCCATCGAAGCTCCAGGTGAAGGTGCAGGTCTGGCAGTCGTACTTCTCCGTCTTATAGAGCACCGAGCGTCCCATGGGGGTGTGGAGCAGATAGTGAAACCGGTGGCCGCTCCGCGTGACCGAAACCGTGTAGCCGGCGGGCGCGCTGCCGCTCGGCTTCAATCGCAGCGCCTTGACCTTTTTGTGTCGCAGCGCCTTGGCAGCGCTCGAGCAGCCGTTGCCGTCGTCGCACACCGTGGGCTCGAGGTCCTGCTGCAGGGTGAGGCGCTTGACGCTGTTCCCCCGCTGCGCCGTCTCCTCGAACACCACCGGCTCGCCCCCCTTCGTCCAGCCCAGCAGGGTTTGCCTCTGGTCGCTCGAGCTGACGGCGTGTGCTGCCCCGGCCGTCATTGTCAGTCCCAGGGCCAACCCGAGTCCAATCGTGCGATGCATCTCCTGCCTCGGCCGTCGGTGCGGAGGATCAGTTGACGATGGTGGTGCAGCCCACCAGGATCTCCACCTCGAGGTTGTTCGCGGCGACCTCGTCGCAGCTGGCCGGGCAGAGCATGATGATCGACGGGGCCGCGGGGTCGTCGTAGTACCAGCCGCCCAGGAGCGGGTCACAGCCGGCCGCGTTGGTCACGTTGGGGATGGTGACGGCGCTGGCGGGATCGGCCGGGTCCACCAGCCGCACGTTGATCAGCCCGAAGTCCGGCGTCCCCTGCTGGGGCATGGGGATCTGGTACATGCAGCCGCCGGTGAGGCGGATCTCGTTGAGGGCGTCGATGAACTGCTGGGTCACGTTCCCGCCAGTGTCCACGAGGAACGCCTGGCCGGTGCCCCCGGCGGTGGCGATCTGGTTCAGCGCGTCGAGGCCGTCGCCGACGCCGATGACAAAGGTCTTCACCGAGGGGTTGGCGTTCGCCGCAGACTGGGCCAGGGCCGAGGTGCCGGAGATGGAGTTCGTGGAGCAGCCCGTGGGCTCGCCGTCGGTGGCGAAGACGATGAACGTGAGATGGGTCGGGTGGGCCTGGGCCCAGGCGGTGGCGTAGGTGACCGCTCCGCCCATGGCCGGCTCCGTCGGGGTGGCTGAGCCCTGCGGGCCCTGGCCGTTCAGGGAGTTCAAGATCGACTGCTGTACCCCTGGGAGCTCGGCGATGGGCACCTCGGCGTTCGAGTAGTCCGCCGGGTCGCAGGACGTGTCCGTGGCAAAGGAGCCGCCGCACATGTTCATCAGGCAGGGGCCGTAGAGCCCGCAGTCAGCCGCGCTCGTGCAGGAGGTGGGGATGGTGATGGAGGGGTCCACCGGGAAGTACTGGATGCCCACGCCGATGCCCGCCACGTCCGGGGCCTGGACAAAGGTCTGGATGGCCGAGGTGACGGCGCCCCACTTACCGGAGTCGTTCATGGAGGAGGAGCGGTCCAGCATGATGTACAGGTCGAGCGGCACGATCTCACCGGGGTTGGACTCTGTGGCGCATGCCTCATAGCACAGCCCGCCCTCTTCGTAGTACCCCTCGAGGCAGTCCCCGCAGATGATGTCGCCCTGGATGCCGACGCATTCACGGTTCTGGTTGGCGCAGTGGGCCACGCAGGGATCCGTGGCGAGGCAGACTCCGCTGCCGTTGTCCTCGTACCCGGTGTCGCAGAGCTCGCAGCGATCCCCGGCATAGCCGATGGCGCAGGTGCACACGATCGACCCGGAGGAGTCGTCGCAGGAACCATGGCTGCTGCAGGTAAAGCTGCCGTTACACACCCCGGGCTCGCCCTCCACTGGACCGCAGGCGGCCGCTGCGAGTCCTGCGACCAAGGCGAGGGCGATCGTCCAACTTTTAACCGTGCGCATTGAGAAACCTCCGCGATTGAGACTTTGTGCCGATTATTTCACCTATAACATCGGCAAAAGGCTCGCGTCACCCAATTTGTGGCGCTCCTCAGGGGTGCGACCGGGAGGGGTCAGAGGCGGAGCAGGTCCCGGGCCTTGGCCTCGAGCACATAGCCCAGGATTCGCGTTCCGGCGCGATACGAGCCGAGCACGGTGCCGCTCACCTTGGACCGACCGCCTCGACGAACGCGGCAGGCCACGGGCACCTCTGCGATCCCGAGGCCGCGCTGGGCAGCCTTGACCTGCATCTCGATGGTCCAGCCGAAGTCGGGGTCGGTCAGCTCGAGGCGGGCCAGGGCGTCCCGCCGTACGGCGCGGAAGGGCCCTAGATCCGTGTACCGCACGCCCCAGAACAGCCGCACCAAGGTGCAGGTGAGTCGATTGCCAAGCTCCTGCACCGGGGTGAGCGCCCCGGGCTCCGCGGCACCTTGGGTCCTGGAGCCGACGACCAGGTCGATGCCGGGCTCCAGCGCTGCCAACAGGGTGGGGAGCTCACGTGGGTCGTCGCTGCCGTCGCCGTCGAGGAACACGAGGATCCCGGCGTCCTGGGCCGCGGCGATGCCGGTCAGGCAGGCGCTGCCGTAGCCGCGCCGGGGTTGGTAGAGCACGGTGGCGCCGGCCTCCCGGGCCGCGCGCGCGGTCCTGTCCGTGGACCCGTTGTCCACGACGATCACCCGGTCGACGAGCTCACGGTCCACGTTCGCCACCACCTCACCGATGGTCTCCTCCTCGTCGAGGACCGGGATGATCACGACGACGCGCTCTCCGCTCCACATGCCTCACCTCAGAATCGGTGTAACGAATCGGGAGAGGAAAAGCCAGGGATCGCCTCGAGTATTGGGCCTGGGGGGGATTGGGGTTGGATAGTCGGCTCGCTGAGAGCCATATCCGAGGCGACCCCCGGCTGTGGGAACCTACTTGATGTTTTGGGCCCAATCGTATCGTAGGTACTTGATTTTGTATCCGGGGCGCGCCCGCACGGCCTGTAGCGCGGCGCCTTCGACCGCGCCCAGGTTCGCAGCCACGAAGTCCAGCTCGTGGGCGTGGGGCTTGCTGCGAAAGTCCTTTCTGGACCATTTGAACAGCTGCGAAAGGGAGACCGTGCCGGAGCCGGCGTCGACCCGGAGGCTGCGGCTCCGGGAGCGCAAGAACAGCCGGGTCGCCGCCTCGAGCCGGCTCTGCATCTGGGCGCCGGTGTACGCGCGACTCTGGAGCCGAGGGCATCCCCGCGCCGCGCAGACCAGCTCCCTTTCCGGCCGAGACGGGCAATGTGTCTCGGATCGCAGGGCATGTTGGATGATTCTGCAATTTCCCTACCAGCGGCTGCTGATAAGTCGCCGGCGCCCGACCACCCTTACACCCGAGAACTGCGCACGCGCTCCCAGAGGTGCAGATCCCCTGGCCGATCCACATCCCCGAGGGGCTCGAGCCGGACGCGGGATAACCCGAGATTTCGGGCATTTGACTCTGTGGCGGCAAGGGTCCGGTCGGTTCCCCAGTCCACGCCGCGCAGCAGCTCCAGCCCGATCGATTTCCAGGCCAGGCGGCGGAGGCCGATCAGCTAGTAGCCTCCGTCCCGTGCCTCACCCAGCACCAGGTCGGATGTCTCGAGACACTCGAACCCGTCTCGAATAGTGTCCGCGGTGAGCCCGGGACAGTCGCTGCCGATGAGACACGCGCGGTCGGATTCCGTGCCCGGGTCCGACTCGAAGGCTTTGTCAAAGGCGCATGACGTCGCGCTCTACGGCGTGCGGATCACCAGCAGGCGGATCTCGGTCATGTCCTCCATGGCGAAGCGGATCCCCTCGCGGCCGAGGCCGGAGTCCTTCACGCCGCCGTAGGGCATGTGATCCACGCGCCAGGAGGGCACGTCGCCGATGACCACGCCGCCGACCTCCAGGGTGTCCCAGGCGCGGAGGGCCTTGTACAGATCCCGGGTGAAGATCCCTGCCTGCAGCCCGAAGGCGCTCGCGTTCACGGCGCGCAGGGCGTCGTCGAAGCTCGAGAAGTGCGAGAGCACCGCCACCGGGCCGAAGGCCTCCTGTTTGTTGAGCGGCTCATTGGGCGGCACGCCCTCCATGAGCGTGGCTTCGATGGTGTTGCCGCTGCGGGTGCCGCCGCACAGCAGGGTCGCCCCCGCGTCCCGGGCGGACTGGATCCACTGCTCGATCCGATCCGCCTCCTTGGCCGAGATGATGGGGCCGATGAACGTCGCCTCGTCCCGGGGATCCCCGCTCCGCAGCTCCCGGGCGGCGGCCACCAACCGGTCCCGGAAGTCGTCGTACAGGTCCTCGTGCACCAGGATCCGCTGCACGCTGATACAGCTCTGCCCCGACTGGTAGAAGGCGCCGACGATGACCCGTTCCACGGCGTCCTTCAGGTCCGCGTCCTCGTCGATCACCACCGCGGCGTTTCCGCCGAGCTCGAGCACGACCTTCTTCTTGCCGGCCCGGGCCTTGAGGTCCCAGCCCACCCCGGGGGAGCCGGTGAAGCTCAGGAGCTTCAACCGGGGGTCCTCGGTGAAGAGCGCCGCACCCTCCCGGCGGCAGGGAAGAATGGAGAAGGCGCCGGCCGGCAGGTCCGTCTCGGCCAGGATCTCGCCGAGGATCAGCGCTCCGACCGGGGTCAGGCTGGCCGGCTTGAGCACGAAGGGGCAACCCACGGCCAGGGCCGGCGCCACCTTGTGCGCCACGAGGTTGAGCGGGAAGTTGAACGGCGTGATGAAGGAGCACGGCCCCACGGGAACGCGCTTCCACATGCCGGTGTAGCCGTGCGCCCGGGGGCTGATGTCCATGGGGAGCACCTCACCGGTCATCCGCACCGACTCCTCGGCCGCGATCCGGAAGGTGTCGATGAGCCGGGACACCTCGCCGCGGCTGTCCCGGATGGGCTTGCCCGCCTCGATACAGAGGGCCAGGGCCAGCTCCTCGGCGCGTTCGGTGAACCGGCTGACGCAGTGGTTCAGCACGGCCTGGCGCTCGTAGGCCGGCAGCTTGCGCATGGGCTCGGTGGCGTCCACGGCGGCCTCGATGGCCGCGTCGATGGCCGCGCTATCTGCCAGGGCCACCCGGGTGGCCACCTCCCCGGTGAGCTTGTCGGTGACGGCCAGGGCCGTGTTGGGCTTCTCCGGGCGACCTGCCAGGTAGTAGGGATAGGATTTCGCGAGCACGGTGCACCTCCAAAGGCTGTCTCATCAGATTGGACAGGCGATTTGGCCCAGGCGCTCGGTGAGCAGCGCGTTTTCACGGTAATCGATGGGGATTACCACCAGGCTCGGTCCCGGGGTTTCCAGCGCCCGTGCGAGGGTGTCCCGGAGGGCGGCGCTGTCCTCCACGCGGTGACCGTCCCAGCCGAAGGCGTCGGCGAGCTGCACGAAGTCGGGGTTCCCGAAGCTCAGGTCCGAGTGGCGGCCGAAGTGGGTCTGCTGCTTCCACTCGATGAGGCCGTACCCCAGGTCCTCCCAGATGAGCACCACGAGGTCACTGTTCAGCCGCCGCGCCGTCTCCATCTCCTGCACGTTCATCAGGAAGCCGGCATCGCCGCAGACGGCGAGCACCTTGTGGTCTGTCACTCGCGCGGCGGCGATGGCCCCCGGCAGGGCGAAGCCCATGGAGCAGAAGCCGTTGGGGATCAGGCAGGTGTTGGGCTCGTGGCACTGGTAGTAGCGGGCGACCCACATCTTGTGTGCCCCAACGTCGCTGAGCAGGATGTCGTGGGGGCCCAAGACCTGCCGCACGTCCCAGACCGCCTTCTGGGGCCGGATCGTTCCGTGGGTGTCGTCCTCCGCGTACTGGGCGAAGTCCTCGAGCATCTCCCGGCGCACGGACTGCTGCTGGTGGTGGTCGATGTCCAACGCGCAGCCCTGGGCGGCGAGGCGCTCGTTGAGCATCCACAGGGTGTGCGCGAGGTCCCCCACCACCTCCACCTCCACCCGGTAGTTCTCGTCCACCTCGGCGGGGAGGAAGTCGATGTGCACGATGCGCTTGTTGCGATCCGGGTTCCACAGGCGGGGGTGATACTCGACCATGTCGTAGCCGAGGGTGATCACCAGATCCGCGGCGTCGATGGCGCAGGCCACCACGTCCTTGGCCTGCAAGCCGATGGTGAACAGGCAGTACTCGGCGTCCCGGTCCACGCATCCCTTGCCCATGAAGGTGCTGATGACCCCGATGCCGGTGCGCTCGGCGAAGAGCCGGAGCTGCTTGCTGGCGCGCCGGCGGATGGCGCCGTTCCCGGCCAGGATCACCGGGCGCTTGGAGGTCTTGAGGGCCTCGAGGGCCTGGTCGACGATCTTGTCGCCCGGGACGGGCCTTCGGAGACGGGCGGGGACAATCGGCGTGGTGCGGACCTGCATCGCCGCGATGTCCTCGGCCAGCTCGATGTGGCAGGCGCCGGGTTTCTCCGTGGTGGCGAGCTTGAACGCCTTGCGGATCACCTCCGGCACGGTCTCGGGGTGGCGCACGGACTGGGCCCACTTGGTGACCGGCTCGAACATTTTCACCACGTCCATGGACTGGTGGCTCTCCTTGTGCTGGCGCTTGGAGTCGGCCTGCCCCGTGATGCAGATCAGGGGGGCACGATCCATGTTGGCGTCGGCCACGCCGGTGATCAGGTTCGTGGCGCCGGGCCCCAGCGTGCCGAGGCAGACGCCGGGCTCGCCCGTGAGCCGGCCGTGCACCTCGGCCATGAAGGCCGCCCCCTGCTCGTGCCGGGTGAGCACGAACTCGATCCGCGAGTCCATGAGCGAGATCATGAGATCGGCGTTCTCTTCCCCGGGCACGCCGAAAATGGTGTTCACGCCCTCGGCCTCGAGGCACCTCACGAACAGATCGGACACTTTCATGGGCAGGTTCTCCGTCGCGTCTGGTCCCGAGCTCGGCGACCGGCTCGGGAAAGCGGGCCGAGCAGCGACTCGGGCTTTTACAGCTCTCCGGATTTCAGGGTGGCTTCGATGCGCGCCCGCGCGGACTTGAGCGCCGCCAGCAGGGCCTCTTGCACCAGGTCCTCGGCCACGTCCCGATTCCGGACGCGCGCCACGGCGTAGCGGAACAGGATGTCCCCGTGGTCCTGCAGCCAGGTCTCCGGCGAGAGGGTCGGTTTCTCGTTCGGTGCCGAACTGTCTGACTTCCTGGCGATGCTGCGCTCCTGCCCACGACAATCCCGGAAACTATACGGGAGTAGTAGGCAATGAGCAACCGGGAGTTCTCAGCGATCCACGTGGTAGGCGCGGGTGAAGGCCGGGCGGGGCGGCAGCTTGCTCCGAATCACGCGTCTTCGCCAGCGGGCGTCGGTCAGACGCTTCCGCTGGGGCTGTTGGAGGGAGTAGTAGTTGTACACCGGCCCGCCGTAGAGCGCGGTCTTGCCGCCGGCGTTGATGGCGACCACCATCACGCCCGGATGTCCGACACCGACCTGAAGCACCTGACCGCGATCCACGTCGGTGTGCACGTCGGCCACGGCGACCTGGGAGAGGCTCCCGCCAGAGTGTCCTCCAACGCCGTGTGGCCTGCGTTGGAGCTTGCGCCTCCAGGCCTTCGACCAGAACAGCTTCGGGTACCAGCCGTCGTAACGACGGATCGCGCTGTAGGCGAAGATGTGGGCATCCACCGTGTTCTTGAGGAACGCGAGCTCGCTCTTGCTCATGGTGCGACCGGCCAGCTCCAACCGGGCGAGGTGGGCGAGCTTTTTCATGGTTGCCTGGAAGAAGGCCAGGAACCTGTGCACCCGACGCGTACTCCCCGATGCCGGGAACGCCTTGGCGAACCGGGCCGCGGCCCGGGACAGGGATTCGTAGAGCGCTGGCACCGGCTCGACGTATCCCTTGGGATATTGGCACCCGCCGCCCCCGGTGCTGGGCATGATGACTTGCCCGACATCGTGCCGCAGCTCGGTCCAGGAGCCGAGCACGGACTCGAGCTTCCGGTCCTGCCAGCGCGCCGTGCGGAGCACCGCGGGCAGCGTCTTGGAGACGTTGGTCTTGGCCAGCGCCATGAGCGCCTCCAGCCAGTGGTTGTAGACCGAGCCGCCAAGCCTGGTGGGCTTCACCTTCTGTAGCGTGCGCCGGGCCGCTTCCAGCGCCGCGGGCAGGTGCTCGCGGTGCGGTCGGGCCATCTCCGCGGCGTAGTGGTCCAGCGCCCGGTCGGATCCCAGCAGGAAGGCGACGTCCAGGTCACGGGCCATGGACCGACCGAACCGGGCCAGGGGCGGCAACACGGGAGTCGTCAGCCGCGTTGTGAGGAACGCGTCATAGGAAAACCGCTGGGGGAAGAAGCTCACCCGCACCGTGGCCCGGTCCCGACCGTCGAGCTGTGCCGAGTACACAGGGGAGGGCAGGGCGCGGTAGTGCTTCGCATAGGCCGCCCCGTGTTCCTCGCATTGCGGCTTGCCCGCGCGGGCGCAGAGGGCGAGCAGGCGGGTCGGTGTCAGCTGCACCGGGGGACCGGCGATGACCGAGTAGAACTGCTCGAGCTGTTTGTACAGGGGCAGCGAGCCGCTCGCCTGCATCGCCCTGACGATGGCCCGGGCCGCCTCTTCTTCCCGTGGGTTCCGACGACCCACGGGGTTTCGGTCCTCCAGGGTCAGCCCCGCCCGGCCGAGCCAGGTGATGGCCTTGAAGTAGGGTCGTAGCGCCCATCCCTTGCCGTAGCGACCACGCGGAAGGAACCGGCTGAAGTCGATGTTGCGCCATTCGCCCATGAGCAGCACGCGCTTCGGTCGGTAGCGGGCGATGGCCTTGCGGATGGGCTGGGTCTCCCGATTGATCTGCCGGGGGGGCCACCATTTGGGCCGGAGCAGCCGGTGCGCCACGGCCAGATACGCATAGGCGTCGTGCCCGGCGCGCTGGGTCCGATCCAGCTTCTCCATGGTCTGTTTCAGCAGTTTGGCCAGCACTCCGCGCATCACCCGGCGCTCCACCTCGCCCACCAGGTCGTCGAAGGAGCGGTGCCAGGCGTGCAGGATCGAGTCCGCCGACACGAACACCGGGAGGTCGGCTTCGAACACCCGGTAGAAGATGTTCGCCGGTCCTTCCCCCGTGTTCACGCTCCGATCCTCCCTCATGTCGTCGTCGGGCTTCCAGCCGTAGCGAGGCTTGCCGGGCACCACCACGAAGCCCTGCTCTCGCAGCACCCGTCGCGCCCCTTTGGACAGCCCGAAGGCCGTGCGGAACTTGCGGTAGTACCGCGCCTTGGCGATGTTCAGCCCGTGCTTGGCCAGATAGGTGTGTCGGTGCCGCCGACGCAGCGTCTCGTAGGTGAGCCCGCGCTGCTTGCGGAAGAGGGCGGAGTACGTGGCGCTCACCAGTCGCTGCGGGTCCCTTGGCGCCGTGGGCTGCGCCGCCGTGGGCTGCGCCGCCGTGGGCTGCGCAGCTCGCATCGCTGCGACGCTGGTCGCGCGTTTCGCAGGCGCTGTCCGAGCGCGCGTCGGAGGGGGCAGTCGCAGCCCTTGCTCCTTCACCGCGAGGGAGAGGTCGAGGGGCTGCGCTACGCGACAGGCGGAGCCCCCAAACAGTGCGGAGAGGGCCAGCGGAGCGATGCGCGTCGCGATTCGAGTGCCCCACGGGATCAGCGATGAGCGGTTGGTCGGTCTTGAGATCATGGTCCACCTCCGAGGGTTTGCGCCACCAGGGCTCTTGGCAACGCAAGGAACGGACCAGCCCGGAGGGGCGCCCCCCAAGTGGTGTATTTATAGAGAGATGGCCTCGGCCGCCGGGGCGAGAGTCGGGGCACCAGCGAGTAAAGCGCCTTTACATCTGTTCAAGGGACTTTACGCCTCGTCGCAGGCGCGACCCGCAGGCTGCTACACCGCCCGGCTGCGGTTCAGGATCACCACGTTCAGGGCCATGAAGGCGAAGGCGCAACCGGCCAGCACGAGGAGCTCCACCCAGATCTGGGAGATCCCCGCGCCGCGGATCATGACCTTGCGCATGGCCTCGGCGCCGTAGGTGAGGGGCAGCGCCTTGCCGAAGGCCTGCAGCCAGGGAGACATGGTCTCGATTTGGAACAGGCCGGAGAAGAAGATCTGGGGCACGATCACCAGCGGCACGAACTGGAAGAGCTGGAACTCGCTTTGGGCATAGGCGGACAGGAACATGCCCAGGGTGAGTGCGGCCACGGCCAGCATCATGGTGATCACCAGCAGCCAGAGGAAGGAGCCGACCAGCATCATGTCCAGCAGGTAGACCGACAGCAGGCTCATGAGTGCGACCTGGGCCAGCACCACCACGGTGAAGCCCACGGTGTACCCGGCCACCAGCTCCCAGCAGCGGATGGGGCTGGCGAGCATGCGCTCCAGGGTGCCGGTGGTTCGCTCCCTGACAAAGCTCACACCGGACACGATGAAGGTGAAGAAGAACACCAGGAAGCCCAGGAGCACGGGTCCGAAGCTGTCGAAGTTGGTCATCCCCTTGCGGCCGTGCAGACGCTCGAACTTGGGCGGCCGGGTCACGATCTTGAGCTCGATCGGCAGCGCGCGCCGGATCTTGTCCAGCGCCTCGCGGAACCGCTTGGTGCGCTCCTTGAGGAGGGAGAGGTACAGCATGCGCACGCTGGCGTCCTTCACGGGATCGCTGCCCTCCAGGCGCACGATGAGCCGGCCGTCGGAGTACCACACGATGGCGTCGATCTCGTTTTTCGCCAGGAGGCGATCCGCTGCCGCGCGGTCCAGGACCCGTACCCGTACCCCGTGCTCCCTCATGCTGGTCACCAGGTGGTCGGGTAGGCCCACGGCCGCCAGCTTGGGATTGTAGGCGTCGCTCTTGAAGATGTACCAGAGCAGGGAGAGCACCAGCATCGGCGCCAGCATCATCAGGACCAGGGTGCGCTTGTCGCGCCTGAAGCCCTGGAGCACCCGTCGGAACACGGCCAGCGCCCTCATGGCTGCGCCTCCCCGCAGAAGTGCAGAAAGGTCTCTTCCAGGGTCTCCACGCCCGCGGCCTTCTTCAGGGCCGCAGGGGTGTCCTCGGCGATGAGCCGCCCGTCACGCATCATGGCCACCCGATCGCAGCGGTCGGCTTCGTCCATGACGTGGGTGGTGATCAGGAGCGACGCGCCCTGCTCGGCATAGGCGTGCAGTCGCCGCCAGACGCTCTTGCGCAGCACCGGGTCGATGCCCACGGTGGGCTCGTCCAGGATGAGCACTCCGGGCTCGTGCAGCAGCGCGATGGCCAGGCTCAGCCGCCGCCGCATGCCCCCCGAATAGTCCTGTACCGGCCGGTCCAGGTGCTGGGTCAGGTCCACCAGCGCGATACAGGCGTCCACCCGCTCGTGGAGCCGCGCGCCGTGCAGCCCGTAGAGCGCCCCGAAGAACTCCATGTTCTCCCGGCCGCTCAGCTCCCGGTACAGCGCGTCGCTCTGGGCCACGTAGCCGATGCCCGCCATGAGCTCCAGGCTGGGCATGGGCTTGCCGCCCACGTGCACCGTGCCGCTACGCTGCCGGTCCACGCCGGCGACGAGCTTCACCAGGGTGGTCTTGCCCGCGCCGGAGGGCCCCAGCAGCCCGACGATCCTGCCGGACTCCACGGTCAGGGAGACCCCGTGCAGCACCTCCACCTTGCCGAATCCCTGCACTACATCCCGCACCTCGATGGCGCCGGTGAGCCGCTCGGCGTTAGCGGACATAGAGTCTCACTACGGTGGTGACGGTGGAGCCGCCGTAGCCCACGTCGCCGTTGGAGGCCGTGGCGCCCCAGGGCGGAGACTCGAGGGAGCCCAGGCCGTAGTCGGCCTCGTTGCAGTTGGCCATGGTGTCGTAGTAGTAGCTCGTGTCCGTGTACAGGGTGATCATGCCGGCGGTGTCGGTGGAGTCGTTGCAGCCGAACCGGGCCCGCTCCACGGACAGCATGCTGTAGTAGTTGGACGACAGCGTCCCCGTGCCTTGCAGGTCGCACTGGGCCGCGCAGGCGTAGAGGCCGGAGGTCCCCGGAGTGTAGCTGAGGGACGCGATCATGCCGCCGAAGGTGTCGTTGCCCAGGCAGTTGCCCGTGGAGCGGCGGAACGACGTGCCCGAATCCGAGTCCATGATCATGAATTCGCTCGCCACCACGGTGTAGTAGGCCGGGGACACGGCGTCCGCGGTGGTGGCGGGGTTGGTGTGGTCCCCGGCGGCGGTGGTGGTGTACCACCAGGGATTCACCATGGCCCAGTTCTTGGCGTCCGCGTTGGACAGCACCGCGATCATGGTCCAGCCCCCGCCGTCGGTGGTCATGTCGCACCAGACCTGGAAGGGCGCCACGCCCCCGGGGCCGTCGGCGTCAATGGTGTAGACGCCGTCCGGCGCGCCGGGGCTCATGGTGAGGATCTCGTCGCAGGACTGGAAGGGGTCGCCGCAGCTGCTGAAGTCGAACAGGCACGTGGACGGGTCGCAGGCCAGGGTGCCGCCGTCGTAGCCCAGGTTCGTGCAGTCCTGCCCGTTCAGGTTCGCGCCGTCGCAGTCCTCGCAGCCGTCCACGGTGGCGTTGCCGCACACCGGCAGGGAGCCGGTGCAGGTGGACACGTCGATGGTGCAGTAGGCGGTGCAGCTCAGGCTGCCGGCCGGGTAGCAGTAGTCGGCGCAGCTGGCCGTGCCGAAGCTCGCGGTGTCGCACTCCTCCTGGTACTGCGCCTCGAGCACGCCGTTGCCGCAGTTCGGGCAGCAGTCCCCGGGGCAGAGCTGGCAGGTCTCGCCGTTGGCCGTGTCGCAGGCGGCATCGCCGCACACGAACTCGATGCCGCAGCTCCCGTCGCAGCCGTCGCCGGGCGTAGTGTTGCCGTCGTCGCAGCCCTCGCCCGCCTCCCAGAGGCCGTTGCCGCAGACAGCCACGCCGTCCTCGTCCTCGCAGACGTGATCGCACCCGTCATTGTCCGTGAGGTTGCCGTCGTCGCACTCCTCGCCGGCGTCGAGGATGCCGTTCCCACAGTCCGGGCAGCAGTCGTCGCGGCACATGCCGCAGGTCTCTCCCAGCGCGTCGTCACAGACGGCGTCCCCGCAGGGGCAGCAGTCCTGGGGGCACACAGGGCAACTCTCACCCCGGGTGGTCTCGCACACGCCGTCCCCGCACTCGTACTCCACCTGGCAGGTGTCGCTGCAGCCGTCCAGGTTCGTCGTGTTCCCGTCGTCGCATTGCTCTCCCGCCTCCCAGATCCCGTTGCCGCAGGTTGGCGAGCCGTCCTCGTCGATGCAGGCCGCGCTGCAGCCGTCTCCGTCCACGTTGTTCCCGTCGTCGCACTGCTCGCTGGCGTCGAGCCACCCGTCCCCACAGTCGGGGCAGCAGTCCTCGTGGCACAGGGCACAAGTCTCCGCCATGGCCTGGTCACAGACGCCGTCCCCACAGGGGCAGCAGTCCTCCGGGCAGGCAGGACAGGTCTCGTGCTTGTCGGTTTCGCACACGCCGTCGCCGCACGTGTAGGTCAGAAAGCACCCCGGGCTGCAGCCGTCGCCGGGCTCGTTGTTCCCGTCGTCGCACTCCTCCGTCCCCTCCATCACGCCGTCGCCGCAGATCCGCTCGTGCACGCAGGTCGCGCTGCAGCCGTCGTTGCTCG
>JBDRSE010000176.1:0-4966 GCA_043825095.1 bacterium
AGGTATCGCCGGAAGAGTGTCCGCGCCCGGCGACTGTCACTCAGCTGCGACAGCGTGACCTGTCCGGCCATCAGCAGCGCGTTCTGGGCGGCGCGAGTTCCGGGATGATCCTTGGCCACGGCCAGGTAGAGCCGCACCGCCCGCTTGGCCCTGCCCCGGCGCAGGTGGGCCTCGGCTTGCCGAGTGGCCAGCTCTGCGGAGCTCTTGCCGGCGTCGCGACCCGCTTCTGATCGGGCGTCGGGTTCGGGGGTCACGGATCGACGTGGCTGCGTCGGCTCGGCAGTGCCGCCCGAGACGTGCGGGGCAGGGAAGAGGCCTGCGAGCAACCGGTCGATCCGGCTCGTCGGCCCCGCGGCGACGCGCGTTACCCGGGCGTCGCGATGCACGAGCCGCTCGCCCCGCTCCACGGCCTCCGTGCGGAGCTGTCCGTCCCGGAGCCAGCGGTACTGAACGGTTCCACGGAGAACCTGGACGCTCACTTCGGTCCCGCGTACATCGACGAAGAAGCGGGTCCCGACCACGTGCACTTCTCCGCGGCCCGGGACCGCGACCACCAGGCGCTGCGCCTGGCCCGGCGGTACGTCCAGTGCCGCCGTTCCTGCGCTCAGCTCGATGTGGGTTCGACCTCGTGTCCAGCGCAGCGTCGCCCGGGTGTCCGAGCCCAGGCCCACCAGGGGGCCCGTGTCTCCCAGTCGGAGCAGGCACGCGCTCTCCCGGCCCACCCGGAGGGGCGCGTTCCAGGGTGCGGCCTTGCCTGGGTGAAGGTGGACGCGAGCGCCGCCGGCGCCAGGCGCGCTGACGTCCCCGTGGGCAGACGACAGGCGCGGCTCCGGTGGGTCCACCAGGCTCTCGCTGCGGTTCAGCTG
This sequence comes from bacterium, assembly GCA_043825095.1. GTDB lineage: Bacteria > Myxococcota_A > Polyangia > HGW-17 > JAJRWW01 > JBDRSE01. The sequence goes on from JBDRSE010000176.1 coordinate 867, forward strand.
CGTCACGATCGCTTGGTGAAGCGGCCGCTCGGCTTCAGCCGTCCAGAGCAGGAGGCCGGCTGTCAGCAGCAGTGCCGCAGCCGCGGCGATGGTGACGGCGAGGCGGCCCCGACGTCGCGCCGGCGTGGGGAACGGCTCGTCGGACGCCCGAGCTGCGCGTTCGAGCGCGTTGCGTTTGATGCGGGCGAGCTGGGAGGCGCGGAGCGGCTCCTCGGTTTCGTCCCGCCAGGCGCCCAGGAGCTTGCCGAGCCGTTGTCGCTGCTGCCGGCAGCTGTCGCACGTCTCGAGATGCGCTTCGAGCCACAGGGCGTCCTCGGGGCGGATCCGCCGTCCCTCGGATTCCAGCAGGAGGTCTCTCGAGCGTGTGCAGTCTAGCCCCAGCATCTCAGCCCTCCCTCCCCGGGCGCTCTTCCAGCCACGCCTTCAGCTCCGGATCGCGGCTCGCGAACCGGAGCAGGTCACGTCGCGCGTAGCGGATCCGTGACTTGGCCGTGTAATACCGGCAGCCGGTCATGACAGCCACCTCGGACACGGAGTAGCCCAGCACCGCGTGCAGCAGGAACGCGACCCGCTTCCTCGCGTCCATGGTGTCCAGCACCGCGTGCAGCTTCCGGGTGAGGCGGCGTCCATGGAGCCGGTTCTCTGCCGAGCCCGGGAGCGAGGTCGATAGATCCGGCGGCTCCGCAACGAGCTCCAGAGGGACCATGCCGCGCCGGCTTCGCTTGCGCAGGTGCTGATAGGCGACGTTGCTGCACACGCGATCGATCCAGGTGCGCAGCAGCGCCTCCCCGCGATAGTGCTTGAGGCTCAGCAGCACCTGGGTGAGCGCGTCCTGGACGACGTCCGGCAGCTCCTGCGTTGGTCCCACGAGGCGGGCCACGGTGAGCTGCACCTGATTCAGGTACCGGTCGACGAGCTGCTCCCGGGCCCGCTCGTCCCCGGCCCGGCATCGCTCGGCGAGGTCGCGGTCGTCTTCGAGCTCCTGCATATGTTGGTTGTGCTTGGACTCCATCAGTAGAGATCGTTGCACCAGAAGGAGCGTAGGGCCTAGAAAAAATTGAGAATGTGATCGTTCGGCAGGGATGTTCTGCTAACGTGGGGATCTTGGACTACGGGGCCGGCCCGGATGAGAGTCGAGTGATTGCGCGCTGTTTGACGATGTGTTTGGCTGTGGGCCTGCTCCAGGGCGAGGCCCGGGTCGTACAGGCTGCGCCATCGAGCTCAGGCAAGGCTCCGTCCGGCACGACTGCCTCGCAATCCCACCGGATCCTCATCCTACCGCCATCGGATTCCAAGCCATCCGGATCCGCTGTGGACGTTCAGGGCATCCGGCGGGCGCTCGCGCTCTGCCTCGCCCCGTACCGCGTGGTGCCGGAGGTGGACTCCCTGCCGGGGGTGGCCGACTTTCCCCGGCAGGTGCGGTGGGCCCGCGGGAGGGCGGACGCGCGCAAGGCCATTGCCGCGGTCTGGTTCCGGGTCGTTCCCATCCCGGGAGGGCAGAGCGAGCTGTATATCCATCTGCTGGATCGGATCTCCCGCAAGACCGTGGTCCGCACCATGAAGCTGGTGGGGCGGCTCGGGCCGGACCTCCATCGGAGCGTGGCGCTGAAGATCTGGAGCCTGCTGCGGGCGGCGCTCCTCGAGCTCGGCGAGGCCCTTCGCAAGACGCCCCGGCTCGCGCGGTTGGCCGGGTTGCCGGCAGGCCGCGCCGGCTCAGGCTCCCCGGGCCACGGTCCGGCACACGCTGCCGGGCCGCGGCGGGTTTCCCAGGCCCGTGTATCGGCGCTGCGTCTGGACCTCGGAGTGGGCTACGTGTTCGGGTTCTACGGCGCCGGTGAGCTGCTGCATCACGGGGGCGGCGCGTCCCTGGAGCTGCAGCTTCTGCGCTGGCTCGGCGCGCAATTCAGCGTCGCAGTGTATCACCCCACAGAGGTGGCGGTGTCCGGATCGACGCTGGAGCTGGCCCACACCGCGGTCGAGCTCGGCGTGCGTGCCGGGTGGCGATTCCGGCGCGTGGCGATTCACGGGTCGGTGGGCGGCGCTGTCTTCGTGATCACCGGTCGCGCTCAGCGCCTGGGGTTCGAGCCGTGGCGCGCTACCCGGGTCAACCCGGCGCTGAGTCTCGGCGTCCGCCTGGCGTGGATCCCCATCTCGCAGCTCAGCGTCTTCGTCCACGCGGGGCTGGACGTGCTGGGCCGATATCAGCAGTACCTGGTCGGTGACGAGCTCGTGGCCGGCCTGCATTGGGCGCACCTCACCTTCGGCATTGGGCTGACTGTCCTCCTCCACCGCAGGCGATGAGAGTCCTCCGACCACAGCATGTTTTCTGGATGCTGCGCAGCGCTGCTGCGATGGCGGCGCTGGTGGGGAACGGCTGCGTGGAGCGGCTTCACATCGATTTCAACGAAACCTGCGCAAGCCTGGGGGCCGAATGCGCCGGCGGGGTCGACTGCTGCAGCGCGGTGTGCGAGGTGGACGGCACGCAGCGGCAGCGGTGCGTCTCGGCGGGGCAGTGCGGCGGACACGGCTCGGCCTGCACCGTGGCGGCCGACTGCTGCTCCCTCGGTTGCCTGGACGGACGCTGCGACGCGGGGGCCACCTGTGTGCTCCTGGGCGGGGCCTGCGGCGGCCCTGCCGACTGCTGCTCCAACGCTTGCGTGAATCTCGAGTGCGCCCGGGCGGACGGGGACGTGTGCCTCCCGGCGGGGGAGGAGTGCGCCCGGGAGCGGGATTGCTGCTCCAAGCGGTGTGAGTCGGTGGGCGACGGGCTGCGCTGTCTCGCGGGGGGGCGCTGTCGCAGCGAGGGCGAGATCTGCTCCTCCAACGGGGACTGTTGCAACTTCAGCTGCGAACCCACCGGACGCTGTGCCACCCTGCAGGTGTGCCTGCCTTTTGGCGAGGCGTGCGAGGCAGCGGATGACTGCTGCTCCCGGGCCTGCGCCGGCGATGGCGGCGGATATCGGTCCTGCCAGTATCTGAGCGGCTGCCGGCCCACGGGCGAGATCTGCACCACCGACGCTCAGTGCTGCAACGACCCGGTGTTCGGCGGGCCCGGAGTCTGCGACGAGGTGATCGCGGGCGTGGGGCGGTGCAGCGGTCCACCCGGCTGTGCGCCTGCGGGTGAGCTCTGCGGTCAGGCCGAGCACCACTGCTGTCCCGGCGGGACCGCGGGAGACGTCTTCTGCCTGCTCTCCTCGGAGGGAGTGCTCCGGTGCAGGTCGGAGGACCTCGTCGGCTGCCTCGACGTCGGAGCTGCGTGCGCCCTGGCCGAAGAGTGCTGCTCCACGGCCTGCGTGCCGAGCGGCAGCGGCGGATTCGTCTGTGCCGGCGGCTGCGTGCTCCAAGGCGGCCTGTGCACAACCGACGCTGACTGCTGCTCGAGCTACTGCTCGTCCGGGGGGGTGTGCACCACCGGGCAGAGCAGCTGCGCCCCGCTGGGCGGGAGCTGCACGACCGGGACTGAATGCTGTTCCGGAGAGTGTGGGGACGGCCTGTGTCATGTCATCGTAAGATGAGCCTCTAACATTACACCTTCATTATTACCTATTGCGTATTGTCTATCCGCTGGTTTACAATTCATTGATAAATTGTGGACTGGGCCACAGTTATTTGGCATGCGATGACTAACTGCCATTAGTCCAGTAGGATATTTTCTCCTTGGGAAACCAAACTCCTTTTTTCGGGAGACGATCATGAGACACCAGCGAATGAGTAACCGTAGACACGTCGGCCTGGGATCACGGGCAGCAGCGTTGATGCTCGCAGTCCTGACAACCGTCGTCCTGACGACGCCGGCCCAGGGCGAAGGCGTGGCGCCGATCATCACGAGCAAGTCGATCCCGGAAGCCACGGTGTCGGTGATCGATCCCGAGTCGGGCAGCTCCAGCGGGGGCGGCACCACCGACGTGAATGTGGGCCCCGGGGACATCATCCTGTTCCAGATGACCCTGACCGCGGTGCCGGACAACTCCATCCACGGCGTGCAGTCGTACCTGACCGACTTCATCCCGGCCAACACCGAGGTGGTGGGGATCCGCGTCATCGACGCCAGCGGCTTGACCCTCCCCCCGAACGTGCCCGGCCTGGCGCCGGACGACTGC
>JBDRSE010000177.1:0-6893 GCA_043825095.1 bacterium
AGGTTTCGTCGGATGAGCACGTGGCGTTACACCCGTCACCCGGGATGTTGTTGCCGTCGTCGCAAATCTCGCTCCCCTCCACGATGCCGTTGCCGCAGAAGATGATCTGACAGGAGGCGCTGCAGCTCACCGTCGGCAACGCCGCTCCCGCGTCGCAGCCCTCGCCCAGGTCCACGATCCCGTTGCCGCAGGTTTCATCAGAAGTGCACCAGGCGTTACACCCATCCCCCGAGACATTGTTGCCGTCGTCGCACACCTCGCCTGGGTCCAGGGTCCCGTCGCCGCAGGACGGCAGCGAGCAGCTCGCCTGGCAGCCGTCACCGCTTACGTTGTTGCCGTCGTCGCAGGCCTCCCCGGCCGCCACGTCCACGACGCCGTTGCCGCAGGTTTCGTCGGACTGGCAGTCGGACCGGCAGCCGTCGCCCGAGAGCGTGTTGCCGTCGTCGCACACCTCGCCCGGGTCCTGAACCCCGTTTCCGCAGTACTCCGCCTGGCAGACGGCGGAGCACCCGTCTCCATCCACCAAGTTGCCGTCGTCGCAGATCTCATTGGCGGCCACGTCCATGACCCCGTTGCCGCAGGTTTCGTCGGAGAGACAGTCGGGCGCGCACCCGTCACCCGCCTCGTTGTTTCCATCGTCGCAGATCTCCGAGGCATCCAACACACCGTTGCCGCAGTACCGGGACACGCAGGTCGCCGTACAGGGGCTCGCGGGGGCGCCGTTCACGTCGGCGCAGCCCGTCGGGAGGTTGGTCGGGTCCGTGCCGCAATCGCACGTCTCATGCACGAGGTAGTCGAGGATACCGTTGCCACAGGTTTCGTCAGAGAGGCAGTCTGCCGAGCACCCGTCGCCGCTCACGTTGTTGCCGTCGTCACACACCTCCCCGGCGTTTACGACACCGTTGCCACAGTACTTCGTCGCGCAGGCCGCAGTGCATCGGCTCGCAGCGTCCCCGTTGATCGCACCGCAGCCCTGGGGCAGGTTGCCCGGGTCGGTGCCGCAGTCGCACTGCTCGTTCGCCGCGAAGTCCGGATAGCCGTTGCCGCAGGTTTCGTCAGACTGGCAGTCCGGAGAGCAGCCGTCACCCGCCACGAAGTTGCCGTCGTCACACACCTCCCCCACCTCGGTGATCCCGTTGCCGCAGTAGATCACCAGGCACTCTGAGGCGCAGGTCTGGGTCGGCAACGCCGCTCCCTCGTCACAGGTCTCACCCGAGGCCACGTCTACGACGCCGTCGCCGCAGCTCGGCGGCCGGCAGTCCGACCGGCAGACGTCGGGCACAACGTCGCTGTTGCCCGCCCCGTCGTCGCAGCCCTCACCGGAGTCAGTGACGCCGTCCCCACAGCGCGCCAGGGTGCAGTCGGTGCGGCACGCGTCTGGCACTGTGTCGCTGTTGGCCGTACCGTCGTCGCACTCCTCCAGCCCCTCCACCTCATTGTCGCCGCAGGTCACCAAAGAGCTGTCGTTTCCGCCGCCGTCGTTTTCGTTGCCCCCACCCTGCCCGCCACACCCCGGCTGGGGGACCATCGCCAGCACCATGAAAACGGCGAATACCTTCAGGAAAGAGCATCTGCGTACCCACATACCCCGTACCTCCGAGTAGTCCGAGTCACGACCGCACGAGGATCATACCACTGATGCTCCAAACCGTACCGCAACCGTTCCGCGGTTCATCTTTCATCCACAGAGCAGTCCCGCCAGCGGAACCGACGGTATGGACGGTCCCGGGCCGAGTGCTGCCGGGTATAACCCGGCGCCAGTGAGGCCCGCGTCAGGTGATGATCCCCTGCTCGCGGAGCTGATCCAGCTCCGAAGCGTTCAACCCGATCTCGGCGAGCACGGCTTCGTTGTGCTCGCCGTAGCCGGGCGGAAGGGTGAGCTTTCCGCCCACCTCGGCCAGGTGCGGAGTGTCCACGGCCGGCGGGGCGAGGTGGATCCGGCGGCCGTCGGGCAGCTCGGTGTGAGGCCTGGTCTTTTGGATGTAGGGCTGAGCTGCCACCTCTTCGAGGGAGTGGATGGGCGCATGCACGAGCCCGGCCTGGACAAAGAGCTCGGACAGCTCGGCCGTGGTGCGCAGGGCCGTGAGCGCGCCCAGCTCCTCGTGGATTGCCTCCCGCGCCACCTGGCGACCGGCGTTGGTCAGCCGGTCCTCTGACGCGAGCCCTTCGAAGCCCGGCACCCGGGTGAGGCCGAGCCACTGTCGGTCGTTGCCGATGGCGATGTAGATGAAGCCGTCCTTGGACGGATAGGCGTTCACGGGCACGAACTCGCGGTGCTCGTTGCCGTTCCGGGTGAGCTGGCCCAAGGAGCCGCCGAGCTCGAGCAGCGGCAGGTAGGTGACGAGCCAGGAGACCGCGGCCTGGGCCATGGAGATGTCGATCCTGCGGCCCTGTCCGGTTTCGGCGTGGTGCAGCAGGGCCAGCAACACCTGGTTGAAGGCCTCGTCTCCGGCCTTTAGGTCGGCGATGGGCACGCCGCAGAGCATGGGCGGTCCGTCGGGCTCGCCCGTGACGTGCATGTACCCGAGCAGGGCCTGCAGCGCCGGGTCGTAGCCGGGGAACCTCGGGTAATCGGGACCCAGGGCGGAGATGCCCACCCAGATGAGATCCTCGCGAAAGCCCCGGAGGGTGTCGTAGTCCAGGCCGAGCTTCTCGTAGCGCCCGGGCAGGGTGTTGACCAGGAACACGTCCACCGGCAGGTCGCGGACCAGCCGCCCGAGGAGCGCGTGCCCCGCGGGCTCCTTGAGGTTGATCGTGATCGCCTCCTTGCCCGCGTTCGGCGGAAAGAAGTAGGAGCACCGGTCCGCGCCGGCCACGGGGTGACCGACATAGCGGTTGGGATCCCCCGGTGTCTTTTGACCGGGGGAGGGAGTGGACTCCACGCGGATCACGCGCCAGCCCAGGTGCACGAAGCGTTGGGTGGCGTAGGGGAGCGTGAGCGCCTGCTCCACGGCCAGAACGGTCTTGGGCTTCACAGGCTACTCCTTGAGGGCCGCCAGCACCTTCTCGGGGGTGAAGGGCAGCGAGCAGAGCCGCTTGCCCGTGGCGTTGGCGATGGCGTTGGCCACGGCCGGAGCGACGCAGATGGCCGGCGCCTCTCCGATCCCCTTGGCCCCGTAGGGCCCGGCGGGATCGTTGGTTTCGACGTAGTGGGTCGTGATCTCCGGCATCTCCGGCGCGGTCATGATGTGGTAGGTGGTGAAGTTCGGGTTCAGGACCCTGCCCTCACGGACCACGAGGTCCTCGGACAGGCAGTAGCCGAGGCCGAGGGAGATTCCGCCGTGGACCTGGCCATCGATGAGCATGGGGTTGATCACCTTGCCCACGTCGTGCACGGCGGTCACGCGGACCACGCGCACCATGCCGGTCTCGGTGTCCACCTCCACCTCGGCCACCTGGGTGGCAAAGGCGTAGGTGGGCGAGACGTTGCCCTTGAAGGCGCGATCCTGCATCACGGAGTCGGGCTCGTAGTAGTAGCTGGTGATCACCAGCTCGGCCTTCTCCGAGAAGTGGAGCGATCGGAGGAACTTGCCAAGGGGAGAGATGACCTCACCCGACGCCGCGTCTATGACGGCGCCGTCCCTCAGCGCGAGGGTCCGGTCGCCGGTGTTCAGCCGAGCGGCGACCTCGGCCAGGATCTTCTCCCGGGCCCGAATCGCGGCCAGGCGCGCCGAGTTACCCGCCACGAAGGTGGTGCGGCTGGCGTGCACGCCCACATCCCACGGCGTGACCTCGGTGTCGTTGTTGATGACCCGCACATCGGCGACGTCCATGCCGAGCTCGGTAGCGACCATCTGCGCGACGATCGTGTCCGCCCCCTGCCCGATGTCGCTCGATCCCGTGAGCACGGTGGCGCAGCCGAAGTCGTCCAGCTTCACGATGGTGCCGCAGCCGTCGGAGCGGTAGATCTTCGCCCCGCCTCCGACGTGGATCATCGACGCCATGCCGATGCCGCGCCGCACAGGGCCGTCGTCCTGGGCCGCGTACGTCTTGCGCTTTGCGGTGAAGTCCGAGAGCTCGGCGCTCTTCTCGAGACACTCCTTGAGCCCGCAGGTGATGAGCACCATCTCCTGGCCCGTGACCTCGCCCGGTTCCTGGGCGTTCTTCAGGCGGAGCTCCAGCGGATCCAGCCCGAGCTCCTCGGCGAGCCGGTCCATGTGCTGCTCGCACCCGAAGGTGGCCTGGGGGTTGCCGTAGCCCCGGAACGAGCCGGCGTAGGGGTTGTTGGTGTAGACCACCTGGGCCTCGTAGCGCACGTGGGGCACCCGGTACAGCGACGAGATGGTCTGCATGATCACAAAGGGCGTGGTGGCGCCCCAGGAGGTGTGCCCGCCGTTGTCCAGGAGCATCTTCGCCTCCCGGAAGGTCAGGGTCCCGTCCTTTTTCGCGCCGCTGCGGAGGTGGAACTCGATGGGCTGCCGGGTGGGCGAGGCGACGAACTCCTCCTCGCGCGTGAACACGATCCGCACGGGCCGACCGGTCTTGCGGGCGAGCCACACGCAGATGGGCTCATAGGGGTAGATGTCGAGCTTGGAGCCGAACCCGCCGCCGATGGTCGGCTGGAGGACCCGGATCTTCTCCGGGGCGACCCCCACGATCACGCCGAGGTCGCGGCGGTAGCTGAAGGGCACCTGGGTCTGGGAGATGAGCGTGAGCTCCCCCCCGACGCCGAAGCTGGCGATGATCCCGGACACGCCCAGGCAGCAGTGGGTCACGTAGTGCAGCCAGAAGGTGTCCTCCACGATCACGTCGGACGCGTCGATGCCGGCCTGCAGCTCACCGTGCTCGTAGTGGTAGCGAAACCGCACGTTGTCCGGGCACTGCTCGAAGAGCACCGGCGCGCCCTCTTTCAGCGCGTCGGTCACGGTGAACACTGGCGTCAGATCTTCGTACTCGACCCGGATCAGCCCCACCGCCTCGGCCGCGATCTCGACGGTGTCCGCCGCCACGGCCGCGATCTCGTCCCGGATGCAGGTCACCACGTCGCCCTTCAACGGCGTGTTGTCCCGGCCGTGCCCAAAGGGCACGTTGTCGATGTCCTTCGCCGTGATCACGGCCCGCACGCCCGGCAGCCGCTCCGCCGCCTGAGTGTCCACGGACTTGATGCGCGCGTGAACCCGATCCGTGCGTAGGATCTTGCCGTGCAGCATCCCGGGCAGCTCGTGATCCTGGACATACCGCGCCTCGCCCGCCGCCTTCGGGGGCGCGTCCAGCTTGGGGACGCTCTTTCCAATCCAGCTCGTCATGGTTCTTCTCTCACCCTGCGGAGACCCGGTCTTCCGCGCCGCTCTCGGCCAGCGCCAGGATGGCCTCGACGATCTTCACGTAGCCGGTGCACCGGCAGAGGTTCCCCTCGATGGCCCGCTTTGCGAGCTCTTCGGTCAGCGGCATGTCGTGATGCAGCAGCCACCAGGCCTGCAGGATCATGCCCGGAGTGCAGAAGCCGCACTGGACCGCGCCGTGCTCCACAAAGGCGCGCTGGATCCGATCCAGCTCGCCGTCCCGCTTGAGCCCCTCGATGGTCACCACCTCCCGGCCGTGACAGTCGATAGCGAGCTGGATGCAGGCGTTGACCGCCTCGCCGTCCACGATCACCGTGCAGGTTCCGCACTCCCCTTCCCCGCAGCCGTGCTTGGTGCCCTGCAGGCCCAGGGGCCCGCGCAGCGCGTCGATGAGCGACGTGAGCGGTCCCACCTCCACCCTGGCGGGCGCACCGTTGAGGGTAAAGGAGATCGGATGGCTTTTGCCGCCGTCTGCGGCCCGAGGCTCACCCTGAGGACCGGCGGACCGGCCACAGATCCGGTCGGCCCCGCGGGTCGGCCACACGCGGACGGGCGCGGCGGCCGCGGGCCGCGCCACCCGCTCGGCGGCCCGCCTGGTGAGCACCCCGGCCAGCTCCCGTCGGAAAACCGCGCTCCCCCGCAAGTCAGAGATGGGCTGCACCTCCTGCTGCGCCGCGGCCACGGCCGCCCGGATCGCGTCCTCGGTGAGCTCCCTGCCTTCCAGCGCCGCCTCGGCCTTCGGTCCCCGCCGCGGCGTGGGAGCCAGGGCGCCGTACACCACGCGCACGTCGGTGAGCGCGCCCTGCCCGTCCACCACCGCGCCCACACCGACCGCGATCACCGCGATTTCCATGGACGGCCGCCGGCCGAACTTCTCCAGCGCGTACCGGAACCCGGGTGGCGGCACGGGGATCCGGATCGTGGTCAGCAGCTCCCCGGCCCGGCAAACCGTCTGCCCAGGTCCCACGAAAAAGTCCTCCAGGGCCACCGCGCGCGCCTGCTTCGCGCCGCCCTCCCACCGCGCCAGCTCCACCGAGGCCCCCAGGGCGATCAACGGATTCACCATGTCCGCCGCCGGCGACGCGTTGCAGAGGTTCCCGCCCACGGTCCCCAGGTTGCGGATCTGGGAGCACGCGATCTTGCCCGCCACCTCCGCCAGGGCCGGGATCTTCTCCTGCAGCTCGGCCGAGAACAGCACGTCCCCCAGGGTCGTGGCCGCGCCGATCACCACCTCCGACGCGCCCACCTCGAGGGACCGCAGCCCGTCGATCCGGCGCAGGCTCACCAGCGCCGGCGGCCGCTCCCGCAGGCCGTTGTTCACGCCGACGATCAGATCCGTGCCGCCCGCCAGCAGCCGCGCCCCGGCTCCCGCCTCGGCAAGGGCCTGCACCGCCTGCTCCACCGTCTTCGGCTCAAAGTACTTCGTCATCGAACAACCTCGCTAGACACCTATCAAGGTCATCTTCTTCACAGTTGCGTCAAGTTTCGATGTGGCTCCTGCCAGCCGGCGCACGTGCGACGGCCGGCGCCGAGTGGCGCCGTGCTGAGGGGAGGGGGTCCCCGCGGATTCACTCCGCGGGGGAGGGGAACCGCAGAGTTCCCCTCTACAGT
>JBDRSE010000178.1:0-15295 GCA_043825095.1 bacterium
GGTCCACGACAACGTCACCGCCCACGCGCGCTTCCGGCTGCACGTGATGGACGTGCGGGAGTACCTCCGGGCGCGGCCCGAGAAGCGCTACGACCTCATCCTCGCCGAGCCCTCCAACCCCTGGTGCGCCGGCGAGGCCGACCTGTTCTCCCGGGAGCAGTTCGAGCTCTACCGCCGACGGCTGAAGCCGGGCGGCCTCGTGCTCCAGTGGGTCCAGAGCTATGAGTTCAACCGCGCGATGCTCACGCGGGTCTTCCGGACGTTCCACCACCACTTCCCCCACACCTCCCTGTGGCACTCCACCGAATCAGACCTTGTGCTCGTCGGCTCCCGCCGGGGCCTCCGACTGAACGAGCAGCTGCTGCGTCAACGGCTGCGCCACCCCGCCGTGCAGCGCAGCCTGGCCAAGCTGGGCTGGCCCGTGGACACCCGAAACCCGCTGTTCCTGCTGTCGCGGCAGCTCCTGTCCGAGCGCGGGTTCGCAGCCCGCTTCCCGGCGAGCGGCCCGCTGCTCTCCGAGCGCACGCCGTGGCTCGAGTTCGAGGCCGCGCGGGCCCTCTTCATCGGCGCCTCTCCCCAGCGCTTCCTGGCGTCCCTGGACGAGCGGCTGGCGGGCGGAGGCGGCCTGCTCCTCGGCCGGCACATGGCCGAACACGGCCTCGGCACCGCCGAGCTGTGGGAGCTGGCGCGGGCGTTCCACTCCACCCGCGCCATCTCCGGCCCGCGCCTGCGCCGCGCCGCGCTGTACGCGCTGGAGCTGCGCTCACCCCAGGACACCGCCCTGCGGACGCTGCTGCTCCAGGACGAACAGAGCGGCTACTCCGACTACCTGCTGGTGGGCGGCTTCCTGCGGCGGACCCAGCCTCTGGCGCCGGGTCTCTGCCGCTTCGCCGCGCGCACGCTCTCGCGCCTGCAGACGCAGAGCACGGCGATGTTCTACCATCCGCCGAAGCGCCTCGCCGAGGAGCTCAGCCGGCGCTGCGCCGCCGGGTCACCCGCGCCCGACGGCGCGGCCAGTCGCCGGTAGCGGGGGGAGCAGGGCTACCACTTGCAGCGGCGCTGGGTCCGCTTGGCTGCGCCGTTCACCAGCCGACTGGCGCTCTCGAGGCCCTGGAGGACCACCGGTTTCGCGCCGGGTGTGCAGAAATATCCCAGCGCCTCGAGCGCGGCCGCTCGCAGCTGGGGCAGCCGCTTCCTGGCGGCCGCCTGCAGCAGTATCGGCACGGCCTGTGTATCGCCGATGCGGCCCAGGGCAACCGCCAGATCGGCGGCCAGTCCCTCGTTGCGGGACCTGGGGCTGTGAACGCGCACGGCCAAGAGCTTCAGGAACTCCCGCATGTAGCGGAGCTCACCGCGGTCCCGGAGCAAGCCGAGCAGCCGCGTGCTCAACGCGCGCAGCGGCACCCACTCCTGGTCCGACGTGAGGATGGTCCGCAGCAGCGGACGCAAGCCCTTCACCCGACACCGGAACGCCGCCGTGAGCCCGAGCCGACGGACCCGTCGGTAGCGCCAGTCGGTGCGCTGCTTGGCGAGGGTGAGCAGGGCGGCTCCCCCCCGACAGCCCACAGACAGCGCGATGGCGGCAGCTTCGCGAACCATGGGCCAGTGATCCCGCGTGGCCAGCGCGACCACCTGCCCGTGGGTTCCATCCACAGGGCCGGAGGCCCACGCGGCCAAGGCCTCGCGGCGCACCCGGGCGCTCTTGTCCGACAGGGCGCTGAGCACGATCTGGCGGGCCCCCTTGTCGCGAATGGCGCCGAGGGCGATCACCGCCTCGCCGCGCAGGATCGCGTCCCCCGCCCCGCGATAGATCGCGGTAAGGGGCTTGATGAACGAGGGGTCGGCGAGTCTCCGCATCAAGCCCACGACACGATACCGCACCGCGAACCGGTCGTCGGACGCCATCAGGTGAGCGGCCAGCGTCATGGCGTCGGCGCGCAGCGCTCGGTGTCGGGTCACCAGCAGCCCCACCAGCTTGACGAGATCCGCCCGGACCGCCTCGGGCAGCCCCTGCTGTTTCACCGCGGCCCACACCGGATCCCGTGCCACCTTCCAGGGCACGGCGACGCTCAGCGCTCCGAGGATGGTACCCCGCCGGTGCGGCCGGCCCACCTGCAGCCTCGACAGCAGCTCCCGGACGGCCCGGGTGGTGCCGATGCGCGCCAGGGTTTCGACGATCATCCGCTCCAGTCCTCCGGGGAGTCTCCCTGAGAGCAGCTTGCCCAGGGCCGGGACGGCCGAGTCGCCCGTCCGGGCCAGCGCCCCCAGGATCTGCCGCCGCAACATGCCCTGGGCCTCGCGCAGTCCGACGGCGAGAACCCGAAGTGAGCCGGCGGGGTCCGTTCGGGCGAGCACCCGCAGAATGACCTCACGCTCCACCTGGGTCGGGGCGTTGGCAAAGGCAGCGCGCAGCTTCGGGAGCACCGCGCGGCCCATCCGCAGGAAGATCCGCGTCGCCTCCAGGCGCTCCAGGGTGCCCTTGCCCGCGTCGCGCAGCACCGTCTGGATGGCGTCTCCGTAGTCGAGATTCGTGAAGACCGTGATCTCGGAGACGGCCGTGCTCGGTCGGGCCTGGCCCGGGGCGCCCGGATAGACCTCATCCAGCACTGCGGTGAGGCACTTCGACCGCACGGGGGTGGGAAACACGACCCAGTAGGGCGTCCCGGCGGCTCGGCCCGCGCCCGCCGGATCCTGGGGGAAGCTGACCTCGTAGCGGTGCTTCGGTCCGAACAGCAGCAGGATCTTCTTCAGCCGATTGTGCGCCTTCCACAGCGCGTCCGAGCCGCCGTGCCCGGGGATGATGCGCACCGCGCGCACGCGGTAGGCGACGCTCCCGGTGCCGGTGACGTACTCGCCCCTGCCCACGCCGCCCCAGCCTTGCACCCAGGCGGTCTGGGGGCGTCCGTCATGGAGCTCGGACGGAGGAGAGACGCGGCTCGCCTGCCCGCCGCAGCCCAGCTCACTCGAGGCAGACGAAAACCGGAAGGGCGCCAGGGGTTGGCTGCCCACGCCCGCGGGCGCCTGGAGCTGCGCGGTGAGCTTGATCAGTCCTTTCTGCGCGGGGGGCGGCAGCAGGACCGGCAACAACCGGCGAGACTGGAAATGGTAGCCCTGCGGGAGCATCTCCGGCCGGACGCCGTCGCAGCGCCAGAGCCCCTGGGTACGCTGATAGAGCCGCACGTACTTCGGCGTCACCTGCAAATGGCGGGACCACTCCTTGTCAACGCCCTGCGACCCGGTGGTCCCGGCCCAGATCAGAAGCGGGCGCGCCCCGCGCAGCCAGACAGCGACCTCCAGCACCGCGCGCCCCCGCACCGCGAGGCGCAGCACGGGGTACCGCTTCCCGAACTGGCTCACGAGCACGACCTTCCCGGTGAGGCGCCCACCCGGGGGGGGCGTCGTACCCAGCGTAAGCTTGCGCGCCGGGCGCCGCCCCTGCCGCAGGGTCAGGACTCCCGCCTCGCTGAGCGCGAGCCGAATGATCTCCCCCTGGGGCGGTTTCACCTCGGCGGTGAGCCCTTTGTCCACGGGCGCGACGCGCGGTTTCACCCGGGGCTTGACCGCACGCCGGGCGAAAACGCCGGGGGCCAGAGCCGTGGTGCACACCAGGAATGCTGCCAGCACGGAGATGTGTCGCATGGCCCTGTTATAGCACAGCAGGTTGACCTCGGCGCCCTGGGAGCGCTATCAAGAAGCCATGAACCGAAACGCGGGATTGCTGTGGTGCTGCCTCCCCCTGTTCGCCTTCGCCGGGGCCGGGGTCGGCTGCAAGAAGAAGAAACCCACCCAGGCCGAGATCTGCCGGAAGGGCTGCGAGTATCGCCTCCAGTGCGTCGAGGAGCTGGCCCTCGAAAAGGCCGTCACCGCCGCCAATCGAGAGCACATCCGCCGCAACCAAGAGAAAAACCACAAAAAGTTCGTTGATTACTGCGCCCGCAGGTGCGACGCGGGCGAGGCTCGATTCCGACACTTCGCCAGGTGTGGAACCGAGTCCAAGCACTGCAAGGCGTACTTCGAATGCGAGTCCCTTGCGCCGAGGCCCTTTGGCAGGAACATGCTCATCGACTGAGGCGCGACACGCGCCGCCTGCCCCCGAAGGACAATCCATGACCGCTCCACAAGTGCTTGTTCCCATTCCGAAGCTGGCGGCCGAGCTGAACCTCCCTCCACGCGGCGTGTCCGCCGTGGTCGAGCTACTCAGCGAGGGAGCCACCGTGCCCTTCATCGCCCGGTACCGCAAGGAGGCCACCGGGGATCTGGACGAGGTTCAGATCCGGGCGATCCGGGAGCGACACGCCTACCTGACCGAGCTCGAGCAGCGACGGCTGGCGATCCTGGAATCCATCGAGTCCCAGGGCCTGCTGTCAGACGAGCTCCGCGCCCGGATCCAGGCGTGCGAAACCAAGACCACGCTCGAAGACCTCTATCTGCCCTATCGCCCGAAACGACGCACCCGGGCGACCATTGCCCGGGAGCGGGGCCTGGAGCCCCTCGCCGAGCTCCTGCTGCGGCAACCCTCGAGCCCGTCCCCCGCGGAAGCGGCCACCCCCTTTGTCGACGCCGAGCGGGACGTGGCAGACGTGGACGCCGCCCTGGCCGGCGCGCGGGACATCATCGCCGAGCGCCTCGCCGAGGACGCCGACCTGCGGGCGTTCGTGCGGGACACCTTCGCCCGGGAGGGTGTGCTCACCTCGGTGGTGGCCAAGGACAAGGTGGGGCAGCGGACCAAGTTCGAGCAGTACTACGATTTCCGGGAGCCGATCTCCGAGATCCCGTCGCACCGGTTCCTGGCGGTCCGCCGGGGAGAGCGGGAGGACGTGCTGAAAACCCAGATCTCGGTGAACAGCGACGCGGTCCTCGAGCGGTTCCAGCGCCACGTGGACCTGCGAAAGTCGCCCTACGCCGACGAGCTCCGGCAGGCGTGCGCGGACGCCTACAAGCGGTTGATGGCTCCGAGCGTGGAGAACGACGTCCGCGTGGACCTGAAGCTGGGCGCGGACCGGGACGCCGTGGCGGTGTTCGCCGAGAACCTGCGGAACCTGCTGCTCTCGGCCCCCCTGGGCGAGAGGTCGGTCATCGGAATCGATCCCGGCCTCCGTACGGGATGCAAGTGCGCCGCAGTGGATGCCACCGGGAAGTACCTGGACACCGTGACCATCTATCCACATCGCGGTGCCGGAGAGCAGGCCAAGGCCGCCGAGGCGTTGCTCGCCTTCGTACGCAGACACAAGCCCTTCTCCATCGCGGTGGGCAACGGCACCGCGGGCCGAGATACCGAGGCGTTCGTGCGCCGGACACTTAAGGAGGGCGGTCAGGACGGCGTGATCGTCGTGCTGGTCAGTGAATCCGGGGCCAGCGTCTACAGCGCCTCGGACGTCGCCAGGGAGGAGTTTCCCGACATCGACCTGACGATCCGGGGCGCCATCTCCATCGCCCGCCGCCTGCAGGACCCGTTGGCAGAGCTCGTGAAGATCGATCCCAAGTCCATCGGCGTGGGCCAGTACCAGCACGACGTCAACCAGCGGCTGCTCAAGGACAAGCTGGAGGACGTGGTAGAGAGCTGCGTCAACCACGTCGGCGTACAGGTCAACACCGCGAGCGTGCCCCTGCTCGGTCACGTCGCCGGCATCGGCCTGAAGGCGGCGAAGTCCATCGTGCAGCACCGGGAGACCCACGGCGCCTTCGCGGCCCGGGCGCAGCTGTTGAAGGTCGCCGGGATCGGCCCGCGCACCTACGAGCAGGCCGCGGGATTTCTGCGGGTCCGGGACGGCGCGCACCCCTTGGACGCGTCGGCCGTGCACACGGAGCGCTACAAGCTGGTGGAGAGAATCGCTCGCGACATGGGCGTGGGCCTGGCCGAGCTGGTGGGCAACGCCGAGCTGGCCGGACGCATCGAGATCCTGAGGTATTGTGACAAGGACGTCGGGGAACCGACCCTGCGGGACATCGTCGACGAGCTGAAGAAGCCCGGCCGGGATCCGCGCGACGCCTTCGAGCCGCCGCAGTTCCGCGAGGACGTGAACACCCTGGAGGATCTCGCGGTCGGTATGGCCCTGGAAGGCGCGGTGACCAACGTCACACACTTCGGCGCCTTCGTGGACATCGGGGTCAAACAGGACGGGCTCGTGCACATCTCCCAGCTGGCCGACCGCTTCGTGCGCGACCCGAGCGAGGTGGTCAAGGTGGGCGACAAGCTACAGGTCCGGGTGCTCGAGCTGGATCTGGAGCGGAAGCGCATTTCCCTCACCTGTCGCTCCGAGCAGCGGCCCGAGCGCAACAGCGCCGAAGCCACACGCAAGGAGCCGTCGAAGCGCCCACGCGACCGCGCCCCATCCGAAGGCGGCGCGCAAAAACCCGATCGCGGCAACGGATTCAGCTACAACCCCTTCGCAGACCTGTTGAAGAAATGACGCTATGAGTCGAAGCTTCCGCGACAAGCTGATCGGGCCGGGCGACTCGGTGCCGAAGTTCCTGCGGCGGGCAGTCTCCGTCGGCGTTCGCACGGGGCTGGTCCGGCAGATCGGCCTCCGCGGGCTGCTCCGGATGGCGCGTCTGATCACCGAGCACCCGGTGGGTCCGGGGATCATCCACTCCCTGTACGCAGCCGACTACCCCGACCGCGCGGCCGTGGTCACGCCGGAGCGGACCCTGACCTACGCGGAGCTCGACACCAAGCTCAACCAGTTCGTGCACGGCCTGCGCGGCCTCGGGATCCACCGCTCAGAAAAGCTCGTCATCGTGTCGCCCAATGGTTGGCAGTATCTGGTGGCCTTCTTCGGAGCGATTCGAGGCGGATTCTCCGCGGTGCACGCGAGCTATCGACTCACCGCCGACGAGCTGGAGTACATCGTCACTCACGCCGACACGCGGGCGCTGATCTTCGCCCCGGACTGCTGGCCGGCCGTGGGGGAGGTGCGCCGGCGACTCGAACACCGTGACATCGCCTGGATCGCAACCGAGGCCGTGGAGGCCGCCCCCGACGTGCCGACGCTCGAATCCGTACTTCAGGGCCAGCCCCGGACGTTCCCGCCCGGGGAGAGCCGCGAAGAGGGCGCGCACAACGTCGTCTATACGTCCGGCACCACGGGCCGACCCAAGGGCGCCGTGCGGAACATGAGCGATCAAGGGATCGCCGAGGCCCTGGGCATCCTGGAGCGGATGACCTATCGTGCCGGCGAGCGCCACCTGGTGGTCTGCCCGCTCTATCATAGCGGGGCCCAGGCCTTCGCGGCCCTCCATGGCGGCGGCGGCTCTACCCTGGTGGTGGCGCACAGCTTCGAACCGGAGCAAACCCTCCGACTGCTGCACAGCGAGCGCATCGATTCGGTCTTCCTGGTGCCGACCATGATTCGCCGCATCCTCGACCTCCCACCGGCGATCCTCCGCAGGTGGCGGCCTTCCCTGTCCTGCCTGATTTCGGGGGCCGCCTCCTTTCCGCATCCGCTGCGGCTGCGGGCCATCGAGTATTTCGGGCCGGTGATCCACGATTTCTACGGCACCACGGAAAACGGCTGGCTGACGCTGGTCGGCACCGAGGAGATGCTGGCGCGGCCGAACACCGTGGGACGCGCCATCGCCGGCGCAGAGCTGCTGATTCTGGACAACGAGGGCGCCCCCCTGCCAGCCGGCGAGGTCGGCCGAGTCACCGCCCACAGCGGCATGGTGATCGAGGGCTACCACGCGGACGCCGCCGCGACGGCCGAGAGCCGTGTCGGCGCGGCGCAAATCTCCGGGGATCTGGGGTACCTGGACGAAGAGGGCTACCTGTACCTGTCCGGCCGCTCCACGGACATGATCATCACCGGCGGAGTGAACGCCTATCCCGCCGAGGTGGAGCAGGTCCTCGTCACGCACCCCCTCGTGCAGGACGTGGCCGTGCTGGGCCTCCCCGACGAGCTCTGGGGGGAGGCCGTCGCCGCCTTCGTGGTGGGCCCGGGGCCGGAGGACATCCCGCAGCTGAAGGCTTTCTGTCGCGCGCGACTCGCGGGCTACAAGGTCCCCCGGGTCTGGCATTTCCTGGCCGAGCTTCCCCGCAATCCGACGGGCAAGGTGCTCAAGAGGGAGCTGCGGCGGCAGTACGCCACCACCGCCTGACCGAGATAGCTACTCCACGATGCAGCCCACCGCGCTGGACACGTCCTCGAGCTGAGAGGCCAGCTCGGCACCGTCCGAAGCGCTCAAAAAAAGGGTGGCACCGTTCGGATCCACGGCGACGTAGCCGGTGCCCGGATCCGTGCAGCTCTGCTGGAAGTCCGGGGCCGTGCGTCCGGCGCACGCCATGTTGTTCAGCAGAACCGGATCGACCCCCGTGCCCGACGCGTCGAAGCCGACAATGAAGGAGTGCACTCCGGCCTCGGCGAGGGCCTGGACGCGCTCCAGGGAGTCCGGCGTGGCGCAGGTATCCTGGCCGTCCGTCACCAGCAGCACGTACTGCCCCCGGAGGGGATCCTGAACGCCGGAGAGGGTCGTCAGGGCCGTGTCCAGCCCGCCGCCGATGGGCGTGGAGGTGCAGAGCAGCGTGGTTTCGGGGTCCACGGCATTCGCGATATCGCCGCCGCTGCCGACGGCCGGCAAGACCAGCACCTCGCCCTCCTGACAGCTGGGATTGGTGGCCGTGGTCCCCGCAATCCGCTGGGTCAGGGTCACGCAGGCGCCGCCCCCCGGATCCCGCGGAAAGAGCTCCAGTCCAAACCGCAGCCGGAGGTCGTAGGCCGCAGTCACGGTTTCGATGGCCTCGATGGCCAGATACCACTTGGAGAGCTCGTGGGAAGCCTGGGGCGCCGGATCGCCGTTGGGCTGGCGATGCATGCTCATGGTTCGATCGAGCACGATCAGCATGTCCGGCGGCTCACACGGGTTCCCCGCATCGGACGGTCCGCCCCCGTCGAAGAGCCCGCCGCTGTCCGTCGCGCCTGCGTCGCCCGGCAGGCCCCCGTCCCCGCCGTTACCATTGTCGTTCCCGGTGGAGTTGGGTCCACAGGCGGAGCCCAACACCAGCAAACAGGCCAGCGCGACCTGCTGGCCCCCCGAGGGGACCATCAACCCGACCTTGTGCGTCGACATTGCGTCAGCTCCCCGTACAGACATCGCACCTCCTGCCCACGCGCAGACGCGGCTCAGGCGATGGCCCAACCCGGCGATCTACCAGTCCCGCCGGTCGCCGTCATCACCGCGCGGGCCGCGGGGCCCGCCACGTCCCCCGCCCCCCCCGCCACGTCCCCCGCCCCCTCCGCCACGTCCGCCACCCCCGCTCCGTTCGCGCGCCTCGTTGACCTTCAAGGTCCGGCCGCCGAGGTCCGTGTTGTCGAGCGCCGAGATCGCGCTCTGGGCGCTCTCATCGTCCATTTCGACAAACCCGAAGCCGCGGGGGCGACCGGTTTCGCGGTCGGTGATCAGCTTCACCGATTGCACAGCCCCGAAGCTCGCGAACAGCTCGCGCACTTCGTCCTCGGTCGCCGTAAAAGGCAGATTGCCCACGTAGATCCGCTTCACCATTTCACAACGCTCCTCACTGAACAGGATTTCGCTCAGCTGAACGCGGCTGAGCATCGAGGTAGGCCCGGAGGCCCGGAGAATCGAACGGCGGTGTGCTCTCGCACATGGAAAAAACTCAAGCAACCCGAGTGGAAAGGTAACTACAGCCTACACGGCGCGCGCGCGCTGCACAAGCCTCTTCTGTGAACCGTTTTTTGTTGGAATCCCGCGGCAGAATGGACCATAACTGTTTCTTGGCGCAAGATCCGGGACAGCCCCGGGCCTGCACCGGCGACTCGCATCCAGGACGGAGGGATCCCCATGCTCGACGAGAATCTGCTCGAGCTCAACGAACAGTGGATGGAGCTTCAGGCAGCTCTGGTGACGGGTAGTGAGATCATGCTCTGCATGTCGCGTGAGGGCCTGAGGAAGCAGCTCACGGAGAGGGCGGAGCAGGCGGCGCTGCGCGTCAGCGCCGTCGGCACGGCCAACGAGGCTGTCGCCGGGCTGGAAGGAGGGGAGATCGATCTGCTCATCGTGGCCGAGAACCTGCCGGACATGAGCGCCCTCGACCTGGTGCGCTTCACGCGCGGTCTGACGGTCACCCCGGAGGTCATCATCCTGTCGCAGACCCCCACGCCGCGGAAGGTGCTCGACGCCATCCAGCTCGGCGTGGCCGACTATCTGCTGGAGCCGGAGCAGGGTCCGGACGAGATTCTCGAGCGGACGCTCCGCCGCCTGGAAATCCTCGGTCGACGCAAGCTGCAGCGACGGATGATCACCGACCTTCGGCGGTTGCATCAAGAGACTCCACCCGAGGAGCGGGGGCTCCTGGTGGTCACACTCAAGCGGCAGCTCGAGCGGTTCCGACGGGAGCTCGGGCCCATGAACCGCGTGCTGATCATCGATAAGGATCCCATCGTGCGCAAGCAGCTCGGCGCCGCGCTGGGCGGGCTGGGGCTCTCGCCTTCCGACGCGCTCGGGGGAAACTCCGCACTGGAGCTGCTCCGCGCCGAAGGGGCGGATCTGGTCATCGTCTCCAACGATCTGACCGACATGGCCGTTCCCGAGATCGTCAGCCGAATCAACGAGGTCACAGAGGGGCTGCCCATGATCCTCCTGGCAGGGATCGGCCAGCTCGACCCCGCACTGAACGCACTGCGCCTCGGCTTCGAGGACTGCATCCGGAAGCCCATCGCCAGCCCCCTGCAGGCGGCGCACCGGGTAGCACGCGCGATCAAGGAGCGCCGCCGCGGGCTGCTGGCGGAGAACCTGATCCTCCGACTGTACCGGCTGATGCGGACCGCTTCCGAGGTGTTGGCGCCGGACGCCACCGCCAAGGTGGAGCAGGTCTTCGACGACATGATCGTGGTCGTGCGCGACGGAGAGCCCGTTGCCACCGCCCAGAAAAACCCCTTCGAGGACTTTAGCTTCGCGCACACCGGCTCCGTGCGGCTCACCACGGGGGAGTTCGAGATCCTCGCCGAGGACGGCGTGCCGGACATCCTGTCGGCCGAGGATCTGCCGGACACCGTGATCATCGAGTACATCGACGAGCTGCTCGTGCCGGCCAAGGGCAAGACCGAGCTGAAGGGCAGCCTCGGCAGCCTGGGGGCCGGGCAGCGGCTCACACCCCGCGTAGAACGCGCCCTCTTCGTGCGGTACGGCGCCACCGGCACCGAGCAGGCCGCCCTCGGCTACGCCCACGATCTCAGCCTGGGCGGGATGTTCATCCTCTCGGACGCACCGCCTCCCGTGGGAACCGACCTCCAGATCGAGCTGCAGCTTCACGACGCCGAGAAGGTGGACCGCATCCGCCTCCAGGGCCGGGTCATGTGGCACACCAACCCGGAGCGCCGCCCACCCCAGGGTGACGGCTTCGGCGTACAGTTCACCGTCATCGCCGCGAACGCCTCGGCCTTCATCCGCAAAGCCACCACCGACTGACGCGCCCCTCCCGACAGGCACTGGGGGTTGGGGAACATTTCGGGGCCTCGCCTCGTCTCCCCCGAAAAGAACTACAAACGTGTCGGAGTATGTTGTGGCCAACAGCTCGAAATCCAGGCATGAGAAAACCGGTACGCGCGGATTCACTCTGACCGAGCTGCTCATCACGATGGTCCTCGCCACCGTTGTCGCCATGGGCGCATTCCACATCCACGCGACGTTCCAGGCCTCACTCCACCGGCAGGATCGGATCACCCACATCCAGTCGACCATGAGGATCACGCGCCAGAGGCTCGAGCGCCTCATCCGGCCCGCGGGCGCGGGCACGGCGGCAGTCATCCACAGCAGCTGCGGTGGCAGCCACCTGGTCGGGCCGTTCATGTTTCACAACTCCAACACCCTCAATCAGCCCGATACCACGGCAGGAAACGCGGACAACGACCCCGATTGGTTCGAGGTGATGAGCGTCGGCACGAACGACATCGCCCTGTTGACCAAAGAGGGGATCGTCATGGCGGCCGAGAAGCACGTGGACGATCCGACCAAGTTCGCGGTGGGTGATCTCATCGGCATCAAGAACGAGAACGGCATGTGCATCTTTATGGTGACGCATTTCTCGGCACCGGGTCACGGCCAGCCCGGACACATCAACACAGCCCAGGGCCAAGGACCGGACCTGGCCCGGTGCTACAACGATCCTCAGCTGCGGAAAGACTGTGAAACCAACGTGTTGAAAAATCACAAGGTGCCGGCCGGCAGCCCGGTGGTCAACCTATCGAAGGGAAGCGTCGCCATTCGAATCGACAATAGCCGCCCGGCAGTCCCCCTGCTCATGATGGCCAGCGGCACCGCAGGGGGGGATCCCCTGCTCTACGACTGGCAGCCCGCCGCGATGAACGTCGAAGACATGCAGATCGCGGTGCACCTCGACACCTCGGATCCACCGGACCTCTTCGGGGACGTCTGGGTGAACGACCGTGATCTGGTCCAGGCCGAGCTGGACCGGGTGCGAGCGGTCAGAATCAGCATCGTCTTCCGCACCGCGACCCAGGTGCCGGGCTACACCACCGGTCGCCGTCCGGCACTTGAGGACCGCCCTGCTGCGACCACCACCGACGGATACATCCGCCGGGTGCTGACCACGCTGATCAAGCTCCGAAACATGCCCGAAGCTCCCCCCCCCTGATCCGAGCCTACTCGTCGTGGTGATGGTGGCCGTGGCCGTCATGGTCGTTGGCGTGGCCGTGATCGTGGCTGTGATCGTGGCCATGATCGTGGCTATGATCGTGGGCGTGGGCGTGGCTATGATCGTGGTCGTGATCGTGGGTATGGCCGTGGTCGTGGGAGTGGCCTTGGTTGTCGATATGATCGTGGTCGTGGGGCCGGCCCACCAGATGCTCCATGACGTGCGCGGGATTGTCGAGCTCCTCGACCCAACCCCGGTTCGCGTCCATCTTGGAGTCCAACACGTCGAAGTACGGCTTCACGTCCAGCAGCGGGGTGCCGTCGAAGACGTCGAGGGGTGACGTATGCAGGGTGGCGCCTTCCCGCCGGAGGAGCCGCACGACACTCAGTCCGAGGGGGTTCGGCCGGTGCGGAGAGCGGCTCGCGAAGAGCCCGACCTCTTTGCCCCCGGCCCAGGGAGGCTTCACGCGCATTGTCACCACTCCCTCAGCGCGATCGAAGGCGAACAAAACGTACACCCAGCGGAATCCCTCCAGCGCGTCCAGCCCCGCGGCGTACTGCTCGTCGAGCACGACACGGAACTTCCCCTCCTCCACCTCCCGCTCCGGGGGTTGGTTGGGTGCGCGGTCCGTGTACGGCGTGTGGATCGTTCCGATCGGTCGGAAGACGAGCTCGGAGGCATCTGGCGTGTCCGACATGGGCGTTCTCCTTGGGCGCGCTGGCGCGAGCCTGCTGAAGTCAGGTATAATCCCACTGGATAGGACTGAAAAGACCAGTTTTTGTAGCCATGAGGTGTTCCATGTCGATGTTCCGAATGTTCAGCTTCGCCGCGCTCGCGGGCGGCCTGATCAGCGGCTGCGGACCGAGCTCGAGCTCCCCGGGCGAGGACGGCGGGACCGGGAATGACAATCAGCTCAACAACAATACGGTGAGCCTCACCTGCGGCAACGGCGTCATCGAGGCGGGTGAGCAGTGCGACGACGGCAACGTCGAGGACTGCGACGGCTGCAGCCCCACCTGCCAGATCGAAACCGGCGGCTGCTGCGGCAACGGCGTCCTCGAGCCGGGCGAGGAGTGTGACGACGGGAACAACACCGCGGGAGACGGCTGCGACGAGATCTGCCGCCTGGAGATCTGCGGCAACTCCCGGCTCGACACCGGTGAGGACTGCGACGACGGAAACACCACCGGCGGGGACGGCTGCAACCAGGTCTGCTTGTTTGAAGAGTGCGACAACGGGGTCATGGACGTGGGCGAGGAGTGCGACGCCAACGACTTCGGCGGCGCGACCTGCGAAACCCTGGGATACTACTACGGTCAGCTGGCCTGCGACGCCAGCTGCCTCTACGACGAGTCCGGTTGCGGCGGCGCCTGCGGCGACGGCTGGGTGGACGTGCCCTTCGAGCAGTGTGACGACGGCAACCTCGTGGGCGGGGACGGCTGCAATCACCTGTGCCAGGCCGAGCCGGGGGCCTGCCTCGTGGACGAGGACCTGGGAGTACTCACCCAGGGCGGCGTCTTGAACGGCACGGTGGACACCAACGGCTCCCACGCCATGTACGAATCCTCGTGCGCGACCGCCATCGCCGCCGAGCGGGTGCTCTCCTTCACCAACCAGCAGTACCTCGACGTGACCATCGACTTCTCGGGCCAGACGGGCCGCCACATCGTCGGCCTCTTCCGCGACAACGGAAACGAGTGCGACGCAGTGGAGCTGCTCTGCCTCGATACAAACGCCGATCCGAGCGGAACCCTCGGCACCCTCACCCTCGGCGCGGGGACCTACTACATCATCGTCGATTCCTCCGGCGCGGGCGACGAAGGCAGCGTGACCGTCACCGTCACCGGCGCCCAGTCCTCCCTGCCCTGCGACGCCCAGTTCGGTGACGACGGCGTGTACATCGGCTGCACCCTCACAGGCATGAACTTCGAGGACATCCAGTCCACGGGCACCCTGGCCGTGGCGAGCGACGACAGCCACGCCTTCGTGCCCGTGGGCTTCGCGTTCAACTTCTACGGCACCGACTACACGGACGTGGCCGTGCAGACCAACGGCGCCATCGGCTTCACCAACGCCTATATCAGCTACTCGTACGCGGCCAGCTGCATGCCCAGCGCGTCGGTCACGCAGCCCCTCATCGCCGTCTTCTGGGACGACCTCGACTCAGGCAACGGCGGCGCGGGCCACGGCGTGTACTACGAAACCCGCGGCGCGGCGCCGTACCGCTACCTGATCGTCCAGTGGATCACCGAGCACTACTCCACTTCGTCCGAAGGGCGCTTCCAGGCGGTGCTCTACGAAACCACGAACCACATCGAGGTCCGGTACCTCGACGTGGACTTCGGCAACCCCACCAGCTACGACAACGGCATCAGCGCGGCCCTCGGCATCCAGCAGTCCACCACCGCCGCGATGCAGTACTCCTGCAACACCGCCTCCATCACCAGCGGCGACACCCTCATGTACTACCGCCAGTAGCCCGGGAGCCACTACTGCTCCGACCCGCATTCCGCCCCCTTGTCAGGCTCGCCTCGACCGAACTCGCGTCGACCCAATCAGCATGCCAGTGCCCTGCTTGATCGTTTTCCTCCCCTACCCGGATACCCCCACATCCCCGTCCACGTCCCCAGATCCCCGTACGCCACCCCAGAACACCGTACTCGTACCCCCTTACCCCTACCCCGACCC
>JBDRSE010000179.1:2500-43209 GCA_043825095.1 bacterium
GCTGTTTGCCGACGGCGGACTGCTCGCCTTTGGCGCCAACTTCCTCAACATGGGACTCATCGGCACCCTGGGCGGGTACGGCGTGTATCGAGTCGTCCGCCGGCTGCTCCCTGACCGCTTGGGACTCTATG
Organism: bacterium; assembly: GCA_043825095.1. Classification (GTDB taxonomy): domain Bacteria; phylum Myxococcota_A; class Polyangia; order HGW-17; family JAJRWW01; genus JBDRSE01. The sequence continues at coordinate 2,632 of JBDRSE010000179.1, forward strand.
TGGGGGCCGCGCTGGGCGCCTGGCTCTCCACGGTGGGCGGGGCGGCCCTGGCTGCGCTGCACATTGGGCTGTCAGGCACCGCTCCCCTGGGAGCGGTCACCGCAGCAGCCTTGGGATTCCACCTCTTCATCGGCGTCATCGAAGCGACGATCACCGTGGCCGTGGTCCGGCACCTCATGACCAGCCGTCCCGCGCTCTTCGCGCAGTCGCCGCCTGACGACTCCGTACTCGACGCCGCCCCGGCAGAGCTCCGCAGGTAGATCCTTGAAGCGCCTCCGCTGGCTCCTGCCCCTCGCTGTGGTCGCGCTCCTGCTCGGCGCCGTGGTGGCACACTTCGCATCCAGCCGGCCGGACGGGCTCGAGCGGGTCGCAGAGCAGCAGGGCTTCCCCAAGGAGCGGGCGGTCGCCAAGGCCCCCATGCCGGACTATCAGCTGCCGTGGCTCCGGACCCCGCTGAGCAAGTCCCTGGCCGGCCTCGCCGGCGTGTTGCTCACCTTCGGTGCCGTGATGGGTGTGGGCCGCCTCCTGTCGCGCCGCCGCAGATCGTCCACCGACGAGGGGCCGCACGGCGAACCGCGGACATGAGCCCGCCTGCCGGTTCCACGCTCCTCGGTCGCGCCGATGCCCGACCCAAGCTGCTGGCAACCCTCGCCTTCCTGACCGCGGTTTCTTGCGTGCCCCGGGGCGCCTTCCCCCGTCTGGGCATGCTCGCAGGAGTGCTGGTGTTGTTGCTGCTGCTGGATCGCACCGTCGCGACGCGCACCTTCTGGATCCGGCTCGTTCCGGTGCTCGCCATCGCGCTGACCATGGCTGCACTCGTGATGATCACCCAGGAGGGGGGCCGCACCTGGCACCAAACCGACCTGGTCGGACTGACGATCCGGGTCAGCGAAGCGGGGCTGTGGGCCGCGCTGGAGCTGCTGCTCCGGACCTGCACCGCGGCGGGCGCGCTGGTGTGCCTGTCTGTACGGACCAGCGGCCCCGAGCTGCTCAACGCCCTGGCCTGGCTCCGGTTTCCACGCACCTTCCTGGCCGTGCTGGGATCGGTGGCACGCACGCTCTGGCTGGTGACGGACGAGGCGCGGCGGATGAACCGTGCCCGGCTGATGCGCGGACAGTCCTCCCTCCGGGGCCGCCTACGCGCCGTGGCCGGCATCATCTCCAGCTTGCTGCTGCGTTCTTTTGATCGAGCAGAGCGGGTGCACCGGGCGATGGTGGCCCGGGGCTTCGACGGCGCCGTACCCCGGCAGCTGCCCCGCCCCCGGATCCGGCTCACCGAGGTGGTGGCGTCCGTGACCTTCACCGGGCTGTGCCTGGCGGTACTCCTGGTGCCGTTGCCATGAGCCCCACCGTGCCCGCCCTCGAGATCACCGATCTCACACACCGGTATCCGGACGGCTCGGAGGCGCTCCGCAGGGTGTCACTCACGATTCACGAAGGCGAAGGCGTGGGCCTGGTGGGGCCGAACGGCGCCGGCAAGACGACCCTGCTCGCCTACGCCGCCGGGGCGCTGATCAACCCGGCGGTGAAGGTCTTCGGTGAGCCGGTTACCCACCGGACGGCGGCCAGGGCACGCCGGCTCGTGGGGCTGGTGTTCCAGCATGCCGACGATCAGCTGTTCATGCCCACGGTTCGCGACGACGTGGCCTTCGGCCCCCTCAACCTGGGGCTGTCCGCCGAAGACGTGCAGCGCCGCGTGAATGAAGCCGTGGCGGCCGTGGGCTTGGGCCCGGACATCCTCCCTCGGCAGCCCCACCGACTCAGCGGCGGGGAGCGGCGGAGTGCGGCCCTGGCCACGGTGCTCGCCATGCGTCCCCGCATGCTCGCCCTGGACGAGCCCACCAACGACCTGGATCCCCGGGCGCGGCGGGCGCTGCTGGCCGTGCTGGAGCAGTGGGACGCGACGCGCCTGGTGGCGTCCCACGACCTGGAGGCGATCCTCGCCCTCTGTGCGCGGTGCGTGGTGCTCGACGCCGGGCGCGTCGTGGCCGACGGCCCTACCCGCGAGCTCCTGGCAGATGAGGCGCTGATGGAGGCTCACGGCCTCGAGGTACCCCTGTCGATCCGGCTGGCCGTCTCCAGCGCCTCCTGACAGCGCCGCTCGAGCACCCGCTGGGCCAGGATGTCGATCCCGATGAGGATCCCGAAGCCGGCCCACAGCCCCAACAGACGGAAGCGCCCGAGCGCCAAGAGCAGCCCCAACGCACCGGCCAGCGCAAGGGGCGCGGCCACGTACGCGAGCCACCGCGTGCCCCGCCTTGCCCGGTCGGCCAGAAACACCCTCGAGAAGCGGACTCGATCCGCGTTCGGCCCGGCCAGTGCCCGCAGGCCATCGAACGTACGAACGTGTCGGAAGGCCGCTGCCCCGGCCAGGATCAAGCCCACCGCGAGCGGGACCAAGGAGCGCGCCCACGCAGCCAAGGCGAGGGCAGCCGCCGACAGGACGACGCCGAGGACACGGAGAAACAGCGCCACGCGCCCATGATTGACATCCGACATGCAGACTCCCGAGCTCACGGCCGGGTAGTTTCCGAGATCGGCAACTGCTCGCCATGAAACCACATTTCACTAGACCACATTAATCGTAATGGACCTAACCTATAACCTCTGATAATATGGACGAGTCTGAAATCTATCCTGTAGCGGAGAGCGTAGCATGTCACCTTCACATGTCCGAGCAACGGGTGCCTTTGCAGTATTTTTCCTCTTTGTTTTCACGACGGTAGCGTGTGGTCCCAAAAAGACCGGCGGCGGGAACTTCAACGACGCTTCCATCGTGTGCAACGAAGACGACGAGTGCCCAGGGGGAATGTTGTGTATCGGCAACATTTGCCAGACTCCCGAAGATGGAGGCACCGACGTCGCGGTGACGACCGCACCCGATATCTCGGTGGATCCCGTCGCGCTGGACTTCGGTTTCGCGCCGTTGCGCGTGGACACCACGCTGCCTCTGGCGGTGACCAACAACGGCGACGCGAACCTGGAGATCACCGCGATCCTGGTGGAGGAGGTGGACGCCCTGCAGGAGTACCACTCCAGCCCCGAAGGCGTGCAGAACCCTCCGCTCATCGTCGCTCCGGGCGCCACGGTGGTCATCAACGTCACGCTGCGACCCGAGGACGGCCAGCTCGACAACGGTCAGCTCCGCATCAACAGCAACGATCCCGACGAGGGTTCGATCACCATCCCCTTGACGTCCGGCTACAAAGGGCTGCCGGATCTCGATCCCTGCGTGCTCGACGCCACGGAGATCGACCCCGAGCCCTTCGTGGACTGCGCGACCACCGGCATCACCAACGACCCCATCATCGACTTCGGGGTGGTGCAGTTCCAGCAGGACGCGTCGCGGCTCGTCGTGGTGCGCAACACCGCCGACGGCAACGCCCCGCTGACCATCGACAGCATCGAGGTCTCGAACCTCACGGGGCTGGGGGGCCACTTCTCGCTGGAGATCTTCTGGCTCGAGGACAACCCCGGCGGCGACCCCACCGAGATCCCCGTGACCCTGCCGGTGCACCTGCGGGCCGCAGATCCGATCCTACAGGTCGAGGAGGACCACCTGTACGTGCGGATCCGCTTCGACGCCGATCTGGACGGCTTCCTGCCGGCGGAATATCTGGTCTACACCTCGAACGACGCCGACGGCGAGCTCTCCATTCCGATCTTCGGCGTGGTGTCCGGCTGCCCGTCGGGCACGTGGGACATCAACAACGATCCCAACGACGGCTGTGAGTATCTCTGTGACTACGAAGGTCCGGAGGTGTGCGACGGCGTGGACAACAACTGCAACGGCCAGTCCGACGAAGAAAACGCCCTCGGCTGCACGAACTACTACCTCGACGTGGACAACGACACGTATGGCGTCAGCGGCAACTCCCGCTGCCTGTGCCAGCCCGACACGCAGACCCACCACACCGCCACCGTGGGGGGGGACTGCAACGACGCCCGACAGCTGGTCAACCCGGGCATGGTGGAGCAGTGCGCCACCTCCGATGACGACGACTGCGACGGCGACACCAACGACGTCGGCGCCTTCGGCTGCACCACCTTCTTCCGGGACTCGGACAATGACACCTACGGGGTGTCGAGCGATACGGCCTGTCTCTGCGTTGCCCAAGGCGACTACACGGCCACGACGGGCGGCGACTGCGACGATGCCAACTACAACGCCAACCCCGGCCAAACCGAGGACTGCCTCACCCTGTACGACGACAACTGCAACAACAGCACCAACGATCAGAACGCCCTGAACTGCACCGACTTCTACGTCGACCTGGACCAGGACGGCTACGGCCAGACGTTCCTCTCCCAGTGCCTGTGCGTGGGGCAGGGCAACTACACGGCGACGCTGCCCAACGACTGCAACGACAACAACCCCAACGTCAACCCCTCGGTTCAAGAGGACTGCTTCACCAGCTTCGACGACAACTGCAATCAGGACACGAACGAGCAGAATGCGGTGAACTGCACCAACTACTACTTCGACGCCGACAACGACGGGCATGGCCTGACCAACGACTACCAGTGCCGCTGCGCCCCCCTCGGGAACTACCGCGCCACGGTGGGGGGAGACTGCAACGACGGGAACCCCTCGGTCAGCCCCTCGGCCCTGGAAACCTGCGCCACGGTGTTCGACGACAACTGTGACGGCGACACTAACGACCTCAACGCCAGCGGCTGCAACATCTACTACCTGGACCAAGACGGCGACACCTACGGCGTGGCCGGCAACAGCCAGTGTCGGTGCAACCCCCAAGGGAGCTACCAGGCCCTGGTGACCGGCGACTGCAACGACTCCAACGTGCAGGTGCACCCCGGCATGAGCGAAACCTGCGACACGGCCTATGACGACAACTGCGACGGGGTGACCAACCAACTCAACGCCTTGAACTGCGTCTCCTTCTTCTGGGACCAGGACTCAGACGGCTACGGCACCAGCCTCTCGCAGTGCCGCTGCGGGCCCTATGACTTCTACACCGCGAGCTTCAGTGGGGACTGCCAGGATCAGAACGCCGCCATCAACCCCGGCGCCCCGGAGATCTGCGACAACATCGACAACAACTGCGTAAACGGCGTCGACGAAGGGTTCGACAAGCAGAGCAGTATCAACCACTGCGGCGCCTGCGGAAACACCTGCACCAACGGACACGGCACCACCGTGTGCGTCAGCGGCGTCTGCACCCCGACCTGCGCCGCCGGGTGGGGCGACTGCAACGGCGATCCCGACGACGGCTGCGAGACCGACCTCACCTCCGTCGGCAGCTGCGGCACCTGCAACTTCGACTCCGACTGCCCGCCCGACTTCTTCTGCAGCGGTTCGGGCACCTGCGCCGCCGAGAAGCCGAACGGCGACACCTGCACCCGGGACCAGGAGTGCACCTCGGCCCACTGCGTGGACGGCTACTGCTGTGACACCGCCTGCAACGGGACCTGCGAGGCCTGTGACATCTCCGGTGACGAGGGCACCTGCACCGCGCACGCCAACGGGCTCGATCCCGACAACGAGTGCTCCAGCACCGGCCAGGACACCTGCGGGCAGAACGGCAGCTGCAACGGCACCGGCGACTGCGCCCTGTGGCCCACCGGGACGGTGTGTGTGCAGCAGACCTGCACGGGCAACACCCGATATCTGAACGACACCTGTAACGGCGCCGGAACCTGTACCGACGGCGGCACCCAGGACTGCTCACCGTACCAGTGTAACGGCCCCGTGTGTCGGACCACCTGCTCCGACGACAGCCACTGCGTGAGCGGCAGCTACTGCTCCGGCGGCGCCTGCGTAGGCAAGAAGCCCAACGGCCAGATCTGTACGGCGGGCAACGAGTGCCAGTCCAACAGCTGCGCCGACGGCGTCTGCTGCGACACGCCCTGCCTCGGCCTGTGCCGGGCCTGCAACCTCAGTGGCTCTGTCGGCACCTGCGGCAACATCGTCCCCGGCACAGACCCGGCGAACGAGTGCGGCCTGTGCCGGACCTGCAACGGCACCGGCGGCTGCGCCAACGCCGTTGACGGCACGGATCCCAAGACCGAGTGTACCCAGACGGCGCAGTCCACTTGCGGCGACGACGGCCAGTGCAACGGCTCCGGCGGCTGCCGCGACTGGGCCTTCGGCACCGAGTGCGTGCCCCAGTCCTGCACCGGGAACACCAAGTGGTTGGCGGATTCCTGTAACGGCGCCGGGACCTGCGTGGACGGGGGCAGCGTGGACTGCTCCCCATACCTGTGCCTCGGGACCGACTGCCGCACCAGCTGCACGCTCAACACCCACTGCATCGGCGGCTCCTGGTGCAACGCCGGCAGCTGCGTGGGCCAGAAGGGCCTCGGCCAGTCGTGCACCGGCAACGCCGAGTGCCTGAGCAACAACTGCGTGGACAGCGTCTGCTGCAACAGCGCCTGCACCGGCACCTGCCGGCACTGCAACCTCACCGGCTCGGTGGGCACCTGCGTGAACATCCCCTCGAACACCGACCCCGAGGGCGAGTGCGCCGGCAGCTGCATGAGCTGCAACGGCAGCGCCGCCTGCGCGGCGTCCACCGCCGGCACCGACCCGGAGAACGACTGCGCCCAGACGGCCCAGTCCACCTGCGGCGACGACGGGCAGTGCAACGGCGGCGGCGGCTGCCGAGACTGGGTGTCGGGGACCCAGTGCGTGGCCCAAACCTGCTCCGGCTCCACCCGCTACCCGGCCGACACCTGCAACGGCACCGGCACCTGCGTCGACAACGGCTCCGTGCCCTGCGCGCCGTACATGTGCAACGCCGCGGGCGACGACTGTCGCACCGACTGCTCCCTGGACAGCCACTGCACGGCCGGCAACTACTGCAACAGCGGCAGCTGCGCGGCCAAGAAGGCGAACGGCGTGGGCTGCAGCGCGGCCACCGAGTGCCAGTCCGCCATCTGCGTGGACGGTGTCTGCTGCAACGCCGCCTGCAGCGGCGTGTGCCGGGCCTGCAACCTCGCCGGCCTCGAGGGCACCTGTACCAACCATGCCGTGAACACCGATCCGGAGGGCGGCTGCGCCACCTGCCGGGCCTGCAACGGCACGGGAAGCTGTATGGACGTGGCGGTGGGCACCGATCCCCTGGACCAGTGCTCCCTTACCGGCCAGGACACCTGCGGCTACGACGGAGACTGCAACGGCACCGGCGCCTGCCGCTACTGGCCGGCGGGCACCCAGTGCGCCGGCGCCTTCTGCTCCGGCCCCAGCACCAAGACCGAGCCCGACCTGTGCAACGGCTCCGGGCTGTGCCAGGACGGTGGCACCACCGTATGCGATCCGTACATCTGTACGGCCAACGCCTGCCGCACCAACTGCACCATGAACTCACACTGCGTCACAGGCTTCTGGTGCAGCGGCGGTCTCTGCCAGCCGCAGAAGACGGACGGCACGGCGTGCGGCACCAACGGTGAGTGCGCGAGCGGCTACTGCACCGACGGCGTGTGCTGCAACGTGCAGTGCGGCACCCAGTGCGTCGCCTGCAACCTCAGCGGCAGCGTGGGCACCTGTACCCCGCAGCTGCCCAACACCGACCCGAGCCTGGAGTGCGGCCTGTGCCAGGTCTGTAACGGCAGCGGCGCCTGCGCCTCGGCGGGGGCCGGCTCGGACCCGAAGGGCGAGTGCGGCTGGACCAGCCCGTCCACCTGCGGACTGGACGGTGAGTGCAACGGCAGCGGCGCCTGCCGGCAATGGGTCTTCGGCACCGAGTGTGTCGCCCAGAGCTGCTCCGTGGCCCTCAAGTACCTGCCCGACCAGTGCAACGGCGCCGGCACCTGTATCGACGGCGGCACCCAGAGCTGCGCCCCCTACGCCTGCCTCGGCGACGACTGCCGGACGAGCTGCACCCTGCAGACGCACTGCTCCACGGGGAACTACTGCAACACCGGCACGAGCGCCTGCCAGTCCAAGAAGCCGAACGGCACGAGCTGCGGCACCGGTGTGGAGTGCGACAGCGGCATCTGTGCCGACGGCGTCTGCTGCAACACCACCTGCGGCGGCGTTTGCGAGGCCTGTAACATCGTCGGCAAGACCGGTACCTGCTCTCAGCACACGGCGCAGACGGATCCGGAAACCGAGTGCCCGCTGTGCCGGGTGTGTAACGGCGCCGGCGCCTGCACGAACGCCACGGACAGCACCGACCCCAAGGGCGAGTGCCTCCAGGCGGCTCCGACCACCTGCGGGCTGGACGGGGACTGCAACGGCAGCGGGGCCTGCGGGAGTTGGGCCAGCGGCACGGTGTGCGTCGCCCAGACGTGCTCGGCCCACATCCAGTACGACACCGACACCTGCAACGGCAGCGGCACCTGCACCGACGGCGGCACCACGAACTGCACGCCCTACGAGTGTGACGGCAGCAGCTGCCGGACGAACTGCGGCTCGGACGCCCACTGCGTTGCGGGCTACTACTGCAACGGCGCCGCCTGCGTCTCCAAGCTGACCAACGGCACGGGCTGCTCCACGGCCAACCAGTGCCAGAGCGGCTTCTGCACCGACGGGGTGTGCTGCAACAGCGGCTGCGCCGGCGACTGCCGCGCCTGCAACAAGTCCGGCTTCGTGGGGACCTGCACCAATCACTCCCTGAACACGGATCCCGAGTCGGACTGCAGCCTCTGCCAGGCATGCAACGGCACCGGCTCCTGCGCCAACGTGAGCGGCGGCACGGATCCCCTGGGCCAGTGCGCGAACGAGGGCGCGCCCTCCTGCGGGCAGAACGGCTTCTGCGACGGCCTCGGGGCCTGCGGCCTGTACGCCGGAGGGACGGTGTGCGTGACACCGGTGTGCCTCGGAAACACCCTCCAGGTGGCCGACACCTGCAATGGCACCGGCTCCTGCGTGGAGAACGGCATTAACGACTGCTCGCCCTACATGTGTGACGGCGGGGGTACGAGCTGTCGGACCAACTGCACCATGAACAGCCACTGCGTGGGCGGCTACTACTGCAACGGCGGCGCCTGCGTCCCGGAGAACCCGGCCGGCACCCCCTGCGTGCTCGACTCGGAGTGCGCCTCCAACTACTGCCGCGACGGCTACTGCTGCAACAACGACTGCGCCGGCGAGTGCCGCTCCTGCGACCGGCCCGGCGTGGAGGGCACCTGCACCCTGCACACCACGAACACCGACCCCGACGACGAGTGCGGCAACTGCGAGTACTGCAACGGCTCGGGCGCCTGCATCAGTGTGCCCAACGGCAGCGATCCCCTGGGCGACTGCACCGCGGACGCCCAGTCCACCTGCCAGTACGACGGCAACTGCGACGGCACCGGCGTGTGCCGCTACTGGGCCGCGGGCACCATCTGCGACACCCAGACCTGCGTGGGCTCGACCCGCTACCCCAACGACCTGTGCAGCGGCGGCGGCGTGTGCAACGACTCCGGCAGCTCGAGCTGCTCGCCGTACCGGTGCAACGGCAACGCCTGCGGCACCACCTGCAGCGGAGACGGCGACTGCGTGGCCGGCTACTACTGCAGCGGGGTCAACTGCGTTGCCAAAAAGCCCCTCGGCACGGCCTGCAGCGGTCCCAGCTACGGCAACGAGTGCCAGAGCGGCAACTGCGTGGACGGCGTGTGCTGCAACACGACCTGCGGGGGCATCTGCCAGGGCTGCGCCAACAGCGGCTCCGTGGGCACCTGCTCCAGCCACACCTCGAACACGGATCCCGACCACGACTGCACCCTGTGCCGGGCCTGCAACGGCTCCGGGGCCTGCATGAACGCGCTGGACAACTCCGATCCAAAGCTCGAGTGCAGCGGCTCCGTGGCGACCACCTGTGGACTGGACGGAGACTGCAACGGCAGCGGCGTCTGCGGCTACTGGCCCCCGTCCCAGCAGTGCAGCCCGCAGACCTGCGGCGGCGCGCAGAACAACACGCTGTACCCGGCCGACTATTGCAGCGGTGGTGGCGCCTGCGTCGACTCCGGCGGCACGCCCTGCCCCGGAAGCCTGCAGTGCAACGCGACCAACACCGCCTGCCGGTCCACGTGCTCTTTGGACTCCCACTGCCTGAGCGGCTACTTCTGCGGCGGCGGCTCGTGCCAGCCCAAGAAGACCAACGGCACGGCCTGCACCGGCCCCACCTACGGCAACGAATGCCAGAGCGGCAACTGCGTGGACGGCGTGTGCTGCAACGCCGCCTGCGGCGGCCTGTGCGAGGCCTGTAACATCGCCGGCTCGGTGGGCACCTGCACAGACCACGCCCCCAACACCGACCCAGAGGACGACTGCACCTCGGGCAACTGCCACGTCTGTAACGGCGCGGGCGGCTGCATGAACGCCGTCGCGGGCACCAACCCCGAATTGGAGTGCATCAACGAGGGCGCGGCCTCCTGCGGGATGACGGGCGTTTGCAACGCCAGCGGGAGCTGCGCGACCTACCCCAACGGCACGATCTGCGTGGATGACTTCTGCAGCGGCAGCACGCTCAACTACAACCACCTGTGCTCCGGCGGAACCTGTGCGGAAGGGGGCTCGCTGAGCTGCGGGATCTACATGTGTGATCCGGCGGGCCCCAGCTGCCGATCCACGTGCTCCATCAACGCCCACTGCGTGTCCGGCTACTACTGCACCGGCACCACCTGCTGCAGCCCCGTGTCGACCGACAGCGGGACCTCCTGCGGCACGGGCACCTACCAGTCCTACACCAACAACCCGACCACCCCTGTCGGCCGGGACTACACCGGAAACCTCGTCGGGGTCACCGAGCGCTGGTATCGCTTCCAGGGCATCGAGGCGGCCAACAACCTGAACGTCTGGATCTGGCTCGACTCGAACCCCAGCGACGAGTTCCGCATCGCGGTGAGCACCAACGACACCGGACGCGGTGAAACCAGCACCTGCTCCAGCGGCGTGGAGAGCGCGGGGTGTGACTCCACGGACACGCACTACCAGTGGTACAATCAGGGGTCGCAGGCCTACGCGCCGGTGGGCTCGCCCCAGAACGACAGCCAGGCCTTCTACGTCCGCGTGTATCGCAAGAGCGGCGCCACCCCGTCCTGCAACAACTACACGGTGCGGATTCGGGTCGGGGGCGCCGCGCCGCCCTCCGGCTGGACGGCGCCCGTCTACACCTTGTGCGACAACTCCTGCACCTGGGAATTCGACCACGACTGCGACGACGGCGGCCCGGGCTCCGACTACTCCCTCTGCGCGCTCGGCACCGACTGCGGCGACTGCGGAATCCGGTAGGGCGCCGCGCCCTCTGTGACAGGCCCACGACACACAGCCCTCCGGAGACGACATGCGTGAAGTGAAGACCAGCCTGGAGATCCACGCCCCGCCCGACGCGGTGTGGGAGCAGCTCCTGGACAAGTCCCGCTGGGGCCGGTTCTCCGACTTCTGTGACCTGGATCCGGGCCGGCCCATCGCGGCCGGGGCGACCTTCACCTTCGGCCTCAAGCTCCTGGGCCTGCCGGCGGCGCCCATCCGGGTGCGGGTGCTCCGCTTCGAGCCCCCGCGGGAGCTCTGCTGGGTCGGGGCGGCTCCGGGATTTCGCGGCGAGCACTATTTCCGCATCGATGCCCTGGAGGCCAACCGCTGCCGCCTGACCCATGGGGAGTATTTCTCCGGCCCCCTCGGCTCGCTCTACGACCGGCTGTTCCACACCACCAGCACCGACACCTACGCCGCCTTCAACGTCGGGCTCGCCATGCAGGCGGAGCGCTTCAAAGAGTCCTAGGTCGCGCCTCCCATCTGCATTATGCTGGAGGCATGCTGCAGGCGAAGATCGTGCTGAGCGTCCTGCTGGGGCTGACGCAGAAGTTCACCAGTGACGAGTCGTTGGAGGACATCCTGCAGGAGGTCACCGACGCGGCGCTCCGGCTGCTGCCCGGAAACCATGCGTCCCTGCGGGTGTTCAACGACGCGCGCACAGAGCTGCTGTGCGGCGCGCGATCCGGAGACGGGGCGGATGAGCGCCCCATGATGTTCCGGCCCGGGGAAGGGGTGCTGGGCTGGGTCGCCGAGAACGGCTGGTTGGCCTACATCCGGGACACCGCCTCGGACACGCGATTCAAGCTCGGCGCGGCCCAGGGCTTCGACGTGCGCTCCATCGTGGCCGTGCCCCTGCTGTCGGCCGGCAAGGTGGTCGGCGTGCTCGCGGTCAGCTCCGATCGGGTGGACGCCTTCACGGCGGAGGACGAAGCCCTCAGCCTGCTCCTGGCCAACTGCACCGTGCCCATCATCGAAAAGGCGCGACTGGAGCGGCTCGCCCTGGTGGACGAGCTCACCCTCGTCTACAACGACCGCTACCTGCTGCCCCGGCTGCGCGACGAGGTGGAGCGGGCCGGCCGCACGCAGTCGCCCCTGAGCCTCCTGATGCTGGACGCCGACAACCTCAAGGAGCTCAACCACAGCCACAGCTTCAGCGCCGGCGACCGGATGCTGCAGCGGATCGCTGATCGCATGCGGGCGCTCTCGCCGCCGACATTCCGCCTGGTTCGGCGGGGAGGCGGCACCTTCGTGGTGATCATGCCCCAGACCGGCCAAGCCGCCGCGGTCAAGCACGCCGAGACAATCCGCAGCGACATCGCCAAGCAGCCAATCTCCGTCGGGGAGGGCGTGACGGTCAGTCAGACGATCTCCATCGGGGTCGCGCACTGGGACGTCAGCGAGCGCGCCCTGGAGCTCTTGCAACGCGCCGACAAGGCGATGCGGGACGCCAAGGCGGCGGGCCGCAATCAGTCCGTTCTCTCCGAGCCCCCCGACCCCGGCAGCGCCTAAGGGCCCGTGCAACAATAACTCGATTGCACGGGCCCTAAACGGCGATCGAAGCCGCGCTTTTTGGGGCTTGACAGCGCCTGCGATCTTTCCTATTTTTCCTCCATCAATTGTTGGAAACAGCTCTTGGAAGGTTTCGTTTGAGGACGCCCCTGGACAAGGCCCGGAACGCGCCTGACTCCACCAAGGCCCGCACCCTGAAGTCGGCGCGCCGGCTGTTCGGGGAGTACGGCTTCCACGGCACCACCACGCGCATGATCGCCCAGGAAGGGGGGGTCGACATCTCGACCCTGTACTACCACTGGGGCGAAAAGGCCGACCTCTACGAGGCGGTGGTCCTCGACATCAACGACGATCTCCGCGCCCAGCTGCAGCGCGTGGAGGAGCTGGTCAAGGGCTGCACCCTGGCCGAGCGGCTGGGCATCGCCATCGACGAGATGACCGACTATCTCTTCGACCACCCCGAGGTGTCGAACCTGGTGCTGCTGCGCTACTTCGCCAAGACGCGGCACGAGCCCACCTCCGATCTCCGGGTGCCGGGCTTCATCTCCAACATCGCCCGCGCCATGAAACTGGCCGGGCGGGACCAGGAGGTGTCGCCCGAGGCGCGGATGCAGGTGCTGGCGATCATGAACGCCATCTACAACTTCATCTCCGGTCAGGAGTTCTTCCGCCCGTTGGTGGGCGTGACGCAGGAGCGCTACATCGCCCTGACCAAGGAGACCCTGAAATTCATCTTCGTACCGGCCTTTGCCGGTGATGAGAGAAAATCTTCCGCGGTGAAGCGACGGAAGAAAACGGGTTAGCGCAAACAGGAGGCAAAAGGGATGGCCCTGAATCTGGATTCCATCGGCAAACCCATCGGTCCGAAGCACAAGGACTACAACTGGAAGGACTGCGCCCTGTACGCCCTGGGAGTGGGCGCCGGGTTCGAGGACCTAGACTACGTCTACGAGAAGCAGCTCAAGGTGGTCCCGAGCTTCTCCATCGGCGCCGTGTTCGACTTCCTCATGGCCGTGGCCACGGACTCGGAGGCCGACCTGCGAGGGATCCTGCACGGCGAGCAGGACATCCATTTCCATGGCCCCATCCCGTCGGAGGGGCATCTCACCACCAACGGCACCATCACGCGCATGTACGACAAGGGCGCGGACAAGGGCGCCCTGGTGATCGCCGAGGCGAGCACCTTCCACGACAACGGGGCGAAGCTGTTCACGAACATCTTCACCCTGTTCTGCCGCAAGGACGGCGGCTTCGGGGGTGAAAACGCCCCCGGCGAAATGGAAGAGTTCCCAGCGCGAGAGCCGGACTTCGAGGAGCAGGACACGCCCACGGCGGATCAGCCGCTGCTCTACCGCCTCTCCGGAGACGTCTTTGCCCTGCACGTAGACCCGGACTTCGCCAAGGCCTCGGGCTTTGACAAGCCCATCATGCACGGGCTGTGCACCCACGGCTACGCCTGCCGCGCGGTGATCAAGCACCTGATGCCCGGCGCGCCGGAGCGCATGACCCGCTTCAAGACCCGGTTCTCCAAGACGCTTTACCCGGGCGTGCCCATCCAGACGCTGATCTGGAAGGACGGCGACGGCCGCGCCCTGTTCAAGGTGGTGAACACCGAAAACAACGAGGTGGTCATCGACAACGGCGTGGTGGAGTGGATGACCCCCCAGGAGCAGGCGCGCCGCAAAGCCCTGGGCAAGATCCACGTGGACGGCAAGGTGGCCGTGGTCACCGGCGCCGGGGCCGGGCTGGGGCGCGCCTACGCCCTGGAGTTGGCCAGGCGCGGCGCCAAAGTCGTCGTCAACGACCTCGGCGGCGCCCGGGACGGCTCGGGAGACGGCTCGGCCGGACCCGCCGCGCAGGTGGTCAAGGAGATCACCGACGCGGGCGGCGAGGCCGTGGCCAACACCGACTCCGTGGCCACGCCCGAGGGCGGGGAGTCCATCATTAATCAAGCGGTGGACGCCTTCGGCCGGATCGACATCGTGATCAACAACGCCGGGATCCTGCGCGACAAGTCCCTGCTCAAGATGACCGACGAGGACTGGGAGAGCGTGATGGCGGTCCACCTGGACGGGGCCTACAACGTGACCCGCCCCGCCATGAAGCACATGCGCGCCCAGGGCTACGGCCGCATCGTGCTCACCACCTCGGCCGCGGGGCTCCACGGCAACTTCGGCCAGACCAACTACTCGGCGGCCAAGCTGGCCCTGGTGGGCTTCATGAACACCCTCAAGCTGGAGGGTGAGAAGTACGACATCAAGGTCAACACGGTGGCCCCCATCGCCACCACGCGCCTGACCGACGACATCCTGCCCCCGGACCTCAAGGAGAAGCTCCAGCCGGAGTTGGTCGTACCCCTCACGGTGTACCTGTGCTCCGAGCAGTGCCCCGGCACCGGTGGCGTGTACAACGCGGGCATGGGCTTTTTCAGCAAGGCGGCCATCGTCACCGGCCCCGGCGCCACCGTGGGGGACGGCAAGTCGCCCCCCACGGCGGAGGAGCTCGCCAAGAGGTTCCAGGCCATCCGTAGCCTCAAGGGCGCCCAGGAGTACGCCACCCTGAACGCGGCCCTCGGCCCGGTACTCGACGCCTTCAGCCCCAAGGCCGCGGACGCGGGCGGCGCGGGAACGTCCGTCGCCACGGTCTTCGAGCAGATGGCAGGGACCTTCCAGGCCGACCAGGCCGGCGGCGTGGACGTGGTGTTCGGGTTCGACATCAGCGGCGAAGGCGGCGGCCACTGGCACGCGATCATCAAGGACTCGCAGTGCGAGGTGGTGGCGGGCAAGCACGAAAAACCCACCACCACCATCCAGATGGGCGCCGAGGACTTCGTGGCGCTGATGGAGGGCCGCCTGAACGCCATGCGGGCCTACACCTCGGGAAAACTCAAGATCGGCGGGGATCTCATGAAGTCCCAGCTGATCGAGAAACTGTTCAAGTTCTAGGAGGACCACGCGATGATCGGGATCACATCCTTTGGTGGCTACATCCCCCGGCTGCGAATGAACCGGATGTCCATCTACGAAAGTATGGGTTGGTTCGCCCCGGCGCTCGTGATGGTGGCCCAGGGCGAGCGCTCCTTTGGGAACTGGGACGAGGACGCGCTGACCATGGCGGTGGCCGCGGGACGCGACTGCCTCACCGGCCTGGACCGCGCCAAGATCGACGCCGTCTACCTCGGCTCCACCACCATGCCCTTTGCCGACCGCCAGTGCGCCGGCATCGTCAAGACCGCCCTCAACCTCCGCGACGACCTCGTCACGGCGGACTTCACCACCGGCCTACGCGCCGGCACCACCGCCCTCCTCACGGCCCTCTCCGCCGTGAAGGGCGGCGAACGCAGCAACATCCTCGTCACCGCCTCGGACATGCGGCAGACCAAGTCAGCCACGTTCTACGAGATGTGGTTCGGCGACGGCGCCGCCTCCGTGCTCGTCGGCGACGACCGCGACGGCGCCCCCGTCGTGGCCGAATACAAGGGCTCCCACACCGTGTCCCACGACTTCGTGGATCACTACCGCGGCGCGGGCCGCGCCACCGACTACACCTGGGAAGAGCGCTGGGTCCGGGACGAAGGCTACGCCAAGATCATCCCCGAGGCGGTCAACGGCCTCCTCGCCAAGCTCAAGATCACCATGGACGACGTGGACACCCTCGTCTACCCGTGCTTCTTCAAGGCCGAGCACAAAAACATCGCCAAGACCCTCGGCGCCGCCCCTGGAAAAGTGGCCGACAACATGCACGACGTGGCCGGCGAGATGGGCGCCGCCCATCCCCTGGTGATGCTGGTGCGCGCCCTCGAAGCCGCTAAACCCGGTGACCGCATCCTGGTGGCCGGCTTCGGCCAGGGCTGTGACGCCCTGTACTTCCAGGTCACCGACGCCATCACCGCCCTCCCCGCCCGAACGGGCGTCCAGGGCTCCCTCGAGCACAAGCTGACCGTGGAGAACTACCCCCAGTTCCTCAAGTTCCGGGACCTCATCGACACCGACTTGGGCATCCGCGCCGAGGCCCCCACCCAGACCGCCCCCACGGTTCTGTGGCGCAAGCGCAACCTCCTCACGGGCTTCATGGGCGGCAAGTGCGCCAAGTGCGGCACGGCCCAGCTCCCCAAATCCGAAATCTGCGTGAACCCGGACTGCCGGGCCGTCCGGGCGCAGGAGGACCACCCCTTTGCCGACCAGCCCGCCTTCGTGAAGACCTTCACCGGAGACATGCTCGCCGTATCGGTGAATCCACCCCACATCTACGGCATGGTCCAGTTCGAGGAGGGCGGCCGGTTCATGGCCGACTTCACCGACTGCACCCTGGACGACGTCTCCGTCGGCGCCCCCGTGCGCATGGTCTTCCGTAAGCGGTACGTGGACGAAGAGCGCGGCTTCACCGGCTACTTCTGGAAAGCCATCCCCCTGCCGAGCGACACCGACCCCGACGCCATCCGCTTGGACGGCCAGGTCGCGATCGTCACCGGCGCCGGCGCCGGCCTCGGCAAGGCCTACGCCCTCGAGCTCGCCGGCCGCGGAGCCAAGGTCGTGGTCAACGACCTCGGCGGGGCCCGCGACGGCGCGGGCAAAGGCTCCTCCACCCCGGCCGATGACGTGGTCAAAGAGATCCAGGACGCGGGCGGCGAGGCCGTCGCGAACTACGACTCAGTATCCGACCCCGCAGGCGCCGCAGGCATCATCAAGACCGCCATCGACACCTACGGCCGCATCGACATCGTGGTCAACAACGCGGGCATCCTCCGCGACAAGTCCCTCATCAAGATGGAGCCCGCGGACTGGCAGTCGGTGCTCGCGGTCCATCTCGACGGCGCCTTCTTCGTCACCCGCGCCGCCCTCCCGCACATGCGCGAGCGTGGCTACGGCCGGATCATCCTCACCACCAGCGCCGCCGGCCTCTACGGCAACTTCGGCCAGACCAACTACTCCGCGGCCAAGCTCGGCCTCGTCGGTCTCATGAACACCGCCAAGCTCGAAGGCAAGAAGTACGACATCAAGGTCAACACGGTCGCCCCGCTGGCCACCACTCGACTCACGGACGACATCCTCCCCCCCGATCTTCAGGACAAGCTCCAACCGGAGTTCGTCGTCCCCCTGGTCACCTACCTCGCCAGCGACCGCTGCACCGTCACCGGCGAGGTCTTCAACGCCGGCATGGGCTACTTCAACCGCGCCGCCATCGTCGCCGGCCCCGGCACCGTCATCGGCGATGGCAAGCGCGTCCCCACCGTGGAAGAGCTCCACGCCGTCTGGGACGAAATCGCCAGCATGGACGGCGCCAAGGAATACGGCGACGCCACCTCCGCCCTGGGCGCCATGCTCGACGCCTTCGCCCCCAAAGCCAAGGCCGAAGCAGCCCCGGGAGGAGCCGCCAAGATCACCTGCGCCAAGGTCTTCGAACAGATGCCCAGCGCCTTCCTGGCCGACAAGGCCGCCGGCGTGGAGGTCGTCTTCCAATACGACATCAGCGGCGAAGGCGGCGGCTCCTGGAATGTCACCATCGCGAACAACGAGTGCCTCGTGGCCGAGGGCAAGCACGAGCAGCCCACCACCACGATCAAGATGGCGGCGTCGGACTTCCTGGACCTCATCTCCGGGAAGCTCAATGCCATGAAGGCATTCACCTCGGGCAAGCTCAAGATCGGCGGCGACGTCATGAAGTCCCAGCTGATCGAAAAGCTCTTCAAGTTCTAGGCCAAGGCACTAGGGACACTAGGAGACAATCATGGCCACAGGAATCAAAGACAAGGTCGCGATCATCGGCATGGGCTGTTCCAAGTTCGGCGAGCGCTGGGACGCCGGCGCCGAAGAGCTCATGGTGGAGGCCTACCTCGAGTGCCTCGAGGACTCCGGCCTCGAGACCAAGGACATCGAGGCCGCCTGGCTCTCCACCTGCCTGGAGGAGGCCCACGTCGGCAAGAGCGCCCTCTCGCTGCCCGCCACAGTCCGCCTCGACTACATCCCGGTCACCCGCACCGAAAACTTCTGCGCCAGCGGCACCGAGGCCTTCCGGGGCGCAGTCTACGCGGTCGCCTCCGGCGCCTATGACGTCGCCCTCGCCATGGGCGTAGAAAAGCTCAAGGACGTCGGCTACGGAGGCCTCCCCGCCTTCGGCTCCAACGCCGGCTCCCTCTCCTGGCTCTGGTGGCCCAACATGACCGCCCCCGGCGCCTTTGCCCAGCTCGCCTCTGCCTACGGCGCCAAGTTCGGCGTCAAGGACAGTGACATCAAGGCCGCCCTGGCCCACATCTCGGCCAAGAGCCACAAAAACGGCGCCCTCAACCCCAAGGCCCACCTCCGCAAGGTCGTCACCGAAGAGCAGATCATGGCCTCCCCCATGATCGCCACCCCCCTCGGCCTGTTCGATTGCTGCGGCGTGTCCGACGGCGCCGCCTGCGCCATCGTCACCACCGTCGAAAACGCCAAGAAGCTCGGCTGCAAGGACTTCGTCACCGTCAAGGCGCTCCAGCTCAGCCTCAGTAACGGCGAGGAGGCGGCCTACAACGACTGGGACGGCTCCTACTTCGTCACCACCACCAAGGCCTCCAAGCGCGCCTACGAAGAAGCCGGCATCAAAAACCCGCGCGAAGAGATCTCCATGATGGAAGTACACGACTGCTTCTCCATCACCGAAATGGTCACCTACGAAGACCTCCACATCTCCCCCCGCGGCGGCGCCATCAAAGACATCCAAGACGGCTTCTACGACAGCGACGGCGGCGTCCCCTGCCAAATCGACGGCGGCCTCAAGTGCTTCGGCCACCCCATCGGCGCCTCCGGCATCCGCATGATCTACGAGATGTACCTCCAGCTCCACGGCCGCGCCGACAAGCGCCAGCTCGAAAACCCCCGCTTCGGCCTCACCCACAACCTCGGCGGCTTCCCCTTCCAAAACGTCTGCTCCATCGCCATCGTCGGCAAGTACGACGGGTAGGGGCGGGGCGCGTTAAGCGTTGCGCCGTACCTGATGCTGTGCAGTCGAGGTGCCCGTTTCTGTACGTCAGGAACGGCACCATGAACACCAGAATCGCAGCCCTCCAAGAAACTTTGGAAAACCGTTGAAGGGGACCTCAACGTCAGACAACAGCAGGTCAACCAACGGCTGAGCACCACCCGTATCAATAGGAGAGGACTATCGCTCGGATGTAAATCAAATCGCGGTAGGCTCAGATCACGGCGGATACAGGGTGAAAATATACTCGTCCCACTGGGTGTCGGTGGCGAAGGCGAGGCTCTTGTAGCCCTCTACTGCGCCGGTCCAGTAGGTGCTGTAGTCGGGATTGGGGTGGTAGATGGAGATGCCGTGGGCGTCGGGATAGTCCCCGAGAGGATTGAAGACCAGGTTGCGGACAACGAATGAATCGGTGAGCAGGGTAACAATCTCGTAGCAGGCGTTGTGAACATCGGGATTGGAGAGTGTGGTGTCGATCTTTGCGCAGAGGTCGTATACATCCACGAATACGCCGCTCGTGCCCGATGTGTTTGGGACGGCCATGGACTGGGCTTCTCCCGCGGCCGTCCGGATTTCGTCGGCGATCTGTGGATCGGCATCGAGCAGGTCGAGGAGCAGCACAGCAAGGACATCGAGGGCCGCGACCACGTCTGCGGCGGCATCCACATCTACCGCAGAGACAATGAAGTTCGACTCAGGGTCTGAGGTCAATTCGTTGACATCCACCGCACCGATGGCGAGGTTTCTGGGGCTCAGGTCCTGCTCAGGTCCCAGCACGGAGAGGGGAGGGAAGCCACACTCCCCGGTGGCTTCACTGGCCACAATATATTGAACAGCACCACGCATGGCGTAGGCGCTCTCGATCATCTGGTTGAAAGGGGTGCAGATACAGAAAAGATCGACCGGACGACCGGATGAGTCGGCCAGGTGGCGCAGCACGTCTGCGACCTCGGCGGGGCTCAGTCCAACACTGCCCGAGGTGTCGTCGAAGCCCAGGAATCCTTCCTGCACAGCGACGCCGACGCCGATCCCCAGGTACTCGACGAGGTAGCGCTGACCCGGGTGCTCGGCCACCACCCAGTCGAAGAAGTCTTTGTAGGTATTGACATCATTCATCGCGAGCTCCGGCTGGGGGAAGATGTCCGACTCATAAGTCCGCGCGTGAGCATAGATCGAACCGATGTCTCCGTAGGCGTCTCCCAGGACAACGACGTCGAGATTCTCGCTATCGCCGTAACCCTCCAGTCTATACGGGATGCGGTAGCTGATGAGGTTCTCGTAGTTCTCCTCGGGGGGCCATGTGTCCCAGGCGGTGCTGTCGAAGTTGAGGATGCTGATATAGGTCCACAGCTTGTGGCTGGAGTCCACCGAGACGGCGGGGCCTTGTAGCTCCAGGGCTTCGGCTCTGAGCCGGTAGATCGTGCCGACACTCTGGATAAAGGCTGTATCCACGAACTCTGTAGCGTCAGCGGGAAGCTCTGCCAGCAGGGTGAAGTCCGATTCGCTCGGGTCTCGCTGCTCGAGAAGATACGTCTCTTCATCAGTGTTTGTGTCCACCCAACGGAGCCGGTAGGCGCCATCTGTTAACACGAAACCATGGAAGTCCTCTGGAGCGCGCAAGTTCACAATCCCTACGCAGCTGCCGCCAAGGCACTGCGCGTCGGCCCCGCACGGACTGTCACACCTACCGCAGTGGTCGGGATCGGTGAGCAGATTCACGCAGCCCGCTCCGCAGCGAGTCTCCTCGAGGTTGTCACAGGGCTCCGGACCGGGAGTATTGCCGCAACCGGCCCAGGCGCCGACGCCGGCCCCAACAGCAACGAGTCCAACGGAAAGCAGGAGTACCTGGCAAGTGATGCGAGATGAATACATGGAGACCCTCCGCCAACGCTTACACGGTGCCAATATTGTAGCAGTACCGGAGGCGACGACTCCAGTGATTCGGTGGCCTCACCCACAACCTCGGCGGCGTCCCCTTCCAAAACGTCTGCTCCATCGCCATCGTCGGCTAGTACGACGGGTAGGGGGCGGGGAGTTTGGATCAGGTATCGGCTCTGGGAAGATGCTGTAAAATACCTTGCAAATCTTTCCATGTGGTCTCAATATACAAGGTATGTATCCTCGGTTATCAGAGCACAGGCTCCATACTCTGGCTCTTCAATTTCCTGCCGTACTGATCCTGGGAGCACGCCAGGTGGGCAAGACGACCCTGGCCAGGGCGACCTTTCCCGACCTGCCCTATGTGGACCTGGAGGATCCCATTACCCGGGCCTTGTTCGCCGAAGACGCGCGCTTTCAGATTGAGTCACGCGCCCGACCGAGGCTGGTGCTCGATGAAGCCCAGGCGGTCCCTGACGTGTTTGCGGCCCTGCGAGGACTCATTGACGAGAACCGAAGCGCGCGCGGCCGCTTCATTCTGTTGGGTTCGGCGCAGCCGAGCCTGGTTCGTCAGGTGTCGGAAACCCTCGCCGGGCGCGTCGGGATACTCGAGCTCGATCCCCTCACCGCTGCTGAGCTCTCCGGGGGGGACGAGCCGAGCTCCTGGCAAACCGCGTGGTTGGCCGGCGGGTTTCCGGATGCGGTGCGCGCAGGACCGCCGGAGGACTCCTTTCGGGAGTGGTGGGAGGCCTATCTGCGCACCTATATGGAGCGCGACCTGCCCGCCCTCGGGCTGGGCGCTGATCCCCTGCTGTTGAGACGCCTGGTGACGATGCTCGCTCATAGCCAGGGTGGTCTGGCCAACGTCAGCAAGCTCGGCTCCTCCCTTGGTGTGAGCGCGAAAACGGTTTCACGCTACCTCGACATCCTGGAGCAGACCTTCCTGCTGCGACGTCTGCAGCCCTATTATCGGAACGTCGGCAAGCGGCTCGTCAAGTCACCCAAGATGTACCTGCGCGACACCGGCATGGTTCATCACCTGCTCGGCATCGATTCGACGGACGCCCTGTCGTCTCACCCCATCCGTGGGCAGAGCTGGGAGAGCTTCGTGCTCGAGGACATTGCACGACGAGAACGTCTCACCCATCCGCACAGCCAGCTCTATTTCTGGCGCACCGCCGCGGGTGCTGAGCTGGACCTCGTCATCGAGCGCGGGGGGCGACTGTTCGGTGTCGAAGTGAAGACGGCGCGCGCTGCATCTCCCTATCTGGGAAGGTCGCTGGCCAAGGTCGCCACGGATCTGCAAACCGAAACGATCACGATCATCGACCAGGCCGCCGGCGCCGAGCCCCTCCGGCCCGGGATAGAAAGACGCGGTTTCGCCGAGGCGTTCGATTGGCTGCCTTGACGAACCGGCGACGGAGCGGTCAGGCTTTTCGAGCTTTTCGTGCTCTCCTCACCCACAACCTCGGCGGCTTCCCCTTTCAAAACGTCTGCTCCATCGCCATCGTCGGCAAGTACGACGGGTAGGGGGGCGGACAGGTGTACAGGTGTATCGAGGAACCGGACTCAGCGAAGGTTCTTCACCACGGTGGGGAGGGCTGAGTTGTCTGGTTGTGATGAGGTGGTGACCCATCGTATGATCGATTCCGCAATGCAGCAGAAGCCACATCGACGATTATCGGCCAGGTCGGCCCTCTGGATAGCGTGGGCTGTGCCATTAACGAGCATCGTGATGGTCCTGTACGGTCCGGGCTGCTCGAGCGAGGATGCGGGGGCCTGTCGCACCGGCGACGATCCGATGGGTGAGGCCGTGGTTCGGACTGCTGACTGCGATCGATACGGGTGCTCGGACCAATACGCCTGGACCTACCATTTCGATGTCTCGGGCGACGCCACCGTGGTCTCGCTCACCCAAATCTCCACCGGGGAATACACCTTCGAGCTGTATTTTCCCCAGGACGCTACCTCGGTAGCCATCGACGTAGCTCTGCCCGGCGACATCCCTCTCCCATTCGACGCGGGGGATCTGGTGCACGCAGTTGTCCATTTGGAGAAAATTCACTTGCTGGACACCCTCAGACGATCGGCGGAGATCGATGATCAGCAGGGCCTCCTGCTCTCCCTTACTGACGACGACCTGGCGGTCGATCCGTTACCCTCGCCATGCGAGGTGACGACCCCATCAGGAATTGACTGCGGCACCATCGGTTATCCAACCCGGTCTTTTTTCTGCCAAGCAGATCCGCCCGCTGACCCCTGCGCCAAGCTGCGCCAGGGTGAATCAGCAACGCTGGAGTGGGACGGCAAGGCCTACTCGGTGTACCTGAAGAAGGCCTACGTCTACGTCCCCCCAACACTGTGTACAGAGACGCCGCAGGGGTGGGAGAATCACCTGATCCTTCGCCGGCTCGATCTCGAGAGCCAGTAGCACAGGACCGGCGGAGCGGGAACGGAGTTCGAATTCGCGAATTCCCAGTGACAGTGTCATGAAGTGATCGCGAATTCGAGCCCGTCCCTATACAATCCGAGCTCGGTTCCCATACAATCCGCCCAGTGCCTCGCGTTGCAGTTCACGCGCTGGGCGTTCGACGGAATGAGAAGAACACAGGAGAGCCTGACCATGCCCCTACCCGAGCTCGTCCGGAAGTTGGTCGACAAGAAAATCGGCGCGTATTGTCGGGACCGGATACCGCCGCACGCCCGGGACGAAATCCGGCTCAGCTATGCCGTGCGAGGCAACTCGGTCACCATTTCGGACAGCACCATGCCCGCTTCACGGCCCGACTGATTCAACGTGCCCTCCGCGGGAATCCAGCCGAAGCGCCGCGCGACCTGCTCAAGCTCCTCGAGCTGCTGCTCGAATCCCTCGTCGAGGCCGACGCTCCCCTCACGGACTGCGACGCGATCTCCTCTCTGGAAGAACTCAAGCGCGGCGGAAAAACCGCAAAGGTCAAGCGCGAGCTGCTAAGTCGTCGGGAATAGAGGGCGAAGTCAACAAGGTACTTTGATGCGCGGTCGAGAAGCCAGCAAGACGAAGCTCGCTCTCCTGCTGTGTTCTGGAACACCGAGGTTGCAGTCCGCGCGGCCACACCTCCTTGCTCAGCCATCACCCGTCGCTGGTCACACGGGCGCTGCCCGCAGACGCGGCCGCTCCTCGAGCCGTTGCCCGTCGTCGGCACCCGGTCCACGCGATTGTGAGCCGTCGCCCGTCGTCGGCACCCGGTCCACGCGATTGTGTGGGCGGCTTGCTCTACACATTGGAGTGTGTAAGTATATGTGTAGAAGGGAGGTGGCCATGGCGACGAATCTGGCCATCGATGAGAAACTGTTGGCGGAGGCGTTGAAGGCGGGCGGGCTCAAGACGAAGAAGGCGACCGTCAACGAGGCGCTGCGGGAGTTCATCCAGCGGCGCAAGCAGCTCGAGATCCTCGGGCTGTTCGGCAGCGTCGAGTTCGAGCCTGGGTACGACCACAAGCAGGGGCGGTCTCGGCAGTGAACGTGCTCGTGGATACGACCATCTGGTCGCTGGCGCTGCGGCGCAAACGAACGGGGCGTCGTGACAAAGCGCTCATCGGTGAGCTGAGGGAGCTCGTGCGCGAAATGCGCGCGGTGCTCATCGGGCCGGTGCGACAGGAGGTCCTGTCAGGCATCGCGGAGGAGGCGCAGTTCGAGCGGGTTCGAGAGCATCTGGCTGCGTTCGATGACCTGGCGATCACGACGAGTGACTACGAAGCGGCCGCCCGCGCCTACAACACTTGTCGGCGACAGGGTGTGCAGGGGTCCCACGTGGATTTCTTGATTTGCGCTGTCGCCGCGCAGCATGCGGCCGCCGTGTTCACGACTGACCAGGACTTCAACCGCTACGCCAACCACCTCGGGTTTGCGCTGCACGAGCCGCGCGGCGGCTGATTGGCCACCGGGAAGCGCGGCGAGCTGGCGGGACGGGGCGAGGAGAACGCGGGTTCAAACGGAGAAGCTGATGTTTGAAAATCCTTGGTTGGAAACCGCTGCGAACGTTGCGATCATCATCGTTGTGCTGTGCTTTTTATGGTGGTGGATCGGTCGGGACTGGTGGTACGGCCGGCTCGTTTGGAAGAAGATCGAGGCGTACACCGGATTCGGGTTGCGCTGGGAGAACCCGGAGCTGAAAGGCACGGTGGAGGGTGTGTTCGTCAAGGTGATGCCCTACGAATCGGCCATCGGTGTCCCGATGAAGCGCGAGCCTGATCTGCGCATGGAATCGGGCTACCCAGAGGAGGGCGAGCCGGAGGACGAGCCGGAGGACGAGCCGGAGGACAAACCGGAGGACGAGCCGGAGGACGACGAGGAGGACGAGCCGGAGGACGACGAGGAGGAAACAGTGCGGTTCCGCTTCGGCGTTCCCGTGCTCGACGAGTACTTCAACTACGCCGTCGCCTCTCCGGAGATCCGCGACCGGCTGCTCGCGAGTCGAGAGGCCTTGGTCGAGCTGCGAAACGTGGTCAAGCACTGCAACGAGGAGCCGGTAAGCCTCCGCTTCTACGGCGGCATCTTCAGGCTACAGCTCGAAGGGGCGCTCAAGCAGGGGCACTTCAGATGCATTCACACCGATCAACTCGACAAGTGGATCCCCCGGCTCGTCAAACTGGTCAAAACGCTCGACGAGATCGAGGACTTCGGGCCCCTCCGGAGCTCGGACGAGAACGACTGGACCTGGGACTGGTAAGGGACGGATCCGCCCTGGTGCCTGGCAAACCTACGGCGATTCGTTTACCAGGGTGTCGTCGAAGCAGCCGTCGTGGCACGTATCGCCGCCGCTCGCCTGGCAGATGCGGATCATGTACTTGCCGTAGTAGTCTTCCCGCGTCACCTGCTTGAACACGATGTAGCGGGTGGGCGCGGTCTCCGGGGTGCCGGTGAGCGGCAGCTCGAAGCCGGAGAAGGAACGCACGCCGAGCCACAGCTCGTCACCGTCGAAGTGGTACACGAAATCAGTGGTGGCCGCGTCGCTGTTGGTGTCGCCTGGATGGGCGCAGGAGAACCGCACCTCCTTGATCACCTGCCCCACGCCATCCGCGGCGCTGAAGGTGCCGAGGGTCTGGTAGTCCGAGGAGGTGTTCACATTGAAGCCGTAGTGGATCCGTCCGGAATCGCCGAAGGCAACCTTGTGGATGCCGTACCGCGTGCACAGAATCCCGCTCGGACAGTCCGGCCACCCGGACGGCCCCACCTTGGGCTCCATGTCCGCATCCGTGATCGTCTGCACGGTCGCGCCGTCCTCCACCGTGCGCACCCAGACCCAGTACCCGGTGACCTCTGTGGGACCGGGATCCGAGCCCTCGCACGAGGCGGCCGTCAGCAAAAGAATGGAGAGCGCAATGAACAGCGCAATGACCGAGGTTGGACGCCAATGCTTGAGCATGATTACTCGCCTCTCCTGCACGGGGTCGCAAGGCTCCTGCATGTTGTCTCACCCACAAACGGACGAGAATGCACCGAAGCCTCCACTGCGGGCCGACTGTGCACACATGTTATTCCACCAGCAGCGGTTCGCCAAGAAGGACTGTCAGATGATCTACTGTCAGATGATCTACTTGACTCACGCTCCAAACGGCCCGGATACTTCCGGGAAGGAGCCAGAACCGCCATGGACAACCCGACGCGCAGGACCGCGAAGCACTCGTCCGCACTGGAGGCGCAGGTCGTCGCGCGCCGAGAGCTGCGCTATTCCACGAGCGCCGAGGCGTCCCTGGGCCGTCCCGATCACGTCCGAGCGGGCTCCAGCCTCAGCTGGTTCGGCGGCAGGCTGGCGGTCCTGCAGGACGATGCGAGCTTTGTCGCCCTGGTGGACCCGTCCTCCGGCGCGGTCGAGTCCATCGCCCTGCCGGCCGACGCCGCCGGCCGCCGCGTCTTTGACGGGGCCGAGGGCAAGGCGAACAAGCCCGACTTCGAATGCAGCGTGGTCGCGCGAGTCGACGGCAAGGAGGTCCTGCTCGCCCTGGGATCGGGCTCCACGGCGCGGCGGGAGACCGTGGCGGTGCTGCGGGCCGACGACCTCCGGGCCGGCGAGGCTGGCGGTGCTCGACTCGTGCCGGCGCCGGCCCTCTACTACAGCTTGCGCGCCTGCCTGCCCTTTGCCGGCAGCGAGCTGAATCTCGAAGGTGCGGTGCTCGTCGGTGACAAGCGGCTCTGGCTGTTTCAGCGGGGCAACGGGGCACAGCGGGGCGATCTGGAGCCGGTGAGCTCGACCTGTGAGCTCTCCTGGAGCCGATTTTGGAGCTACCTGAACAGCGCGGAGCTGGCGCCGCCGCCGGAGATCCACGCCGTGGTCAACTACGAGCTGGGCGATATCGAAGGGGTGCCGCTCACCTTCACCGATGCAACGCTCTGCCCGTCGAGCTCGACCGTGCTGTACGTCGCCAGCGCCGAGGACTCGCCGGATACGTTTCGCGACGGCGAGGTTTTGGGAGCGAGCGTGGGGCTGATCTCCGAGGCCGAGGTGCCCTGGACGTGGCTGCTCGATGAGCACGGCGAACGGCTGCGGGACAAACTGGAGGGGGTCGCGCTGCATCCGACCTTGCGCGGACGCGCCTTCATCTGTATCGATCCGGATGACTCGACTCGACCGGCCGAGCTGTGCGAGGTGGAGCTGCGGGGGCCGTGGCCGTAACGTAACGTTCGTGATTATCCTCAGCGAGGAGTCCTCCCATGTCCTACATCGGTGTGTGTTTCGAGATCGTCACGGGCTGCACGAAGTGCAACCAGCCCGTCCCGCTCAACGGTGCCACGGAGAGTGTGCTCTGTGACGCGTGCCAGACGCCCGTGCAGACCCCGCTGACCCTCTGGCAGTCGATCCTGAGCGACAACATCGCCTCGGCCGCCGGCATGCGGGAGGACGAGGGGCAGAACTCCACGATCATGACCCAGGGGCACACCCTGAAGGTGATGTACGGCCGGCAGCTGCCCCGCTGCAGCAACGACGACTGCAAGAACACCTACCCCGATGAGATCCTGCGGGCAGGGATCGAGCAGGGGCTCACCACATTCCACTGCCCGGCCTGCGGCACCGCCGCCGGCGCCCGGCGGCCCCCCGACTGGTTCGGGCAGATCCACCCGGGCGTGGTCCTGCTCGTGCGGGAGGCGGCCGGCGCCCAGAAGGTGGCGGCGATGCGGGGCAGCGAGTCGGTGCCGTTCCACTGCTACCACTGCGGCGGCGGGCTGCCCGTGGACGGCTCGACCCGCCAGGTCACCTGCAACTACTGCGGGAACTCCCTGATGATCCCCGACGAGATCTGGGTGCGGCTCAACCCGGTGAGCCGCATGGAGCGCTGGTACGCGCTGATCGACGTCGGCGCGGCGGTGGGTGTGCTGCCCGAGTCCATCTGGGACTTCGGACACATCGGCACTGACATGGCCGGCAATCTCTATCTGGCGTACCTCGGAGACGACGAGGGCGACGCCGGCCACCGGGCCCGGGTCGTGCGGGTGAACCGGCAGGGCATGCTCGAGTGGATCCAGGACGGCATCGACTTCGAAGACGACGAGTGCGCGTTGGTCACCTCCCGACTGGACGGCACGCTGCTGCTGGTGGACGGGCAGAAAGGATTCGCGCGCAGCATCGACCCCCGGGACGGTCAGCCCATCCGCACCTTCAAGAGCCCGAAGAAAGAGGACGACGGAACGCTCAACGTGCGCAGCTGGAAGCAGGTGGCCGTGGACGTGGACGGCACCATCCTGGTCTGCCGAGACTGGTCGGACGGCGCCTACGGCGAGCTGCGGCGCTTCGGCCCGGACGGCCGGCAGATCGACCTGTGGCCCCAGCGCAGCAAGGGCGCCGTGAAGTTCGAAAAGCCGTCCGACCGCCCCTCCAAGCTGGGGTATGGGCCCAAGCTGACCATCGGCTGGAACGGCTACCTGTACCTGGTGGACGGCAAGATGCGCTATCTGCTGTGCTACGACCGCCAGGGCACCCTGGTGGCCAACGTGCAGACCGGCGTCAAGATCGCCGACGACTTGCACGACCTGGCGGTGGACCGGCAGGGAGTCGCCTATCTCCTGTTCACCCACCGCGAAAAGATCGGGAGCGAGAAGTTCTCCCACGTGGCGCGCATCCATCCCGACGGCCGGTTCGAGGTGTGGATCGGACCGCACAGCATGCGGTACCAGTACTCCATCGGCACCTACCAGCGCTACCTGGCCGTGGCGCCGGACGGCACCCTGCACATCGCCTCGGGAATGGACAACCTGCGCACCCTGGATTCCGAGGGCATGGTGCTGTGGCGGAGCGCCTCCACCATTCGCCACGACAAGGATCGGTCCGAGGAGCTGGCCAAGCAGCGCCGCGGCAAGAAGCAGGTGAAGGACAAGGGCTAAGGGCAAGGGCGCAGCGAACGTGAGAGAGGTCCTGGCAATCCCCCGCCGTAATCCCTTGCCGTCGGCTTCTCTACCTGTTTTCATGGGGGCGTTGATGAAAACCCATCCGTCCCGGAGGTCACGATGCGGAACGCATCCTTGGCGCTGCTGCTCGCAGCAGCGCTCGCGGCGGCGTGCGGCGAGAGCGGCGGAAGCCTGACAGACGCGGCGGTCAACCACGGAGATGCCAACGCCTGGCACGACGGCGGCCAGCCCGGGCCCGACGGCAGTCATCCGGGGAGCGACGGCGGCTCGCCGGGGAACGACGGCGGAGGCCCCGGTCCCGACGCCGCGGTGTCGACGATGGAGTACTGCCTGCCCACCTGCAACACCCCGAGCGACTGCAACCTGGGCAGCGCGCCCTATGACGCCGACAACTACCAGTGCACCGGCGGGGTGTGCGTCTATCAGGGGTGCAACAGCGACGCCGAATGCCAGGCCCTCGGCAGCTACCTCTGCCGGACCCAGCCGGGATCCACGGTGCCCTACTGCCTGCCCGCCTGCAACACCACGGCCGACTGCAACCTGGGCAGCGCGCCCTACGACGCGGACAATTACCTCTGCACCAACAGCGTCTGCGTCTACCAGGGATGCAACAGCGACGCCGAATGCCAGGCCCTCGGCAGCTACCTCTGCCGCACCCAGGCGGGGTCCACCGCGCCCTACTGCCTGCCCGCCTGCAATACCACGGCCGACTGCAACCTGGGCAGCGCGCCCTACGACGCGGACAATTACCTCTGCACCGGCGGCGTCTGCGTCTACCAGGGGTGCAACAGCGACGCCGAGTGCCAGACCATGGGCAACTACGAGTGCTCGCCCGGGGCCTCCCTACCCCTCCCGTAGCAGACAGGGGGTCTACTCCGAACCAGGGGGAAGGCGCCGACGTCAGGCAGAGCGGCCCGTCCGATGGGGTCAATCGACGTGATCCCTGACCGCACCTAGACGCAGCACGCAGGGCACCTAGATCATAGCAGTTTTTGCGTCGCCGGGGGGTAGCGCAGCACGAAGATCACCGGTCGGACCAGTCCTGTTTGCGCGCCCGCCGGGAACACTTCGCACGCCGCCATCGTCCCCTTCATGTCGGCCTCGTTGCCCGGGCCGTAGAATAAAAAGGAGTGATTCGATGCGCCTATTCTCGAAGTGGTCTGCACTGCTCGGCTTGGTTCTGGTCCTCGCCGGGTGCCCCAAGGACAGCAACGGCACCCTCCCGACCGTCACCGGAGTTTCCCCGACGCTGCTGTGCGGCGGGGGAGGGGAGATCGTCATCTCCGGGACCGGGTTCTCGGACGAATCGGTGGTCTCCATCGCCGTTGGCGAGGACGCCACCCCCATCGCGACCTCGCTGGTGGACGGGGAAACCCTCGTCGCCACAGTCCCTGGCAACACCCCCGCCGGAACCTACGACGTGGCGGTCACGAATCCGGCCGGCAGCGCGACGCTGGAAGGATCGCTGACCATCACCGTCGACGCGAACCCCGTCGTTTACTTCGTCGATCCCTACACGCTGTACAACGGAATCGCCCTGCAGGTGACCATCCACGGGCCGGCGGAGGCCTCCACGGTCACGGACGTGACCATCTCCCCGGAAGGCCAGCCCGACCAGGCCACCTCCCTGGAGCACACGAGCGACGCTTCGGGGCTGCTGCAGGCAGTGGTCCCTGCGGGGCTCGCACCCGGTTGGTACGACGTACGGGTCATCGACGAAAACGGCTGCGGCGGAGCGCTCGAGCGGGCGATCCAGATCGTCGGCGAGCTGGCGGTGGCCATCGAGTCAGTCGAGCTTCCCTTCGGCTGGACCGACGCCCGGACAGGCGTGAACATCTACAGTCCGGAAGCTCCCGGCGCGGGTCTGGAGAACTTCCAGGCCACGCCCCGGTTCTATCTGAGCCCGGTGGACGCGAGCGCCGACACCGTGGCGTCGGAGCTCAAGCACACGGCCTATGTGTCACCCACTCGCGTGACGTCCATGGTACCGGCCGCCCTGCCCGTGGGGGTGTACGATCTCATCGCGGTCAATCCGAGCGGGAACATCGGCCTGCTCGAGGGCGCCTTTGAAGTGACCGCCCTACCCCCCCCTGTGATCGAAGCCTTGGAGCCCCCATCGGTGATCAACCAGGACACCCAGGAGATCACCGTTGTGGGTCGCAATTTCCGTTCGCCCACATTCACGGCCGAGTGCCGCCAGCCGGACGCCACTGTGGTGGCCCTCGCGGGCACGATCCTGAGCTCCACCGCCGCCTCCATTCAAGTGGAGCTGGACTTCGTCACCCAGACCGTCACCGACGGCTCCGTCTGTCTCGTCAGAGTGACCAACGATGACGACACCTACGCGATCTTCTCGGCCCTGGGAGTCACAAACCCGTCGCTGAACCTGGAGAGCTTCTCTCCGGCCACTTCGCTCATCACCGCGCGGCGAGCGCCCTGCGCCGTGGCCGGAGAGGCCGCGCCCGGGGCGCGGTTCGTGTACGCGCTCGGCGGCGACGCCGGCAACAGCCAGGACACGGACGCGACGCCCCTGTACGACACGGTGGAGCTGGCCGCGGTGGACCCGTATGGCGATCTCGGACCGTGGGCGGAGCTGAGCTACCGGCTGCCCACGCCCCGGAGCTTTCACGGCTGCGTTTCCATCGGCCGGTACGTCTACGTCGTGGGGGGCGCCGGCCCGGCAGGGGCCACCGACACGGTGTGGCGCGCCCAGATCCTGGACCCGGAGCGGGCGCCGGAGATCGAGGGTGTGAGCCTGACCGTGGATCCGACGCAAACCGCCGGCTTCCAGCCGGGGCGGTACGTGTACCGCGTGTCCGCGCTGATGCCCGCCTCGAACCCCATCAACCCCGACGGAGAAACCCTGGCGGGAAACCCCACCTTGGTGCAGACCCCACACGTTGCCGAGCGCGTCTCGGTCACGTTGAGCTGGACCCCGGTGGAGGGGGCCGCTGCCTACCGGATCTACCGGACCGCAGGCCCGGGCGAGCCTGCCGGCGCCGAGCGGCTCTTGGCAGAAGTCTCCTCCGCTTCGCTCACGCACACGGACGACGGCACCGTCACGCCGTCCGACGCCGCCCCGCTCCCCTTCGGAGCCCTCGGCCGGTTCGCCGTCCTGCCCTCCCTGGGCGTGCCCCGGGAGGGCGCGGCGATCGCGGTGGCGACCGACCCCGCGACGGCGGATATCCGGTACATCTACGTCCTCGGCGGCAGGGACGACACGGGCGCCGGGCTCAACAGCATCGAGTGGCTGGACATCACGCTCCAGACAGACGGAACCCACGCCGTGGGGAGCACCTGGACCACGGGCACGGCAAACATCGGCCCGGCGCGCTGGCAGCTCGGCGCCTGGGTGGCCGATGCCCACTCAGCGCCCGACCTCCTCTCCGCCACGGAGACCTGGATCTACGCCGGCGGCGGCATCGCGGCCAACCTACAGTCCCTGCAGCCCGACGTGGTGGCCCTGCAGGTCGAGGCGGGCGGCGCCCTGGGAGAAGCGGCAGGGGGCTACTACGCGGTGGACGACATGCAGCCCTTCAAGGCGGGGTACACCGCGGCCATGTTCAACCACCAGCTCTTCGCCTTTGGCGGCACCCAGGGCACGCCGAGCACGGAGTGCTCCTCCATCGAGATGTGCGGTATCGCCACCGGCGCCTGCACCCCGGGCATCCCGGATCCCCCGGATCTGGCCAACTGGAACAGCCTCGGCATCGACCTCACCGTGGACCGGTACCTGTCGGCGGGCGCCACCGTGAGCCCCTTCGTCTTCATCCTGGGCGGCGTGGACGACTCCAACCCAAACCAGCCCCTCTCGGCGGTGGGCAAGACGCTCTGGTAGCACGAGGAGCGCCAGCACAGCCTGCGCAAGAAGCTCAGCGACGACTGCGTCGCAGTCTCCGCCCAGTGTGTTTCCCGCTGGTGACTCAAGGGGGCGCAGGGAACGCGGCTACAGGTTCGCCTCCAGGCGGAGGATGGTGCCGTTGGAGCCCACGGCGAAAATGTTGTACGAGTTCCAGCCGTAGACGTCGTAGAGCGTGTAGATCGTGGGGCTGCGCATGGGTGCCCAGACCGCGCCGTCGTAGTGGATGATGGTGCCGGCATCGCCCACGGCGTAGACGTTCGTGCTGCTGCTGCCCCAGACGGAGTAAAGGTTGGCCACCGTGGGGGAAGCCACGAGGGACCAGGACGTGCCGTCGTAGTGCGTGATGGCGCCGGACGCGCCCACGGCCCAGATGTCGCTCGAACCGCTGCCCCAGATGGCGTAGAGGGTGTTGGGGGTGCCGGAGGGCCCGCCGTTGGTCCAGTTGTTCGCGCCGTTGCCGTCGTAGTGTCGAATGACGCCGCTACCACCCACGGCATAGACATTGGAACCACCCGTGCCCCAGACGCCCCACAGATCCAGGATCGTACCAGAGCTCATGAAGCTGCCGCCGCCCGCGGTTCTCAGGATCATCCCGCCCTCACCCACAGCAAAGACGTTGGTCGCAGAGGAGCCCCAGACCCCGTACAGATTGTCGGTGGTGCCTGTAGGGATGAGCGTCCAGTCGCTGCCGTCCCACTGGGCGGCAAGGCCACCGTTGCCCACGACGATTCCCGCGGTGGAGGAGGTGCCCCAGACATCTCTCCAGTGCGCTCCCGAGGGGGCCATGGCGGTCCAGGTCGAGCCGTCCCAGTTGAGGATCGTGCCACCGCGGCCCACGGTCACGATCAAGCTCGAGGCCAAACCGTAGACTGCGTTCAGCCTTTCGGTCGTTCCCGAAGGAGAGGTCGTCCATCCGGTGCCCCGGAACCGCCGGATGGTGCCGAAGTCGCCGGCGGCGTACGCGTTGAAGTGGTGGGTGCCCCAGGTGGCATTGAGGTTGTTCATCGTGCCGGAGTCCATGGTGGTCCAGCCGACGTCCGAGTCGTACTCGACGAGCACCCCGGAATTGCCCACGGCGTAGACGTGGTTCGTGTTCTCTACCCACACGGCGCTCAGCAGAGTCGACGTCGGCGAGGAGATGCCGCTCCAGGCCGAACCGTTGTACCGACGAATGACCCCACCTCCACCCACGGCGATGATATAGGAGCCGCCATCGCCGGAGATGCCGGTTAGATCGCTGGTGGTGCCGGAGGTCATGCCGCTCCAGGTGGCGCCGTTGTACCGGCGCACGGTGCCGGTGTCGCCCACGGCGAAGACGTTGGTGCCGGAGCTGCCCCACACGGCCCGCAGGATCTGCGTAGTGCCGGAGGTCATGGCGGTCCACGTCGAGCCGTCGTAGTAAATGATTGTGCCCGCGTCGCCCACGGCAAAGACATCCGACCCGGAGCTCCCCCAGACGCCGTGCAGCAGCTCGGTGGTCGGTGAGGTCATGGTGGTCCACGACGTGCCGTCGTAGTGAATGATCGTGCCCGCGTCGCCCACGGCAAAGACGTCTGACGCCGATGCGGCCCAGACGCTGCGCAGGGTGTTGGTCGTCGGGGAGGTCTGGGTTCCCCAGTTCGAGCCGTTGAAGTGCTTGATCAGGCCGGCTTCGCCCACCACGAAGATGTCGCTCTCCCCGCTGCCCCACATGCCGTAGAGGTGGCCGGTGGTGCCGGAGTCGTTGAAGTGCCAGCCCGAGCTGAAGCAGTTGTCAAAGCTGCGCGTGCACCAGGGGCTGCAGCCGAGCAGGCCGGCTTCGAAGGCGAGGTCCGCGCAGTAGAGGCCCCCCACTTCGGCGCCGTCGCACTGCTCGTTGCCGTTGATGACCCCGTCGCCGCAGAAGCCGGAGCAGGCCGTCGTGTCGAAGCCGTCGCAGGCGGCGTTGCAGGACAGCGCGCCGGCGTAGTAGCCGAAGGTTTCGCAGGAGTAGCC
This sequence comes from bacterium, assembly GCA_043825095.1. GTDB lineage: Bacteria > Myxococcota_A > Polyangia > HGW-17 > JAJRWW01 > JBDRSE01. The sequence goes on from JBDRSE010000179.1 coordinate 38,391, forward strand.
GCCGAGGTCGGCGGCGTCGCACACCTCCGGGCCGCTCTTGACACCGTCACCGCAGTAGCCGGTGCAGCTCGAGGGGTCGATGGCGTCGCAGGCGGCGTTGCAGGACAGGAAGCCCGAGTAGTAACCGTAGTCGAAGCAGCCGAGGCCCCCGAAGTCGAAGGAGTCGCACAGCTCGGAGCCGTTCACCGAGCCGTCCCCGCACCGGCCGGAGCAGGCGGAGAGATCGAACTCACAGTTGGCCTGGCACGTGAGCGTGCCCGTGTAGTAGCCCAGCCCGGCGCAGTCCTGTCCGCCGAGATCCGCGCCGTCGCAGGACTCGCTGTAGCCGGGATCCCGGATCCCGTCCCTGCAGCGGCGGGGCTGGCAGTCCGAGCGGCAGACCGCGTCCGGGGCGTCGGAGTTGCCCACACCCAGGTCGCAGGTTTCCGCCAGGGTCACGTCGACGTAGCCGTTGCCGCAGGTTTCGTTGGACAGGCAGTCGCCGCTGCAGCCGTCGCCCGAGGCGTTGTTGCCGTCGTCGCACACCTCACCGCCGTCGAGCTGGCCGTTGCCGCAGAACTCGAGGTGGCAGGTGGCGCTGCAGCCGTCCCCGTCCACGGTGTTGCCGTCGTCACAGCTCTCCCCGGCCACGATGTCCACTCGCCCGTTGCCGCAGCTCTCGTCGGACTGGCAGTCCGCGCTGCAGCCGTCCCCGGCGTCGTTGTTGCCGTCGTCGCACACCTCCCCCGGGTCCGACAGGCCATTGCCGCAGATCTCCTGCCGACAGGTGGCGCCGCAGCCGTCGCCGATGGTGGTGTTGCCGTCGTCGCAGGTTTCTCCGGCGGCCAGGTCCACCACGTTGTTGCCGCAGCTCTCGTCCGACAGGCAGTTGCCGGCGCAGCCGTCCCCGGAGTCGTTGTTGCCGTCGTCGCACACCTCCGCACCGTCGATGAGGCCGTTGCCGCAGAACTCGAGGTGACAGGTGGCGCTGCAGCCGTCCCCGGACGTGGTGTTGCCGTCGTCGCAGTCCTCGCCCACCGCGAAGTCCGGCCGGCCGTTGCCGCAGGTTTCGTCGGAGTGGCAGTCCGCGCTGCAGCCGTCCGCCGAGAAGTTGTTGCCATCGTCGCACACCTCCCCCGGATCGAGGATCCCGTTGCCGCAGTACAGGCTCTGGCAGTTGGCGGCGCACTCACTGGCCGGATCGCCGTTCGGGGCGGAGCAACCCTGGGGAAGCTGGGCCAGGCTGGTGCCGCAGTCGCAGGTTTCGCCCGCCTCGATGTCTGCCCGACCGTTGCCGCAGGTTTCGTCTGAGAGACAGTCCGGGCTGCAGCCGTCCCCGGCCATCTGATTGCCGTCGTCACAGACCTCCCCGGCGTCCACGGCGCCGTTGCCGCAGTAGACGTTCCGGCAGTTGGCGCTGCAGCTCCCGCCCGACGCGCCGTTGACGGCCGTGCAGGTCGCCGGGAGCTGTCCGGGGTCCGTGCCGCAGTCGCACTGCTCCCCGGCGGCCAGGTCCGGGACCCCATTGCCGCAGGCCTCGATGGACCGACAGTCGCCGCTGCAGCCGTCACCGCTCACGGCGTTGCCGTCGTCGCAGGCCTCGCCCGCGTCCACGATGGAGTTGCCGCAGTACATGGTGTGACAGGTGGCGCTGCAGTGGCTCGCCGCGTCGCCGTTGATCGCCGCGCAGTCCGGCGGCAGGTTCGTCGGGTCGGTGCCGCAGTCGCAGGTTTCGCCCACGGCCACGTCTTGGTGGCCGTTGCCGCAGGTTTCGTCCGAGACGCAGTCCGGGGAGCAGCCGTCCGCGGCGAAGACGTTGCCGTCGTCGCACACCTCGCCCGGCTCCAGCACCCCGTTGCCGCAGAAGATCACCAGGCAGCTCGCGTTGCAGGTGGCCGTGGGCAGCGTGCCGCCCGGGTCGCAGGTTTCGCCCAACCCGACGTCCACCACGCCGTCCCCGCACCCGGGACGGGAGCAGTCGGACCGACACGCGTCGGGCACCTGGTCGCTGTTGGCCGGGCCGTCGTCGCACACCTCGCCCGTGTCGAGGACGCCGTCACCGCAGCGGGCGAGCGTGCAGTCGGTGCGGCAGGCGTCGGCCACGGTGTCGCTGTTGGCCGCGCCGTCGTCGCACTCCTCGGCCCCTTCCAAGGACCCGTTGCCGCACAGGAGCGGGCCCGTGTTGTTCTGGTTGTCGTTGTTGCCGTCGCCGCCGCTGTCATCCCCACAGGCGCTCAATAAAAGGCACAGCGCCGCGATCAGAGCGGACACACGACGTCCGAGCTCCCCTTGACGAATCCGTCTCATGGTTGCCTCCTCTCCGCCTCCAGTTGCCGCCTAACAATGTGTGCCGACGGTGATCATCCTATCGCATTTATGCAGTTTGCATCACGATCATTATTCGTCCTGTAAAACCCACCAGCGCACTCGGTAAACGTCGGCACCGCGGTTGCTCTGGCAGGGGTCATACGGAACGTGTATCCTTGAGGCACGAAACATCGGAACGAACGCTGGACGAGATTTCACCGGGGCCTGAAGGGAAGGGCTCCGGAAAAGGAGTACCTGATGAAACGCATGGCTTTGCACGGGGCGCTGTCGCGATCCCTGGTCGCGGCGGCACTGTCGCTGTCCCTGGTCGCGGGGACCGGTTGCGGTGACGACGACGACGTGGTGTGCCAGGGTGCGCAGCCCATGGCGACCCTGCAGGAGGGCATCTGCGCGGGCACGATGCGGCGGTGCGTGAACGGGGAATGGGTGGAGCCGCTCTACTCGGAGATCGTCGAGGGGTTCGAGATTTCCGAGTACTCCTGCGACGGCATCGACAACGACTGCGACGGCATCGTGGATGACGGACTGGGGTTCGTATACACGATCGACCGCGACGGAGACGGATTTGGTGATTCCACGGCCGACGCCTCGGACGTGATCCACTCCTGCGACGCCACGGCCCCGGCCGGCTTCGCCACCAACTCCGGCGACTGCGACGACAGCAATCCCGACATCAACCCCAATGCCTACGAGGTGTGCGACGGCGCGGACAATGACTGTGACGGCACCGTGGACGCCGGGCCGTGTGGCGCCAACGCTCACTGCCGCGACACCATGACCAACCCGATCTGCGAGTGCGACACCGGGTATGACGGAGACGGGCTCACGTGCGTCGCCACCGGCTGGGCGGTGATCGGCGCTGGCGGCGCCCACACCTGCGGGATCCACGAGGGGGCCCTGTACTGCTGGGGCGACAACGGGGTCGGGCAGCTCGGCCTGGGCACCACAGACTCCAGTCATCTCCCGCTGCAGGTGGGCAGCGACACGGACTGGACCTGGATCGACGCCGGGGACGACCACACCTGCGGCATTCGCGCCGGGGAGCTCTACTGCTGGGGCAGCAACCTGCTCGGCGGGAGCGGTGTTCGCGGCAAGCTCGGCGCCGGCGCCGCCTACGACAGCACGGACTCGTCCACCACGCCGGTGCGCGTCGGCACCGACGCCGATTGGGACACCGTGAGCGCGGGTCGCACCTTCAGCTGCGGCATCCGCGCCGGGGAGCTCTACTGCTGGGGCCGCGGCCCGCAGGGGCGGCTCGGCACAGGCGACGAGAACGATCGAAACGAGCCGACCCGGGTGGGCAGCGCCACGGACTGGAGCTGGGTGTCCGCCGGCGGGCAGGCCACCGGCTGCGGGCTGCGCAGCGGCGCGCTCTACTGCTGGGGCCAAAACAGCCTGGGCACCGGCTACGGGTTGCTGGGGCAGGGCCCGACCTACGACGGCACCGACTTCGTGCCGAGCCCCCTCCAGGTAGGCACCGCCGCGAGCTGGATCGATGTCACGGTGGGCGGCGCCTTCGCCTGCGGCATCGACGGCGGCGCGCTGTACTGCTGGGGCCAGAACACGCACGGGCAGCTCGGCACCGGCGACGCCAGCGACTACGACACGCCGCAGCACATCGGCATCATCCCGGACTGGATCGCCGTGAACGCCAACCAGGCGGACGGGGCCTGCGGGATCGCCGGCCTCGGGGACCTCCACTGCTGGGGCAGCAACAACGTGAACTTCCTCGGCCTGGGATCCGACCTGGGCGGCATCACCGGCTGCGACAACACCGCCGGTGACTGCTACGAGCCCATCCGAGTGGGTGGCCTCAGCGGCTGGATCGCCCTCGACACCGGAGGCCACCACGGCTGCGCCATGAACGACGAGGACCTCTACTGCTGGGGCCACAATGCCAACGGACAGTGCGGGTTGGATCCACTGGTCGCAACCATGACCGAGGATCCCACAACCATCGCAGCGCCCTGAAGCGGCGTGATGGACAGCGGAGGAAGTAGATGATGCGACGCTGGGTTCTCGCGGGGTGGGTGGTGGGGGCCCTCTGCGCCCTGGGCAGCTGCGGAGACGACTCTCCAGGCACCAACGACAACGGCAACAACGGCAACGAAGCTCCCATCCAGTGCGGCAACGGCGCCGTCGAGGGCATGGAGGAGTGCGACGACGGGCAGGACAACAGCGACACCGCACCCGACGCCTGCCGTTCGGACTGCACGCTGCCGGGCTGTGGAGACGGAGTGACCGACTCGGGCGAGCAGTGCGACGAGGGCGCCCAGAACAGCGACGATGTGCCGGGCGCCTGCCGCTCGGACTGCGCCCCGGCGCGCTGCGGCGACGGCGTGGTGGACCCGCAGAACGGGGAGAGCTGTGACGAGGGCGCCGCGCTGCCCACCGCCACCTGCTCCACGACCTGCCTGGTGATGTACTGCGGCAACGGCGTGCTCGAGGACGGGGAGGTGTGTGACGACGGCAACCTCGTGCCGGGGGACGGCTGCTCGCCGGACTGCCTCTC
>JBDRSE010000180.1:0-51663 GCA_043825095.1 bacterium
GCCCTCCGCGTATTCGCCCACCGCGTATTCGCCCTCCGCGTACTCGCCCTCCGCGTACTCGCCCTCCGCGTATTCGCCCTCCGCGTACTCGCCCTCCGCGTACTCGCCCTCCGCGTACTCGCCCTCCGCGTACTCGCCCTCCGCGTACCCGCCTTCCGCGTACCCGCCTTCAAGGGCGTTCGGGTCGGACGATGTATAGGGGACCGTCGCGTACTCCGGTTCATCGTCAAAGCCCTGCTGCGCCGGTGCACCGCCAGAGCCGAGCGCCGGCGGGGGCTCGTCGCCTGTCAGCTCGGCCTCGATGAGGTCGGCGTCGTCCAGCAGCTCGGCCTCCACGAAGTCGTCGTCCAGCAGCTCGGCCTCCATGAGGTCGTCGCCTGTCAGCTCGCCCTCCACGAGCGTGGGTCCGGGGGGGGCGTTTTCCAGGAGATCTCCCTCGGCCATCAGCCTCCCGGCGAAGATGTCATCGATGTCGTCGCCGAGCAGCTCGCCCTCGAAGGGGTCGCCGTCGGGGTCGCCGTGCGATGCCGCCCAGGCGGCACTCATCATCTCCGCGGCGACGTTGGTGGGAACCTCGGCAAAGTCGCTGTCATCGTCCTCCAGCAGGACGCCCTCCACCTCTGGGAGGTCGTCGTCTGCGATTTCACCGTCCTCGAGGAAGGCGGCTTCATAGCCCTCGGCTTGTTGCCATTCGAGGGGTGAGTCGGGGAGCTCGAGCAGGAGGTCGTCACCGTCGAGGATCTCGTCCTCGTCGTACTCCCGCTCGCCGGTATCGGCGGTGCCGTGGATGAGCGTGACCTCCTCGGTGAGGGGCCCGGCACCGGTGACCCGGCTGCGCTTGTCCTTCAGCCGGCGGCCGGAGAACGTCTCCACGGTCTTGGGCGCGCGCGGACCCGCGGTGGGAACGCCGTCCTCGGCTTGGATCTCCACCTCCCCCGTCTCGCTGAAGCTGGCAAAGCGCTGCGCCTTCTCCCGCTCCACGGCGAGGTCGATGGGGAACAGCTCGGCCATGAAATGCCGGACCTTGTTGGAGCTGTAGGGCTCGCCGATCCGCATGATGCAGCGCTCCAGCGCCTCCTGAAAGTCCTCTGTCGACTGGTACCGATCCGCAGGCTGGGAGGTGAGCGCCTTGAGCACCACCTCGTCCACCTCGGGTGGAATGGTGGGGTCGATGGAGGACGGTGGCGGCACGTCGGCCGCCATCACCGCGCGCAGGGTGTCGAGGTCAGTCTCCCGGTCGAACAGCCCCTGGCCGGTCAGCAGCTCGTGCAGCACGATCCCGAGGGCGAAAATGTCGGCGCGTCCGTCGATCTGCTCGCCGCGAAGCAGCTCGGGCGCCATGTAGGCAAACTTGCCCTTGATCACGCCGGCCTGGGTCTGGGAGGCGCGGCTCTTCGCCTTGGCGATGCCGAAGTCGATGATCTTCACCGTGCCCTCGAAGGACACCATGATGTTCTGCGGGCTGACGTCGCGGTGGATGATGTTCAGGGGGTTGCCCTGGGAGTCGGTCTTGCGGTGCGCATAGTCCAGCCCCTCGCAGGCCCGGGCCAGAACGTGCAGGAGGAACCCGAGGGGAAGGGTCAGCTGCTGGGCGAGGAGGTGCTCCTTCAGGGCGCGCAGGTCGAAGCCGGCGATGTACTCCATGAGCTGGAAGTAGAAGTCACCGACCCGACCGAACTCGTAGATCTGGCAGATATTGCCGTGGTGCAGGCGCGAGGCGATCTTCGCCTCGTCGATGAACATGGTGATGAACTCGGGGTCCTCGGAGATGTGGGGCAGGATCCGCTTGAGCGCAAACGTCTTCTGGAAGCCTTCGACGCCGAAGGCCTTGACCCGGAATACCTCGGCCATACCTCCGGTGCTGATCAGCTCGAGCAGCAGGTACTTACCGAACCTGGATGGAAACTCTTCGATTGCCCTGGCCTCTTGGATCGGTGACCGCGCTGCCTCGGTTGCGGCTCGTCTGCCCGCGCTCAACCCGTAAGCAGTAGTAACTACTTGAGGTCGACTGACTCTACCAGCAGCCCGGGCGTGGTTTCAAATAGAAATCGCGATTCGAATGGCGTCTGTGGGGTGATGGCACGGCTAGAATTTGATGGAAGCACGAAGCTGGACGGTGTGGGCAATCTTGGCCTTGGCAAAGAAATCTTCCGTGCCGCCGTAGATGGCGCCCGGCCGGTGCAGCGCGTCCAAGGGGAAGAACACGCCGTAGGCGATCCCCACGTAGAAGCCCTCCTCCGGCATGCGGTACTCGACGTCCAGGTCGAGCTCCACGCCGTAGTGGGGCTTGTTGCCCGGGGTGGCCACGGGCTCCATGGCATAGCTGTAGATCATGTCCAGACGTGCGGTGAGCTCTTTGAGGATGTGGTACATGATCGTGGGCTTGATGTAGCCGGCGTTGTAGATCGTGCCCATGAGCTCCCGGAAGAAGATCAGGTCGATGCGGTAGTTGGGGTCGAAGCGGAACAGCGAGTTCCAGCGGTCCTCCCGGTCCTGGGGGAACATCGCCACGTTGCGGTAGTTCGTGAGCCCGTAGGCGCCCTCGAGCTGGTCGTCCCCGGACGCCATCCCCGCCTCGAACTTGATCACCAGGGAGTCCTTCAGGAAGCGATACGAGCCCCGGAAGACCCAGCCGAATTGCAGGATCTTGAGGTCTTTCTCGCCCTCTTTGACCATGCGCTGGTACTCGGGCAGGTTGGTGATCCAGCCGTAGACCATCACGCCCTCGAACTCGAGCTGCAGCTTCTTCCAGTTCAGCCGGAGCCAGAGGTCGGGGATCATCGCGAAGGCGTCCCGCTTCACCAGGTTGCCGGCGAGCGCGCTCTCGTTGCCCACCAGCACGCTGGACTCGGGGTAGTCGAAGTTCTTCTGCTGCCGGAAGACCCAGTAGGTGCCGTAGTTGAACACGACCTCGCCGCGGGCCAGCCGCTCGCGGACCTTGAGGGGGCTGTCGATGCGGCCGAGCATTGCGACCCACTGCTGCACGTCGTCGGCCGGCGTGAGATCGTAGGGCTGCCCGGAGTTCAACGGGACCTGCTCGCCCTGCAGGTTCAACGAGGTGACCCCGCTGGCCTGGAAGTCCCAGGAGAAGCCCACCAGGAGGTCGATCACCGGGATCTTGGTGACGAACATGATGCGGTCCGCGATGTCGCCGTAGTCGCTGTCCATGCACCGCATGGGATCGCCGGTGTGAGTGACCGTCCACTTGGCGTAGCCTGAGCAGGTGCCGGAGTTGGCCAGGATGCCCATGCCCCAGTGCGACGGCATGCGACCGAACATGAGGCGGCCGAAGGGGAGGTCCACCTCGCCCCAGGCGTGCTTGAACTGGATGACGTCGTAGAGGCTGTTTCGTCCGGCCTGGGGCACCTCGGCGGTGGTCGCGAAGGCGTTCATGGGCATGTAGGTCGGACGGACGCCGCCGCTGGCGGAGTAGCCCTCGGGCGTCGAGCCGAGCACGAAGTTGTCGAAGATGTCCAGGGTCATCTTCACGCGCACGCGGCTGTGCACATTCAGCGTCGGCTCCAGGTGCAGCCGCATGTTGGTGGACGTGATGGTGTTCTTGTCGCACTGGCCCGACTGTTCGTCCCCGACGCAGAAGCCGCCCGACCCGGTGTCATAGTACTGCAGTGGTCGCCGGAAGGAGGGCTTGGATACGGCCGTGTCCTGGAGTCCCAGGTGGAGATTGATGAAGACGTCCGAGCGCACGCGGAAGTAGCCGTCGAGCTGGAAGAACTGCATCGGCTTCTTCACGCCCCAGGTCTTGACACGCTTCGGCTCGACCTTCGTCTCCGGCTTCTTTCCCTGCTCGGCGACCTTGGGTTTGTCGGGCTTGTCGTCGCCCGCCTTGCCCATCTGGCCCCCGGCGCCGGGCATGCGTCCCATCTGAGCGTGAGCCGTGCCCGGCAGCGCCATCATCATCAATACACCGGCCAGCGGCATGAGCCATCGAGTCATCAGCTACTCCTCAACGTGGCGTAAACGCGGGGACACTTATAGCTTGGCCCTGATTCCGACGTCAACTATCAGAAAACACGAACTGTAAGCACAGGCTCAAGTCACAGCTTGGTAGTGCTACTTGCGGCACCCCGAGCGTAGCGAGGGTTTTCTCCCGGGGGGGGCGGAGGGGGCGAAGGGAGCGACGAAGTGGCGGATCGATCTCCGGGAGGCGGCCCCTTGGCTCGGTGCCACAGAGCGACAGATCCGCCGCTCCGCGGCTCACCACACCCCTCCCGTCCCCTCAAGGGGTAGCCCGCGCTGCGCGCGGGGGTGCTGTGCCGTCTTCCACGTGAACGGTTACACAGCTGGAAGGAAGAGACGATCTCGACGCCGTGCTAGTGCTTAAAGAGCTGGTTTTATTGACAGACGTGACCTGTGCCCGGGTCGGTGCAGGTGGTGCCGGGGGGGCATACGACCACGGTGGAGGTCGGGATGCAGGAGGCTCCGCTGCTGAGGGTCGCGGTGACTGAGAGGGAGTATTGTCCTGTGATCCCCTGGTAGTTGGAGTCTGCGAAGAGGAAGAGGTGACCGGGGGCGACGTTGTACAGCGTGAGCTCGGCCCGGTCCCAATTCGGCGCGCCGGCGGCGGCGCAGCCGATCTCCGCAGCGGACGAGGCGCAGCTGTCTCGGCGAACGTAGACCACGGGCTCGTAGTCCATGTTGCCCTGCAGCGAGATGTCCACCTGGGCGGCGGGCTGGGTGAGGTGGAGCAGGTAGACGTCCTCCGGATAGCCGCCGTACTGGCAGCTGCCCTGGTGCAGGTCCATGCCCGACGGGGAGCCGATGGCGTTGCCCGTGGGCGTGATGTTGGTGAACGGCTGCCCTGGTTGACACTCGTTTAACTCGCTGTTGTCGGCGGCGGAGGAGCAGCCCAGATCGGCAGGAAAGTCGGTGAGCCCGTCAGCGTCGTCATCGCTGTTGTTGAAGCAGGCCGGGCAGGCGGCCGGGTTGTTCACCGGATCGCAGCTGTCGATCTCGTCGTTGTCCGAGATGTCGGTGCATCCGGGGTCGTTGGGGAAGTCCACGTAGCCGTCGCCGTCATCGTCCACGCCGTTGTTGCAGGCGGCGCCCACGCACTGATACACGCCGCCGCCGATGTCCTGGCAGGTCGAGCCGAGGCCGCAGCCCTGGAGCGGACTGCCGAGGACGCAGGACGCCCCGACGGGCTGTCCGACGGTGACCGAGAGGGTGTAGCTGGACGCCGGCTGGTAGAGAAAGTTCGCGTCGGCGAAGAGGAACACCGTGCCCGCCGGGACATTGTTCAGGTGGTTCACGGCGGGAGGCTGCCAGGTGTACTGGCAGCTCAGCTCGGCACCGAGGGCGCAGTTGCCGTGCCGAACGTAGAGGATCGGCTCCATCTGCGTGGTGGACATGGACACGTCGAGCTGCGCCGCGCCGTAGGGCAGCTCCAAGGCGTAGACGTGCTCGGATACGCTCCACGTCTGGCAGGTCGGGCTGGTGTGGGAGGGGTCCGAATCGTACAGGGTGGCGGTGACCGACCCACTGGGCGGCAGGACCCCCACCTGCAGCCCGGGATAGCACTCGTCGATCTCGTTGCCGTCCGAAGCGGCGGCGCACCCGGGGTCGTTCGGATAGTCGGTGAGGCCGTCGCCGTCGTCGTCAGCGCCGTTGAAGCACACCGGACACGCCGCGGGGTTGTTCACGGGATCGCAGCTGTCGATCTCGTCGTTGTCGCCGATGTCCGTGCAGCCGGGGTCGTTCGGATAGTCGACGTAGCCGTCGCTGTCGTCGTCCACGCCGTTGTTGCAGGCGGTGGGCACGCACTCGAAGGTGCCCCCCACGTCCTGACAGGTGCCGCCGGCCGCGCACTGTTTCAGGGGGTTGCCGAGCTCACAGACGGCGCCCACGGGCAGCTTCACCTGCACGGTGAGGGTGAAGGTGTCCGCCATCCAGATGTCGATGCTGTCGGCGAAGACGAAGTAGTCGCCGGCCGTCAGGTTCGTCAGCTGCAGCGTCTCGGGATTGTTGTAGCTCCCGGCGCAGCCGAGCTCGACGCCGGCGGCGCAGTCGCCCTGGCGGACGTAGACGTTCGGGTAGGCGTTCCAGCCGCCCATCTGCATGCTGATGTCCACCTCCACGGCGCCGAAGGGCAGTGACAGTGGGAAGACCACCTCCTGGCCGCTGTTGTACCCGCAGCTCCCGGTGGACAGGCTCAGCTCCGCCGGGTCCACGGTGCCGGTGGCGATGCCGCTCACCGGCAGCTCGGTGAGCTCGAGCCCGGGGAGGCACTCGTCGAGCTCGATGGGATCCCCCGCGCAGGAGCAGCCGGGATCGTTCGGCCAGTCGGTGAAGCCGTCGCCGTCGTTGTCCACGCCGTCGGCGCAGGCCGGGCAGCCCGCGCCGGGGCAGGTGTCGTCCTCCGTGTGGTCCAGCGCGCTCTCGCAGCCCGGCTCTGCGGGGAAGTCGGTGATCCCGTCGCCGTCGTTGTCGATGCCGTCGGAGCACAGGGGCACCGTGCAGATCGAAGGCTGTCCGACACAGATCAACCCCGGGGTGCACACCAGGGTCTGGTCCGCGGGATCACAGGGGGCGCCCTCCGGGATCAGGCCGCGCACCTCGAGCAGGAACTGCCCGGCCGCGCCCGGCGTGACGCCGTCGATGAAGATGAAGTACTCACCCGGCTGGGGGTCTTCCAGGGCGACCTCTACGCCGCCGCCGCCCACGGTGCTCGCCGCGCATTCGATCTCGGTGTTCGGCGTGTCACAGGTGTCTTGACGGACGTAGACCACGGTGTCGAGCAGGGTCGGCGTGCCGATGGTGTTGATGAGCACGCCCGAGGTGTTTCCCAGGATCGTCAGGGAGAACACCAGCTCCGGCGCGCCGCTCCCCCCACAGGAGCCCTGGTAGTGGCTGACGCCGTTGTCCGTGGTCTGCACGAGGTGGCCGGTGGGGGGGATGGTGCGGATGGGGATCATCTCGCCCTCTGCGGTGAGGCCGCAGTACGGCGGGTTGCCCTCGTCCACGTCGTCGGCGTCGGTGCAGCCGGGGTCGTCCGGCCAGTCGGTGAGCCCGTCCTGGTCGTTGTCCACTCCGTCCCTGCACGCCGGGACATCGACCGCCCCGTCGTGTAGGGCGCCGTCCAGGCCGCTGGCGTCCAACACCACGGCGTCGTTGATGTGGTGCGTCGAGCTGTCACTACCCGGTGCATTGGCCTCGCCGCAGGCCGCCGCAGTCAAGCCTCCCAGCAGCGTGAATATGCTCAAGGCTGTCAAGGTGCGCATGGGCTCTCCTCCCGGGTCGCTATTTGACCGTTCCCGGGCCGTCGATGGGCACGGTCTGCCAACGGAAATTGTCGATGATCACGGCTGAGTCGAGGATGTTGTCGCCTTCGTCGTGGATCGAGAAGATGATCGTGATCTCCGCCCCGGGGGTGGCGGGTGATGTGGTGCGCAGCCAGCCGGTGGTAGAGCCCTGATAGGCAGGGCACGGGTTGGGGGCAACGCAGCCGATGCTCGGATCGTCGTTACACCCCGGCGTATAGGACTCCGGGTGCTCGTAGGCGGTGCCCGTGATGTCCAGGGACCAGTAGGGGGGATACTCGAAGAAGCCGTTGTTCACCGTGATCTCGTTGCCCTCCTGGTCGAAGCTGATGTTGGTGCGGGCGCCGCCGTTGAGGGCGGGTTCGTCGATGACCAGCGCGTAGAAGGTGTCATTGAACACCGAGCACACGAACTCGGGATACTCCACGGAGAAGAAGATGAAGTCGAAGGAGAACCCCTTCGCGTTGCCGGGCACGCGCAGCCGCAGCTCGAACTGGGTCAGGTCGTTGATGTCCTGGCCGTCGGGAATGGGCGCCGGATCCTGAGCGTTGTAGATGCCCAGGTCCGACTCCATGCCGCCCTGGGGCTGCAGGTTCTTCGCGGCCCCAGAGGCCAGGATCAGGAACTGGCAGTTCTCCAGGGGCCAGCCGTCGGCGCCGCTGCCGTCCCGGGTGGTGACGGGGGTGATGACACCCCAGTCCCCAAAGACGCCGTATCCCAGCGGGTTCGACCCGTTGACGCTCAGATCGAGGATGGCGTGCTCGTTGCAGAGCCCAATGGCTCGGGCCATCTGCTCCTCGATGGTGAGGCCCGGCTCGGCACCGCAGTCACAGTTCACCTGGGGTTCGTCGATGACGCCGTCGCAGTTGTTGTCCACTCCGTCGGTGGGGTCCTCGATGTTGCCGGGGCTGATGAAGATGTTGTTGTCGTTGCAGTCGCCGGCGCAGGGGCCGAAGCCGTCGCCGTCCTTGTCCGGTTCGTCCGCGTCGACGAAGCCGTTGCAGTTGTTGTCCACGCCGTCCGCGCAATTTTCCCGGGCCAGGGGATGGATCGATGCGTTGTTGTCGTCGCAGTCCTCTGCCGCGCCGAAGCCGTCGTTGTCGAGGTCGTCGTCGACCAGGCCGTCGCAGTTGTTGTCGATGCCGTCGACCACCTCCACGGCGTCCGGATTGACCAAGGGGTTGGTGTCGTCGCAGTCCCCCTCGGCCTCGGAAAAGCCGTCGTGATCGTCATCCACGCGATCCAGCGCAGCGTCGTAGGGCGACCAGGAGTTGTTGTTGAGGTTCGGGTCGCTGAAGCACGCCGGGAGCGCGCACGTCAGAGAGACCACGAGAGTCATGCACAGCTGCTGTTTCCTGGAGCTCATGGGACACCTGTTGTTCGATGTGCTGCTGGTTTCGACGTCAGTCGAACCCTGGCATGGTCCATTGCCGATCTCTTCGGTACAGTGACACGGCTTTCGAGTCTTTGTTGCGTTTTCGCGAGACTGCAACCCGCGTGCCAGTTTCATTAGATGTATAGTATAGTATTTTCAACTGGTTAATCTGCTCCCGGCGGACAGCCTCTCAGAAATCTGTTGTCGATCGTCCACGCTCCCCTGATCCCAATGTCGTAGACATAGGCAATTTTTGGACACCCTGGCCCAGGAGCCTATAATCGGAGCAGAATGGTAAAAAGCCCTGGAAGCTCGTCGCCTAACCAAGCGACTTCGCAAAAGAAAATCCCGCAGTTACGGAAGGGCGCGCTTCCTCTGGCGCGGGACGCTGCGCATATTGCCGGGCCGGGGCCGTCCCGTCTGGGTAGGGTGGGGCGGTGGGCGACTCGCCTGCTGGTCGTGGTGGGGCTGGCCTGGGTGCTGGGCTACCTACCTTTGCAGTTTTTCGGGGACAAGGGTCTCAGTCAATACCGGCGCCTGCGTCGGGAGTGGAGCGAGCTTCATAAACGGAACCACACCCGCGCCGAGGAGATCCGGCACATGAAGCTGGAGGTTCAGCGGCTCCGGGACGACGACGCGGCGCTGGAGAAGGCGGCCCGTCAGGACCTGGGCATGGTGCGTAAGGGCGAGCTCGTGTTCGTGATTCAGGAGGAATAGATGCGCCACATGGTCAACCGGCTGGCTTACCAGCTCCGCACAGGTCTGAACCTGTGGTGGGGCGTGGCTGCCGCCGTGGCCTTTGGGGCGCTCGTGACGCGGGGCTTCTTCGTGGACCTGCGGTACGGCGGCGCCGACGTGGTGCGCATCACGGCGGCGGCGGCGCTGGCCGCGCTCTTGCTGGCCCGGGTCGTGGGTCGGCTGAAGATCGCCGTTGACCCCGACGCCGAGCCGGTGTCGCCGCTCATCGAGTCGGCGCGGGATTTCGAGCTCGGCCTGCTGGTGGTGGTGGCGACCCACACCCTGCTCCAGTTCGCCGGCGGGCTCACCTCGCCGGTGTACCCGGTGGTCTACGCCATGATCACCTTCCTGGTTGCCTACAACCGGGCGCTGGTCGGTGTGACCCTCGTGCTCGTTTCGCTCCTGCTGGAGGTGCTGGTGCTCCAGCAGGTGGGGCAGCTCCGCGCGAATCTGGGTCTGCTGGCCTCCCACACCGCCTTCTCGGTGTTTTTCGGCACGGTCAGCCTTGTGCTGCTCCGGGTCGAGGTGTCCAAGCTCCGCCTGGAGCACGCCAGTCGCCTGACCGCGGAGATCAGCGGCATGCGACAGGAAGCGAAGGACTTCCGGCTCATCTCCGCCACGCTGTCCTCCGGCGGAGGCCGCAGTCGTGAGGAGCAGGAGCAGCACCTGTATCACGGCGCCGTGGAGTCCATTCACCAGGCGATCTTCTTCACCCTCGAGCTGCTCAAGGACACCCTGAACGTGCAGTCCTGCGTGCTCCTGTGGCTCGACGATCGGGGCGAGACGCTGTCCATCAAGGAGATGGTCACCGAGTGCGACATGGTGCGGGACGCGCCCTTTCCGGCGCTGTCCGGCGTGCTCGGCGGGGTGGTGAAGAACCGCGCGGCCATCAACCTGGTGGAGCCCGGGGTGAAGGCCATCCCGTACTACGGCACCGGCGCAACGGTGGGGGCGTTCCTCGGCGTGCCGGTGGTGGAGACCGGACACCTGCGGGGAGTGCTCTGCCTGGACCGGGTAGGGCCCCAGGCCTTTGGCGGCACGGAGCGGGAGCTGCTGGAGGAGGCGGCGCGTCAGATCATGCACACCGTCCAGGCCGAGCGGATGTTCTGCGCCGTGGAGCGGTCCAAGTACGAGCAGGAGCGGTTCTTCAAGGCGTCGGAGATGCTGAACTCGGCGCTGGGTCTCGAGGCGGTGTACGAGACGGCCTTTCGGGCGGCGCGGGAGATCGTGGAGTTCGACTTCGGCACCATCACGCTGTTCGATGACGAGCGGAAGCGGCACGTGATCGCCGCCGTATCCGGCGAGGCGCTCGAGCCGTTTTCCGGGCTCTCCTACGCCGACAACGCCGGACTGGTCGCCATGGCGATCAAGAACCGGCACTTTCTCCCCGCGGGCGGTGAGCTTCGGGACCGGGGGCAGGTGATCTTCACCAAGAAGATGTCCCTCCCGGGGGTGTCGTCGCTGGTGGTCTACCCGCTCATTGCGGGCGATAGGGCCCTGGGGGCCTTCGTGCTGGCGGATCGTGAGCGGGGGCTGTTCACGGCCGATCGCCGGGAGATGCTGGGGGTCATCGCCAATCAGGTGGCGGTGTCGGTGCAGAACGGACAGATGTACAAGCAGATGGAGGAGATGGCGACCACGGACGGGCTCACCGGCCTGGTCAACCATCGCACCTTCCAGGACCGCTTCAGCGAGATGCTGGCGCGGGCGGAGCGGGCCGAGAAGCCGGTCACCCTGCTGCTCACCGACATCGATCACTTCAAGAGTGTCAATGACACCTATGGCCATCCCGTGGGGGACGCGGTGCTGCGCTCGGTGGCGAAGGTCCTCCAGGAGCAGGCCCGCACCGTGGATGTGGTCGCCCGCTACGGCGGGGAGGAGTTCGCGCTGGTGCTGGAGGACACCGACTCCCAGGGCGCGCTGATCTTGGCGGAACGAATTCGTGAGGAGGTGGGAGCGCTGAAACATCCATCCGATCAAGGGACCTTTGCCTGCACCATGAGCCTTGGCGTGGCCTCCTATCCAGACGATGGGAAGCACAAGCAGCTCCTCGTCGAACGGGCCGACCAGGCGCTGTATCACGCCAAGGAGCACGGTCGCAACCAATCGGTGTGCTTTGGCTCATTGGGCTAGGCAGGTCCTGCGTCCGACGTCCACGTCCGTGGACTCGTATCTTCCATTGGTGCGCGCCCCACGGCGCCTCCATCACTCCCTGCGCGACGGGGCAACCAAGGAAAAGATTGTGAAGAAAAACTACGTGCTGGACACGAATGTGCTGCTGCACGATCCCCGGGCGATCTTCCGGTTCGATGACAACAACGTCATCATTCCGATCCACGTGCTGGAGGAGATCGACCAGTTCAAAAAGGAGCTCTCCGAGCTGGGGCGCAACGCGCGGCTGGTGTCGCGGTACATGGACCGGCTGCGCACCAACGGGGGCAAGCTGGCCGAGGGGTGCGCCCTCGAGAGCGGCGGGACCCTCCGGGTGGCCATGGGCGAAAGCTCCCCCATTGATGTCCAGCGAGGCTCGGCGATCATGGACAGCCGGATCCTGGCGGTGGCGTTGAAGGTGAAGGCCGACGCGCCGGAGCTGAACACCATCTTCGTCACCCAGGACGTGAACCTGCGGGTTCGCGCCGACGTGCTGGGGCTCACGGCCGAGGACTTCGAGGCCGACAAGATCTCCATCGACGAGCTGTACCCGGGCTGCTCCGAGCTCGACGTGTCGGTCGAGGACGTCGACCGCTTCTTCGCGGACGGCGAGATCGCGGCCCCGCAGGTGGAGCTGGAGGGGGGCCGTCCCATCTACCCCAACGAGTACGTGATGATCCGGGCGGACTCCAACCCGAGCCACACGGCGCTGTCGCGTTTCGACGACGCGTCCGGCACCCTCAAGGCGGTGCGCCGCCTCAAGAAGGGGACCTGGGGCATCCGGCCGCGGAACAAGGAGCAGCAGTACGCCCTCGACCTGCTGCTCAACGACGACATCAAGCTCGTCACCCTGGTGGGCAAGGCGGGCACTGGCAAGACCCTGCTGGCCATCGCCGCCGGGCTGCAGCGCACGGTGGAGGACAAGACCTACCAGAAGCTGCTCGTCAGCCGCCCCATCTTCCCCCTGGGCCGTGACCTGGGCTACCTGCCCGGGGACCTCGAGGACAAGCTCAACCCGTGGATGCAGCCCATCTACGACAACATCGAGCTGCTGATGGGCATCGGCCGGGAGGACCGGCACAAGGGGCGGGGCCACGAGGAGCTGCTGGACATGGGCTACGTGGAGATCGAGCCCCTCACCTACATCCGCGGTCGCTCCATCCCCAACCAGTTCATCCTCGTGGACGAGGCGCAGAACCTCACGCCCCACGAGGTGAAGACCATCCTCACCCGGGTGGGTGACAACACCAAGATCGTGCTCACCGGGGACGCCTACCAGATCGACAACCCCTACGTGGACAGCTCCAACAACGGCCTCACCTACGTGGTCGAGCGGTTCAAGGAGCAGGCCATGGCCGGCCACATCACCCTGCAAAAGGGCGAGCGCTCCGCCCTCGCCGAGATCGCCGCCAACCTGCTGTAGGGCGACCTACTCGATCGTACACTGGTTGCTGCAGCCGTCGCCGTTGACGGAGTTCCCGTCGTCGCACTGCTCACCACTGTCCACGACGCCGTCGCCGCAGCGCGGCGCTACGCAGCTCAGGCGGCAGGCGTCGGGCAGGGTGTTCGAGTTGGCTGCGCCGCTGTCACACTGCTCACCGCATCGGATGATGCCGTCCCCACAGGTGTTGGCAAACCCATCACAGGTGGCGTTGCAGGTGCCGGAGCAGTCGTCGTTGCCGCCGTCATCGCAGAGCTCGTGCGGTGCAGAGCCCGTGGTCTCCGTGAACCCATCCCCGCAGAACGCCGTGACGCAGGTGTTGAGGCAGTCGTCGGTGTTGCTCGTGTTCCCGTCGTCGCACTCCTCCCCCGGATCCTGAAGGCCGTCCCCACAGGAGGCCGTGTAGCAGTTCAGGCGGCAGGGCTGGGGGTTCGAGTCGCTGTTGACGCCGCCGCATCCGGCCGGGAGGTTCGCCGGGTCGAACCCGCAATCGCAGCCCTCTGTCCCCGGGTTTCGAAAGCCGTCCCCGCAGACGTTCCACTGGCAGCTGTTCAGACAGGCGTCGTTGTTGCTGGCGTTGCCGTCGTCGCACGGCTCGAAGCCGACCGCGACCCCGTCGCCGCAGATGCCGTTGCAGTTGCTGGGGTTGCCGAGGTCGCACTGCCAACCGGGCTCGACGGTGCAGACGGCGCTGCAGCCGTCGCCGTTGGCGACGAAGCCGTCGTCACACTCCTCCACGCCCCGGACGATGCCGTCTCCACACACGGTTGTGCAGAGGCTCGGCGTGCCGGAGCAGATCCAGCCCGGTTCCGGTTGGCAGGTAGCGCTGCAGCCGTCATGGTCCATGATGTTTCCATCGTCACAGGCCTCGATCTCCGCAGGCAGACCGCTCGTTCTCAGCCAGCCGTCGCCGCAGAAGGCGAACTGGCAGCTGCCGCCGATGCCGTCCGGGCAGCCGTCGTTGTTGTTGAAGTTCCCGTCGTCGCACTGCTCGCCCACACCCACCACGCCGTTGCCGCAGTCCTCGGATTGACACTGGGCGTTGCAGCCGTCGCCGTTGTTGGTGTTGCCGTCGTCGCAGCCCTCCACGCCGACCCACAGGAAGCCGTCGCCACACGTCGCCGGTAGACAGGTGTTCAAACAGGCATCGGTGTTGCTGGCGTTTCCGTCGTCACAGAGCTCACCCTGCTCTACGATGCCGTTGCCACAGGTGGAGGTGGTGCAGTCCGTGGTGCAGTTGCTTCTTAGGCCGCCGTTGATCGCGGTGCAGCCGGCCGGGATGTTGGAGGCGTCCAGGCCGCAGTCGCAGCGCTCGCCCATTACCATGTCCATCACGCCGTTGCCGCAGGTTTCGTCGGAGAGGCAGTTGCCGGCGCAGCCGTCGCCGCCTTCGTTGTTGCCGTCGTCGCAGACCTCGTTGGGATCCACCACGCCGTTGCCGCAGTAGCGGCTCCGGCAGTTGTGGGTGCAGGGGCCGTCCGGGTCGCCGTTTGGGAGCGTGCAACTCGGCGGCATTGTCTCGGGCGTGGTGCCGCAGTCGCACTGCTCCCCGGTGATCATGTCCACGACGCCGTTGCCGCAGCTCTCGTCCGAGTTGCAGCCCGCGCTGCAGCCGTCCCCGGGGGTGTTGTTGCCGTCGTCGCAGGCCTCGCCCTCGTCCACCACACCGTTGCCGCAGCTCTCCGGCTGACACGCCGCCGAGCAGCCGTCTCCGCTGGTGAGGTTCCCGTCGTCGCAGATCTCGCCCGTGTCCTTGGTGCCGTCCCCGCACCGGGGGTTTGTGCAGTCCAGCCGGCAGGCGTTCGGGATGGCGTCGCTGTTGGGCCAGTCGCAACCCTCAGGTAAATCCACGCTCGAGATGCCGCAGTCGCACTCCTCGCCCGGGTTCAGCTGTGCGTCGCCGCAGCGCGGGATCGGTCGGCACACGCCTTCGTCGCAGTGATGGGTGCCGGGGGGGGAGCCGAGGAACTCGCACGGGTCTCCCTGATCCCGGTCCCGGCAGGCCTCCACCGCCTCGGCGAACACGCACTCCTCCCGCACGTCGTCGCAGACCATGCCCGCGGGGCAGATCACGCCGAAGCCGCACACCTGAGCGTCGGATTGGTAGCAGCCCGCGCCGGGGAGGGCGATGAGCGCCAGGGGGAGCAGGAGCGTTGGCGGCGCGGATCGATTCATGGGTAACTCCTCGGCTCCGGACTGGGGAACTCGAAGCGATAGAGGGAGGCGATTTTTTCTTGATGGATTGAGGCGGCGCTCACCGGCGCCCGTACCGGCGACACCGACGGGAAGCCGTCCAGGGTCTGCAGGTACATCTAGAACGCGCACTGGGCCACGGGCAGGGCGTCCCAGTTCACGCACTCGTCGGCGTATGCCGGCAGAGGCGTGCCGAGCACACTGAAGTCGATCAGCCCCGTCTCCGGGTTGGTCACCACCACGTTCGGCTCCGGGCTGCGGGGCGGCTCCGCGGTCGGATCGAACTCCATCACATCCGGCGGCCGATCATTCCCCAGCTCCGGGGCACACGCCGTCCCCGTGATCAGCACAACGAGCGCAGCCGGCGCCCAGGCTCTCCACAGCCCTTGGAAGCAATGCGAGCTCATGGCGCCATTCTATGCACCCGTCGCGGAGATTGCTACAGGTGTCTAGCGAAGCTCCGCCTCAAACCGCCGAGTCGATTCGACAAGCAACGCCGCGGGAGGCCCCCCCGTTGGGCACCTCGGGGGCTTCGCTAGCTGACTGTAGAGGGGAACTCTGCGGTTCCCCTCCCCCGCGGAGTGAATCCGCGGGGACCCCCTCCCCTCAGCTCGGCGCCACTCGGCGCCGGCCGTCGCACGTGCGCCGGCTGACTTGCGACACATTCAAACTTGACTCAAATGTGAAGAAAATGACCTTTATAGGTGTCTAGATCGTGAAGTTGAGCGCCTGGTTCTGGCACCGACGCTGGTGGCGCTCGGCAAGGTCGGCGACCGAAACTGACTCGAGCAGCTGGCCGACCCGTTGGTCGACCTCCAGCCAGAGCTCCCGGGTCACGCAGTTGGTGCTTCGAGCGCAGGCTCCGGGATCGCTGCCGCACTCCACGATGGCCAGGTTGCTCTCCACCGCAGCCACGACATCCCAAACCGTGATGCGGCTCGCGTCACGGCTCAGGATATAGCCGCCACCGGCGCCGCGGACAGAGCGGACGATCCCTGCCGCCTTGAGCTGCCGGAAGAGACTCTCGAGATATTTGGGGGGAATTTCCTGGCTCTCGGAAATCGACCGGATGCCAACGGGGCGAGTTCCGTTCAGCAGCGCTATCTCCATCAGAGCTCGGGTCGCATATCTGGCGCGGGTTGTGATTACCATGGCTAATTCCCAGTAAATCCACCTGAGTTGATGTACAATATATACATCTTTTTACTAAGTCAAACTGAAACTCTACGCAAAGTGTCCATAAGCCCGGGTCGGCGCAGGGGATTTAAGAATCGACGCGCATTTCGCCGTTGGGTCCCGGCCCCCGCCCCGAAGGGGCCGAAAATTCAGGATGAAACTCCGCGAGAGCTAAAGTGCGTTTCAGGCGAGGACTGTCCGTGCTCTGATATTTCGTGCTAGAAATCCACAGCGCCCCGAGATTTCAGTCGCTTGTACAGGGTCGCGCCGTCCACGAACTCACACTCCACCTCACCGAAGGTGAGCCGATCCCCGAACGCAAGCGCCGCTCCCTGCTCCGCCTCCGATGCCGCGAGTACGGCTCGGCCGTTTTGCAGCGTGCCGTTCTTGGAGTCTGCATCCACGATCACCATCTCCTCGATGGTCCGCAGCTTCCGGGTGATCTGTCGCACCACGAAGTAGGCGTGGAGCTTGGACACGCTCTCGTGTCGCAGGATGATGTCGTTGTTGCTCGCCCGCCCCACGCAGATCCGCTGTTTCCAGTCGTTGCGGTCGGTCTTCGCAACGAGCTGGACGAATTGCGTCGAGCCTGGACGCCGACCGGCCCGGGGGACCTCGAGGGTCGGGCCGCTTATATGTGTGCTGTACCCCATCCCTACACCGCTCCCCGGGGCGTTGCCGATCACGAACAGCCGGTTGTTCAGGTGAACGAACTCGACCAGGCTCATCTTCCTGGCTTGATCGCTGAGTCTGTCGAAAAGCTCCATCGCGAACTCTCATGCGAGTCGATCAGTCACCGACACCACTGATGCGCCCTACGCACCGGCCCTCACTTCCACCAGCTCCGATACCACTATTCCACTGATTCTGGTATCCTAACACACCGCTTTTTCCGCGTCAAAGCGATTCTGTAGCCGCAGGTGAGCGCTGTTATTAATCCACGGCTCATTTGCCGCAGCCGCCGCGGGGGTGCGCGGCCCTCCTAGTCGACCGGGGCGTATCCGCCGCGGGGGTGCGCGGCCTTGCCGGGGACGGCGGTGAGCTTGGAGAGATCGGCCTTTTCGATGATCCAGAGTCGATGCGAACGCGCCCGGCGACGCATGTTGATCACCTCGATGAACATCGCGAAGCCCATGGCGAAGTAGACGTAGCCCCGGGGCAGGTGCTGCCCCCAGCCCTCGGCCAGCAGCAGCGCCCCGATGAGGAGCAGGAAGGAGAGCGCCAGCACCCGCACGCTCGCGTGGCCCTGCACGAAGTCTCCCACCGGCCCCGCGAAGATGATCATCACGATCACGGCGATGACCATCGCGATGGCCATGATCGAGACGTGAGGAACCATCCCCACGGCGGTGATGACGGAGTCGAGCGAGAAGACGATGTCGAGGAACATGATCTGGGCCAGGATCACGCCGAGCCCGCGCATCGCCTGTGGGGGTGCGGCATCGGCTTGCGCCGGCGTCTCGGCGTGGCCGTCATGCGCCCCTCCCGGCGCCTCCACCTCGTGAAAGATCTCGTGGGTGGATTTGGCCATCAGGAACAGCCCCCCCAGCAGCAGGATGAGATCCCTCCCGGAGATCCCCCGGCCGAACAGGGAGAACAGCTCCGCTTTGAGCCCCATGATCCAGCCGAGCGCAAAGAGCAGGCCCAGCCGCATGATCAACGCCAACCCCAGCCCGAGGCGGCGCGCCAGGGGCTGCTTCTCCTGGGGCAGCCGTCCGCAGAGGATGGTGATGAACACGATGTTGTCGATGCCCAGCACGATCTCCAGGCCGGCCAGGGTGGCCAACATCACGTAGGTGTCGACGCGCGTGAACAGCTCGGTGAATTCCATGGTTGATCTCCTCGCCCAGGGAACTATTACCGCGGACCGGGCCCGAGCGGAATCCCCAACTGCCGCGGTGGGCGACGTCGATGCCACGGCCGGAGCCGGGGACGGATCAGTCGAAGGGGCTCTTGTACACCCCGTCCATGGTCTTCCGGACCGCAGGGCGCCGCGGGCGCACCATGACCGTGCGGGGACGAACGGGAGGCGTCATCACCCGCGGACGGGGATCCTCGAGCATCCCCTGACGCATGGAACGCCTGCGCTTCATTCGCACGGCCAGGGAGGTCACCGTGGGCTCCGCGCGGAAGGTCGTGTGGAAGGTCCGGTACCCGGCGGCCACCACCGTCACCCGATGGAGCCGGCCGTCTGCGGTGAGACGCAGCGGCGGCGTCACGATTTTTCCGTCCAGTCTGACCGCCGCCTTCGCCACCAGGCCCTCGAGACCGATGACGAGCTCCTTCTCCCCCCCCCGCTCGACCTCCATGGGCCGCATCATGGGCACAGGCGCGAGCCGGCGAGTTTCCGCCCCCGAGCCGGACAGAGAGGACGGTCCACCGGCGGAGGATCGCTTCCGAGAGCTCTCGGCGCTCGGCCGCTTCCCGCCCTGCAGCGCGTACCAGAGTCCCAAGCCCAGCACCACCGCCCCGAGCACGGCTCCCACGACCACGGCCGGGCGCTTGGACCGTGAGCGCAGGCCCAGCACGCTGTCCCGACCGACGACCTGCCCCGGCGCCACGGTCACGTTTCCGACATCATCCGGGCTCGCTGCGCGGTGCGCCTGCTTCTCGTCCGCGGCCTCAGACGCGGCCGACTCGGCAGCGGGCTCCACGGCCCCGGCTGGCGTTGCGTCCTCGCGGCCCTTGGCCACGGTCCCGGCGGCCTTGGGCCGCGCGGCCTCGGGTTCCGCGGTCGGTGCGACGGTGGCCGCCTTGACGCCGTAGGGGGTGGTGCCCCGCAACGGATCGCGCTGAGAGACCCTCTCGGCCCCTTCGACATCTCCGGACCCCTCGGTCGCGCTCTCCCGGGCCGCCCCTTCGTCCGTTCGAGCCGCCTCGTCGACCTCGAAGGACTCCTCCGCCGCCAACGTCGGCGCGCTCGCCGCCAATTCGGCGGCCCGCCGAGACATCCTCGGGGACGACGAATCAGACTCCTCGGGCTGCGCCGTCGCCGGCTCACCCCCGCTCGCCGCTGCGCGCCGAACCTCGGAGAGCCCCGACCGCAAGCCCGGTGCCGTCTCCAGGAACTGGGACTGCAACAGGTAGCGGCCCGCCTCGGAGCGGGCCCGATCATAGAAGGGGACAAGCGCGCCAATCATCTCCGTGGCGGTGCGGAACCGACTCTCGATCTTCCTGTGCAGCGCCCGCATCACCACGTCGTTGAGCGCCTCCGGGATCAGCGCGTTGAGCTCGATGGGAGGCCGCACCGGCTTGGTGACGATGGCGACGATGATCTCGTTGTAGTTGTCGCCCTGGTACGGAAGCTGCCCGGTCAGGCATTCATAGAGGATCACGCCCACCGACCACAGGTCCGTGCGCTTGTCCACGTCCTTGGCCCCGGCGGCCTGCTCGGGGCTCATGTAGTACGGCGTCCCCATGACCGTGCCCGTCCGCGTCAGGCGTGGGTTCTCGGCCTCCGCGGGCGCGTACTTGGAGATGCCGAAGTCGAGCAGCTTGACCGCCTCTTCCCCTAAGCTGGCCTGCGCGATGAAGACGTTCTCCGGCTTGAGATCCCGGTGCACGATGTTCTTGTTGTGCGCGGCGGACAGGGACGAGAGCACCTGGATCGTGATCGCCACGGCCTGCTCCACCCCCAGGTGGCCGAACCGCTGGATCATGCTGCTCAAGTTCTCCCCGGACAGCAGCTCCATGACCAGATAGCAGATCCCGTCGTCGGTGAGCCCGAAGTCGTGCATCTCCACGATGTTCGGATGCCCCACGGCGGCGGCGGCCTGGGCCTCTCGGAGCATGCGCTTGACGACTGTCTCGTCCTTGGAGAACTGCGAGTGGAGGATCTTCACCGCGCAGGGTTTTTTCACGAAGGTGTGGCGTGCCTCGTACACGGCACCCATTCCCCCTTCACCGAGGAGGCGAATCAGCTCGTACTTGTCGACGATCTTGCCGGTCAGGTCATCCAACGGTCACTGCCCGGAGCGCCGTCCAGCGCTCCCCTTGGGACGAAATCATACCAGCTTGAGGTCGACGGGGAAACCGACTACCCTGACACCCGGCTCCGGAGGTGATCAGTGAACGGTCGCGCGCTGGTGTTTACGGTAGTGCTCCTGGGTCTGGGGACCGCCGCCACCCCAAGTGCGGCCCTGCCCGCCTGTCCCAAGCGGCCCAAGGAGGCGGACCAGGCGCGGACGCTCGCCGGCGTCTGGTGGCGAAGCGCCATCAAGTTCTTCAAGGCGAAGCAGTACCGGAACGCCCGACGCGCCTGGCAGTGCTCCTACCAGCTCAAGCCGCACCCCCTGGCGCTGTTCAACATCGCCCGGGCAGCGGATCTCGGCAGGGAGCCCGGCGTGGCGCTGGGCTACTACCAGGCCTACCTGAAGGTCATGCCGGCCACCCAGGACGCCGCGGAGCTGAAGAAGAAGATCTCCCGCCTCGCCGCGGTGGTGGTCCGAATGCGGCCACCGCCGAGGATCCCCGTGGTGGACGTGCCCATGGAGCTGTACCCGCAACCCGCGGACCCCCGACAGACCACGACTCTGGATCCCCGACAGCCCAGTCCGGAGGATCCGGTCCCTCCGGAGATCCGCTCGGCGCCCCGCCCTCCCACCCGGCGGGTCGAAACGCGGCCCGTGACAGCCGGCGCCCGACGGGTCGTTCCTCGGGAGGCCGTGAGCCCCAATCCGCCGCCGGCGCGCCGCCGCAAGGCCCCGCTCCTCAAGATCCTGGGCTGGTCCGCCGTCGGACTCGGCGTGGCCCTGGGGGGCACGAGCGTCGCCTTCAGCGTCCTGGCCAACAAAGCGCGCGGGAACGTCGAGGACTCCCCACCCGGCACCACCTGGCGAGATGTGAAGTCAGACTACGACAGGTACGAGACGTACCGCACCATGACCTATGCCCTGGCGGGCGCGGCCGGCGCAGTGGCCGTGGCCGGTCTGGTGATGCTGATCCTCGACGGGACCAGAAAAGAGCGGCGCGTGGCCGCGACGCCGGTGGTGCTCCCCGGCGGCGGCGGCTTCACCCTCCAAGCCCGGTTCTGAGCGCGCTACGGCAGCACGACGCTGTTGATGGGGGAAGTGTTCATGCCGCCGGGATAGCCGTAGCCCCCATTGTCGAACAGACCGTAGAGCCAGATGCCGAAGGGGGCGGTGGACCAGATCCGGTGCGCCCCGACAGCGCAGGTGCCGTCCACGCCGGTACCGAACTCGGTGGACAGGGTCACCAGGGCCACGTCGTAGCCGCCGGGTACGGTCGTGTAATGCGTGCCCGGGATGGGATCGAAGCAGTCCAGGTGCACCGCTGCAGCGGGATCCGTGCGCGCCACCACCAGGTAGTTCCACAGGAAGCTCGGATCCGCGACGAACACGTACTCTGTCCGGTACTGCTCAACCGGCACCGAGAGCGCCATTGCGGGATCGCCACCTCGCGTGCCGAAGAACCCGGAAGTCACCCCCGAGTCCTGCTCGGCACCGACGCGCCCCTTCAGATAGGCGGCCACCAGGATCGGATGGGCGGGATCCGAGGTGACCAGGAACGACTCGTCCGCCGCGACCTCCACGAAGCCGCCGGCTGACAGGTTCACCGACGCATGCACCGAGGCGGGGCTGAAGACCACGTTGGTGTTGTCCACCGCAGCCAGCACGCGCCAGACCACGTCCTCGGTCCCCCGCTGGGGCGGCAGGGCCGCCACGTGGGTCCAGCCCCAGGCAGCCACGGGTGGCAGCTGCTCCTCCAGATGGTCACAGAACTGGACGCCCACCGGCACGTTGGCGCAAAGCGCCCCGCCGAACACTGCGATCGGCTTATCGGCCGTGACGATGCTGCCCGTGAGATCGTTGCTGGTGGAGGCCAGGATCTGAAGGTGCTGCGTGCCTTGCAGCGTGGTGGTGAACTGACCGGAGACAGGGACAGGCCCCCCGGCCAAGAGCGTACCCACAGGGGTGACCGTCACCGTGGTGTTGCTCTCCGCGGCCACGATGTTGATCTGCGCCGGCCAGTAGGACGCCATTCCATCCAGGCCCGGGTAGCCGATGTAGTAGTACTGGGTGCCCAGGCTCGAAACGGGGAGCAGCACCGACGACTCGACGCTGGCCGGCGCGCCTGTGAGGTCGTAGGGATTGACCTGATAGGCCACCACCGGAAGGGTGGAGAGCACCCGAAACGCCGTGCCCGGCTGAAGCCCCGACTGAGAGGTATTGGAGTTGGCCCGCGCCGGACTGCCCGAGCAGTCGCCGGGATCGCCGGTGATGACCAGCGCTGCGCTGCTCCCGGGTGCGATGCTCCGGGTCGTGCCGAAACCCGGGAAATTGAGCACCTGACCAGCCGCATCTTCTACGGTGACCATGGCCGTACCCACCTGCTGGGCGTTGGCCACCAGCACCGCGAAGCAATCATCGTTGGCAGTGCCGAGCCCGGAGGTGTTGGCCACGTCCAAGGCCAGGAACTCACAGCCCAGGTTGCTGCCCGCAGCGGCCGCGAGGTCACAGAGCAGCACGCAGGCCCCGCCCTGGCAGGTCGTTCCCGCCGAAGGATCGCACACCTGCTGCTGCTCCATCTGCCCCGTGGACTCGTTGCAGAACATCACCGTCTCGCCGCTGCAGGCTGTGGACCCCGGGTCGCAGGGAATGCACGACCCCGCGGCCGCGCAGAACTCACCCCCTGCCGCACAGTCGAGACACAGCGCGCCGCCTTGTCCGCACTCCCCGTCCAGGTTCCCTGTCTGACACTGTCCGCCGGAATCGCAGCACCCCGCACAGTTTCCCGGGCCGCACTGCACGCTCCCGTCGCCCCCGCCGTCCACCACCTCGGCGTCATTGGGCGCGGCGTCACTGGGCGCGGCGTCATTGGGCGCGGCGTCGGCGGGCCCGGCGTCGGTGGGCCCGGCGTCGGTGGGCTCGGCGTCCGTCCCGCCCGCGTCCGGCGGGTCCTCGCCCTCGAAGCAACGATATTCCCCGGCGGCTCCGCTCATCCGGCAGAACCAACCCTCGGGGCAGCTCCCGGGATCGCCGGGGTCACACGCGAAGTGGTCCGACTGCAGGGAGATTCCCTGACACCCCAACACTCCCGCTGCGGCCGCGAACACCGTCCAGCACAGAACAACCCGAAATCCGCCGCGTACCATGTCCGTTCCTTGTTCCGACATCGGTTGGCCCATTCTGAGGCATCCAGGGCCGCGCAATCAACGGAAATCCAAAGCGCCCGCGGATTGGACCGCTGTTCCAGCGGTTGACGGGATGCGGCGGACGGGCTAGAAGCCGTCCCAGAGATGGCCGGCGCGACGCTACGCGCGGTGGAGAGCAATGACGAGCGAAAAAAACGGCGACCAGGGGAAGACCTTCGCCGAGCTGTTCGAGGAGAGCCTGAAGAAGGCACCTCCCGTGCGATTGGAGGAGGGCCAGGAGGTCGAGGGGAAGCTCCTGCAAATCGGCCAGGAGTGGTCCTTCCTGGACATCGGCGCCAAGGGTGAGGCGCTCATCGCCACCCGGGAGCTGATGGGCGAGGACGACCAGCTCGAGGCGCAGGTGGGCGACCTCGTCACGGGCCGCGTGCTGCGACGCGGTCGCGAGGGCATCGTGGTCTCCCGCGTCCTCTCGGGCGGTTCCCAGGGTCGGCGGGCGCTCGAGGATGCCTACGAGCTGGGGCTTCCGGTGGAGGGCGTGGTGCAGTCTGTGATCAAAGGGGGGCTGGATGTCGAGGTGGCAGGCCAGCGGGCGTTTTGTCCCGCCTCCCAGGCCGCCCTGCACTACGTGGAGGACCTGAACGAATTCACCGGGCAAAAGCTCACGTTCCGCATCACCGAGTATCGGGACGGCGGCCGCAGCGTGGTGCTGTCTCGAAAAGCGCTGCTCGCGGAGGAGCGAGCCGAGCAGGCCGAGCAGACGCGCAAGCACCTCGAGGTGGGCGCGATCCTCCGGGGCACTGTCAGCTCGATCCGCGACTTCGGCGCCTTTGTCGACGTGGGCGGCGTCGAGGGGCTGCTGCACGTCTCCGAGATCTCCCACTCCCGCGTCGAAAACGTCAGCGAGGTGCTCACTCAGGGCCAGGTGGTGGAGGTGGTGGTGATCCGGATGGAAGGCGACCGGCTGTCGCTGTCCATGAAGTCCCTCGCCGGCGATCCCTGGGATGAGGCCGCCACCCGTTTTCCCCCTGGATCTCGCCACAAGGGCGTGGTCACGCGCCTGCAGCCGTTTGGAGCCTTCGTGGAGCTGGCCCCCGGTTTGGACGGCCTCTTGCACGTCTCCACCCTCGACGACCCGCGGATCACCGACGCCAGACGCGTCTTCGAGGAGGGCCAGGAGGTCGAGGTCGAGGTGGTCTCCCTGGATCCCGACCGCCAGCGTGTGGGCCTGGCCCCCGTGGACCGCAGTCGATCCGCGCCGGTCACGCTGGCCCCGGGGGTCACGGTGACCGGGACTGTGGATCGCGTGGAGACCTATGGTGTCTTCTTACGCCTGCCGGGCCCGCCGGTGGGCGGCCGCTCACCCCGGGGCCTCCTCCCCCGGGAGGAGATCCGCAACGCCCGAGACGATCTCCGCCGCTCCTTCCCCATCGGCTCCGAGGTCCGCGTGCTGATGCTCGAGCCCGATGAAAAGGGGCGGCTGCGCCTCTCCCAGCGCGCCGTGGACGAAGCCAGCGAGCGGGCCCAGGCGACGGACTATCTCGACAGCAACAAACCCACCTCCGGATTCGGCACCTTTGCCGACCTCCTCCAGCGCCACCCGAAGGATGAAGGCTAGAAGCCATCTCAAGAACCCCAACACCAGTCAGACAAGGCTCCCGCCGCCTCCGCCCAAACCCCTCTCCAACCGTTGAATATTCTCCGATCTCCGATCTCCGATTTCCAACCTCCGATTCCGAATGTTCCGATCCCCCTTTTTTCTCACGGCCGGTGACATTTTGGTGACACGGGCCCGCCAGACTGGTGGGCATGGCAAACGTACTTCTCGTTCATCCGCGCTTTCCGGTCACCTATTGGGGGTTCCAGGACGCCCTGCGTCTCGTGGACAAACGCGCCTCGCTGCCGCCGCTCGGGCTCGTCACCCTGGCGGCATGCCTGCCCGAGCAGTGGCGCCTGCGCCTCGTGGACCTCAACGTGCAGGAACTCCGAGAGGAGGACCTCCGCTGGTGTGACGTCGTGTTCCTCGGCGGGATGATGGTGCAGCTCGACTCCATGCGGGAGGTGACCGCCCGGGCCCAGGCACTCGGACGTCCCGTAGTCGTCGGCGGACCGACCGCGACCACGGATCCGGACCTGTTCCCCAGGGTGGACCTGGTGTTCCAAGGGGAGGCCGAGGGGCGCATCCCGGAGCTCGTGCGGGCGGTCGAGGCCACGCTCACCGACTCCCACCCGCCCGTGATCGAGCGCCGCGTGATCCCCGCGGGTGACGACAAACCCGACCTGTCCCTGGCGCCGGTGCCCCGCTTCGATCTGCTGAAGATCGATCGGTACACCTCCATGGCCATCCAGTACTCCCGGGGGTGCCCGTTCCACTGCGAGTTCTGCGACGTGATCGAGATCTTCGGCCGCGTCAGCCGGGTCAAGTCAGCCGACCAGATCATCGCCGAGCTGGACGCGCTGCACGGCCTGGGCTTCGACGGGTCCGTCTTCCTGGTGGACGACAACTTCATCGGCAACAAGCGCGAGGTGAACCAGCTGCTGCCGCGCATGGAGGCCTGGCAGAAATCCCACGGCCGCCCCTACGAGTTCTACACCGAAGCCAGCATCAACCTGGCCGCGGATCCCGCGCTGATGGCAGCCATGGTGGCGGCGGGGTTCAGCACCGTGTTCGTGGGCATCGAGACGCCGTCCAAGAGCGCGCTGAAGGAGGCCGGCAAGGGCCAGAACCTCCGGCTCGAGCTCGACGAGGCGGTCGACACCATGACCCGGGCCGGGCTGGAGGTGATGGGGGGGTTCATTGTCGGCTTCGACACCGACGACGCGGACATCTTCGACGCCCAGCGGGAGCTGATCCAGTCCTCGCCGATCGCGCTCGCCATGGTGGGCCTGCTCATCGCGCTGCCCGGGACGAAGCTCTGGCGCCGACTCGAAAAGGAGGGGCGGCTGCGGGGGCGGACCAGCGGGGACCAGTTCGGACGTTCGAACATCATCCCCATCATGGACGAAGAGGCGCTGCTCCGCGGATACCGCGACCTGCTGCGCGACCTCTACACCGCGGACGCCTTCTACCGTCGGTGCGAGGCCCACGTGAGCCGGGTCGGTGACATCCCTGCCGGCGGCTCGCGGGGGCTGGGAGACCTCAGCTACTTCCTCAAGGCGGCGCTGCGCATCGGGATCCAGAGCCCCCGACGCTGGCACTTCTGGGGACTCCTCCGGAGCGCCCTCGGCGCACCGCGGCACACGATCAAGTATGCGGTGGTGAAGGCCCTGCAGGGAGAGCATATGATCCGCTACACCGAGGAGCACGTCCTGCCGCGCCTGGATCAGGCCATCGCGGGCCTCGTCCTCGAGCGTCAGACTGCCGAGGCCGCTGGGCTCACGAAGCCGGCCGCGACTCCCCGGCAGATTCCTCACGTCGCGCACGCCGCGCGCGCCTGATCACCGACCCGCGTTTCAGCAGCCCCTCCCGTCCCCTCCAAGGGGAAGCCCGCGCTGCGCGCGGAAGCGCTGTGCCGCCTACTTCGGGAACGGTTACATTTCAGGAAGATTAGCCGCCTGCTTCTTTCCAGTGTTTTAGTGTGTTGCGAATTACGTACTTTCTGCTTGCACTTTACTCACCTTCGATCAGAATAGTCCTACTACTTCAGTGCTTGCCCCCCATTTCTCAGGGGCCGCAGTAAAATTGGAGCTTCGCTTATGACCAAATACGACAAAGTCGATACCGACGTCGTTCCCATCATGCCGCTGCCCGACCTGGGGCCCAGAAGCCCCTGCCTGATCGTGATGAGGGGCGGCGCCGTGGGGCAGATGTACAGAGTGACCGACGGTGCGATCCTGGGGCGGGACGAGGAGGCCCCCTTCCGGGTGGAAGCCGACGGCGTCAGCCGGCGACACGTCTCATTCCAACGGGTCGGTGACAACGAGGTCTACCTCGTCGACCTCGGCAGCACCAACGGCACACAAATCAACGGCGAGCGCATCAGCGCACCGACGCTGCTCCGGGACGGGGACCGGATCTCCCTGGGCGCCTCGTTCCTGCTCAAGTTCACCTACCACGACGCGCTAGAGGCCGAGTTTCAGGAGCAGATGTTCGACGCGGCGCTGCGTGACGGCCTGACCGGGCTGTACAACCGACGGTACTTAGACGAGCTCCTGGACGCCGAGTTCGCCTTTGCGCGGCGCCACAAGGTCGCGTTGACCGTCTGTATGTTGGATATCGATCACTTCAAGCGCGTGAACGACACCTACGGCCACAGCGCCGGGGACGAGGTGCTGCGGACCCTCGGCGCGCAGCTGAACGACACGATCCGGCAGGAGGACACCTGCTGCCGGTACGGCGGCGAGGAGTTCGTCGTGGTGTCGCTCGGGATCCCGCTGGCCAACGGGGTGGTCATGGCCGAGCGGCTGCGCAAGCGCATCTCGGACCAGGCCTACACCTGGGAGGACCAGCGCATCTCCTTGACCGTGAGCCTCGGCGTCGCCGGGTTCCCCTACGATACCATCGAGACGCCCACGAACCTGCTCGCCGCAGCGGATCAGGCGCTCTATCTCGCCAAACAGCGCGGCCGAAACCGGACCAAGGTCTTCATCACCGACTAGAACGGCGACCGGTTTGGGCGGACCGAGCCGGGCGGTGCGCCATGCGGACGGATGCCTGTGATCAGCCATGCGCCTACGGATAGATCGACAAAATCGCTAAAATTCAATATGTTGTCTCATGAATTCGCCGGAACGCTGCTTGCAGAGTAAGATCTTAGGGTTTCAGAGACACCCGGAGTCACATGCCCAGGAAATGTCCGAAATGCGACACGGTATGGCCTGCGGGAGTGATCCTCTGCCCTCGGGACGGGGAACGGGTCATGCACTTCTCCACAGACGTTGGGGAAGAACAGGTCTTCCTGAGCGGTTCGAAATCGGGCGGCATCTCGGCACTGAGGCTCAAGTCCAAATCGTCACCCGGCGTGGCCATGATCGAACGGATGATGACGCCGGCACCGCCGGAGGACCACCAGCCGCGGTCCGAGGCCGAGCTGCCCAAGCCGCCCGAGGTCGGTGACCGGCTCGGCCCCTACGAGCTCGTGGAGCTGCTCGCCGTGGGCGGTATGGCGACGATCTTCCGGGCCAGGCACACGACCCTCGGGCGAGAAGACGCCGTCAAGATCCTCCTGCCCGAGTACTGCGACAAGCCCGGGGTGGTGCACCGGTTCTTCAAAGAAGCGCACGCGGTCAACCTGATCGACCACCCGAACATCATCGCCATCACGGACTTTGTGGAAGGCACCGATCAGCCGCCTTACATGGTCATGGAGCTGCTCGAGGGCCGAACCCTGCTGCGCTACATCCGGGATCATGCCCCCCTCGCGCCCGGCACCGTGATCACCATCGCGTCCCAGGTGTGTGACGCCATGGAGACGGTGCACGGTCACGGCATCGTCCACCGGGACCTGAAACCGGACAACATCTTCATCCGGGAGGAGCCCTCCGGAGCGCTCAAGGTGAAGCTGCTCGACTTCGGCATCGCCAAATTCCTGGCCGATGAGGATCGCTACCTCAAGACCCTCTCCGGATCCGCCGTGGGGACCCCGGAGTACATGGCGCCCGAGCAGATCATCGGCGAAGACGTCGACCAGCGCATCGATCTCTATGCCATGGGCGTGATCCTCTACGAGCTGATCACCGGGCGCCAGCCCTTTACCGCCACGGTCGTGGGTGAGCTGGTCACCGCGCACCTGTCTGAGATCCCGAAGCCGCCCTCGGCCTGGCTCACCGGCCCGGAGGCAGCCGCGGTCCCAGCGGTGCTGGACGAGGCGGTGCTGCGCTGCCTGATCAAGAGTCCGGCGCAGCGGATCCAGACCATGCGCGAGCTGCGCGAGCTGCTGGAGTCGACCCCTGTGGAGGACGCGCCTCGTGCCGCCGTGGACATCAAGCCGCTCGACTACCGCGTGAAAACAGCGCGTCCCTGGCTCGCCCTGGGGAGCGGGCTGGCGGCCCTCGTGGCGCTGGCGGGACTCAGCCTGTACCTCTGGACGGGTAGGTCGTCCGATGGCGAGACCTCATCCGATCCGGGTATGCGCGCCGCGGCGACCCGGACCGACACCTCGGCTCCGCGCAAACCGGCGCGTGACGCGCGAGCCGTGCGGCTGACTTCCAAGCCCTCTGGGGCCCTGCTGTTCCGAAACAGCGACGGGCAGTTCCTGGGCAGGACCCCCATGTTCGTGCAGGTGCGCCCGGGACAGCCGCTCACGCTGCGCCTGCGCCTGGACGGCTACCGCGAGTCACGGATGACCGTGCGGTACTCCAGCAAAAGCCCCATCGACGTCACCCTCGCGGCCCTCCCGACCTCCGATCCCGGAATGCAGGTGGCGTCCGGCATGACGCCTCCCGGGATGAAGGGGATGCACCCGCAGCACCATCCCCAGATGCGGCCCGCAATGACGCCCATGGCGATGGATCCCATGCTCGATCCCGGCGGCA
Source organism: bacterium (assembly GCA_043825095.1). Taxonomy (GTDB): domain Bacteria; phylum Myxococcota_A; class Polyangia; order HGW-17; family JAJRWW01; genus JBDRSE01. Next base: position 29,937 of record JBDRSE010000180.1, read on the forward strand.
CCTTCGATCCGTTCAAGAAGTGAGCCAGGGCAGCCGCTCCATGCCGATCCACACCGATCAATCTCGCCTCGCAGGACAGCTCCTCGGCTCCTACCGGACCCTCGCGCTGCTGGGCGAAGGCGGCATGGGACGCGTCTACCTGGCGGAGCACGTGCGGCTGGGCCGGAAGGTGGCGCTCAAGCGGCTCAAGGACAGCATCGCTGCGCAGCCGGAGGCGGTGGCGAATTTCATCGCCGAGGCCCAGGCCGTCAACCGGATTCGGCACCCCCACATCGTCGACATCACCGACTTCGTGAACGGCGACGACGGGGTCTACTACCTGATGGAGCACCTGGAAGGCGCCACCCTGTCGGCCACGATCCGGGAGCTCGGACCGCTCCCTCCATCCCGGGCGCTCGACATCGGACACCAGGTGGCCGACGCCCTCGCGGCGGCCCACGGCGCGGACGTCGTGCACCTGGATATCAAGCCGTCGAACATCTTCCTCACCCAGCGGAACGGTCGGACCGACTACGTGAAGCTGCTCGACTTCGGGCTGGCCGGGTTGCTCACGACCTTGAACGAGGCGGACCCCGAAGCAGACGCCACGCAGATCCCGCTCGGCACCCCGGTCTACATGGCGCCGGAGCACATCTCCGGGCGCGCCGTGGACCACCGCGCCGACCTCTACTCCCTCGGGTGCGTGCTGTACGAGATGTTGGCCGGGAAACCGCCCTTTGACGCGCGCAGCGGCCCCGAGTACGTACACCGGCACCTGAACGTGCCTCCCACGCCCCTGGCGTATCTCAAGGACCTGCCGCACCGGATTCCGGTGCTGGGCGGTCGGCTGGTCATGCGCTGCCTGGAGAAGGACCCAGCGGATCGACCGCAGTCCGCTGCCGAGCTGCGCGACGAGCTGGCCGCGGTGGCGCGGTCGACCCAGGAGCTCCGGCTGAGCCCGGGGCAGGCGCCGGTGCCGGCGCCTCGCCAGGGGTCCCGCCGCCGATTCCTCGCGCTGGCCGGCGCCGCCGTCACGCTGGGCGCCGGAGGCGCGGCGGCATACCTCGCCCTCCGAGAGAGGGCCCCGGCTCGACGATCCACACCGCGACCGGGCGATGACGTTCCCACAGGCGCGGCCCGGCGCGGCCCCGACCGCCCGGGCGCCCCGCCCAAGATGCGCCTGCGCGTGAACAGCACCCCGGCGGGGGCGCAGGTGTTCCGCGTTGACCGGCACGAGGTGCTGCTGGGCATCACGCCCCTGTCGATTCTGGTCCCGCAACGGAATGAGACGCTGCGGCTCGAGGTGCGAATGCGTGGTTTCCGTTCCGAGGTGATTGCGGTACAATCGAATCTGCCGGTGCAGAAGCGGAACGTGACGTTACAAAAGGCGGAGACGGTCGAGACGATGCGGCCCGGGACATCTTCTCAGAACGCGCCGTCGAATCCCCCGGGGCCGCCGCCGGTCCGACGCAGGGAACCGCCGGAGCGGCCGCGGGCCGGGTCTGACCGGGGCGGAACCGTGAACCCATTTGAGGGAAGATGAAGATGGCTGAGAGCAGAAGGCACGTCAGCTCACCGTCGCTCGAGTCCATCCAGCGCGACTCGCAGAAGATCGTCAAGTCCATCCTGACCGGCGACCGCGAGCGCGACTCGCAGATCGTCGCCATCCTGCTCTCGGCGATCAACGCCGCGCACTCGGAGCCTGATCCGCAGGAAGCGATCAAGTGCATCCTGGACATGATCGTCGAGCTCACTGACGCCGATCGAGGCCTCCTGCTGCTGCGCGACGAGGACGGCAAGCTCACCGTCGCCTTCGCCCGTGACAGCCACCAGCTCGACATCAGGGCCTTCGCCACCTTCAGCAAGAGCGTGACCGGGTTGGTCTGGGACACAGAGAAGTCGGTGTGCATCATCGACACCCTGGAGGAGGAGGTGACCCGGGTCGGCCGGAGCGTCCACGAGATGCAGCTGCGGAGCATCATGTGCGCTCCGTTGCGGATCGAGGAGGACCTCGTCGGCGTGGCCTACGTGGACAGTCGGCTGGCAAAGCCGCAGTTTACCGACTCCGATCTGACCGTGTTCGAGGCCCTGTGCAAGCAGGTGTCCGTGTCGCTGGCCAGCGAGCGCTTGAGCGAGAGCATGCACTCGGCGCAGGTCGCGAGCCAGGACAAGGGGGTCTTCCTGGCGAACATGAGCCGCGAGATCCGCCCGCCCCTCGACGCCATCATCGCCAACCTGGAGCGCCTCCACCGCGGGAAGCTGACCGAGGCGCAGCGGGAGCTCACCCGGACGATTCGCGGCGACGCCGACGCGCTCCTGGCCGTGGCAAACAACCTCCGTGACTTTGCCGACGCCGAAGCCGGTCGACTCGAGCTATCCGTGAGCGATTTCGATCTGAGCGCCGCCTTGGAGGAGATCACCGACTCCCTGGCGCTGCTGGCCTTCGGCAAGGGGCTCGAGCTGGTCTGCCCCATGGAGGCCAGCGTGCCCTACCTGCTGCGCGGCGACCCGGACCGCCTGCGCCAGATCCTGCTGAACCTGGCGGAGAACGCGATCAAGTTCACCCACCACGGGGAGGTGTCCATCTGGGTCAGCTGCGACAGCAGGGACGGCCGTCATGTGACCCTCCGGTTCGTGATCACGGACACCGGGATCGGCATCCCGGAGGAGCGACTGGAGACCATCTTCGACCCCTTCACGCAGACACACCGCACGCTCGCGGGAGACGGCTCCGGCGCGGGGCTGGGGCTGCCCCTCACCCGCCGCCTCGTGGAGCGGATGGGGGGGCAGCTCGGCGTGGAGAGCTTCGAGGGCCAGGGATCCAGCATCTGGTTCACCGTGGAGCTGGAGCCGCACTCCACGACGCAGGAGCCCGAGGAGCTGCCGCCCCCGGAGTTGGCGGACAAGCGGGTCCTCGTGGTGGACGACAGCATGATGAATCGGGTCTGGTTGACCACGCTGCTCGAGTCCTGGGGCTGCCGCTGCAGCGATGCCGTGAGCGCCGAGGCCGCGCTGAAGGCGCTGCAGCTCGGAGTCACCTACGACGACCCCTACCGGCTCGTGCTGCTCGACCTGACCTTGCCGGTCACGTCGGGTGAGGAGCTCGCCCAGACGATCCGCGGAAACCCGGCGTACCAGGCGTCCGAGCTGATGATGATGGTCCCGCTGGATCGGATCAGTGAGTCGCTTCGCATCGAGAAGAGCGGCCTCGCCTCGTGCATCAGCAAGCCGGTCAAGCGCTGGTGGCTGCACAAGCGCCTCTCCTCTCCGCCCCGGCGCTAAAGCGTCCACCGTAGGGCTCGCCCCCAGGGCTCACCCCCAAGGCGCGTCTTCAATGGTACTTGTTCACGGGGGTGCTATTTGAGGCACCTCGCGAGCGCAGCGAGGTTCCCCCGGAGGGGGCGAAGTGAGCCACGAAGTGGCGGATCGATCTCCGGTACTCTTCAATGAACCACCGAGTCCGGCGGCGATTTCTTCGACACGGCGACCTTGAGCGGGGCGAGCTTGTCCAGGCGGTCCCTGTCCAGCTTGTTGCCGAGCTGCGGGATCGCCAGGCCCGTTTCGGTCCACTGGGGCACGAACAGCAGCGGCGTCGCGCTGCCGTCGTAGCCGAGCTGCACCAGCAGCTCCTCCTGGTAGGTCCGGCAGCCCTTCTCGCAGCAGGTGAACGACTCCCGCACCCGGTACAACCCCTCGGCGAGCAGCGGCTCGAGCGTGAAGGCCAGGTTCTCCGCCGGGAGCGGCGTGCCCTTCTCCGAGAACCGCACGCGGTTCGCCGACCACGACTCGGGCAGGTAGACCCCCGGCCCCGGGTTGCCGTGGTTGTGGAAGTAGACCAGCCGATTGGCCGGCACGCTGCCGATCTCCTCGGTGGTTCGATAGATTCCGCAGGCTGGCAGGTCCATGGCTCCGGCTCCGTTCTCTTTCGTCGCACCGCTATAGCATAGGTCTGCAGACGCCGGATGCAACCGGCCCCCCGCCCCACCGACCACCGCCTACCGCCCCGCCTCCCCGGAGACAGTTGATCTGGGCCGGCCCCGGGGCTAGGGTCGGCGCATGAGCGCGACCAAGGACCCACGCTGCACCGCCGCCGCTGAAATCAGCGAGGTCGCCGACGACGCCGGCACCCGCGGCATCGAGATCGTCTTCCACGTCGCCGCCTCGCCGGCCGCGCTGCTGGAGCTCCTCTGGGACGTGCGCAACTTCCCAAGGCTCTTCCCGGACATCAAGGAGCACCACGTGCAGCCCCGCGCCGCCGACGCCAGGCCTGACACCTTGGATGTCGCCTACCGCGTTGACGCCGTGGTCAAGGAGGTCCGCTACGTGCTGCGGCGCACCGTGGATCGCGGGCGGCGCGCCATCACCTGGCGCGAGCTCTCAGGGGATCTCAAGCGGGTCCGCGGCGGATGGTGGGTGGAGGCCACAGACTCCCCCGACGTCTCTCGGGCGACCTACCGGGCCTTCGTGGACATCGGCCGCTTCGTGCCCACCCGGCTCGTGGCCAAGGGCGCCAAGCGCAAAGCGGGCGAGATGGTGGCACGGGTTCGTCGCGTGGCCGAAGAGCTCGGCTGAAAGGTGCGCGCGGGGTGCGCCTGGAGGGTCGAGACGGCAGGCTGATCTAACCAGGGTCTGATGGACACTGAGTCAAACAGCGTCACAGTGGCCACGAGGCGCCCGTCAGGCAGGCGAGTGAGGAGCGCGCGCAGCGTACTTTTGGTACGTGAGCACGCACCGCAGCGAGCCGCTCTGCTGCAGAATTGCAGCTTGCTGCCATTGTGCAGCAGAAACAACGAGGGCCCGCAGTTAACGAAGCCTGGCGGGATGGATCGTGGTCAATGTGATGCTGTTTAGTCCTCCAGCACGAACTTCTCCTCTTCGACGAAGTCGGAAGGGCGGGGGAGGATGGGCCAGCCGCGCTCCCGGGAGTAGGCGGCAAAGTCGGGGTTGGGGTACACGGTCCAGGCCTGGTCGCCCAGCTCCATCATGGGTCCGTCGAGGCTCCCGTTGCCCACGCAGAGGGACACCGTTCGTTCGGCCAGCAGGGATCGCAGCTTCTTGGCCTTGCCGGTTCCGGCGCAGGGAATGCCGTGCGGCTCTCCGGTGAACCGACCTCTGCCGTCGAGCGCGAAGTCCATGCCCACCACCTCGGCCACCGGGAGTATCTGCTGCAGGGGCAGCAGGAAGTCGGTCGGCGTGCCGGACACGACCCAGATGGGATGTCCGCGATCCGCCACCCAGTACAGCGACTCCACCACCTCCCAGATCCACGCCCGGTTCGCGTGGTGCTCCCAGTAGGTCTGCACGTGCTCCTGCAGCCCGACCGGGGTCAGGCCCGCGTAGAGCGTGAGCAGGTACTCGCAGCCCGTGGGGGGATCGTCGCGGTAGATGCGCATGTAGGCGTCCCAGCGGTCCCCGGAGATGTGGCCCCGGTCGATCATCCAGCAGGTGAAGTCGTCGGCCACGTCGTTGGTCCACAGGGTCCCGTCGGCGTCGAACACCGCGAGCTGCGAGCCGTCGCCCGGCGGCAGGGCAAGGACGAAGTCCGGGATCAGGTCTGGCCGGCGTTTCTCGCGCAGCCCGTAGCGAGCCATTGGGGGCCTCCTGGGGGTGTCGTCAGCATCATTGCCTGTTTCCCCCATGACGGCAAGGTCGCCCGAGCGCACGCGAGCGAGTCAATTATCCGAGCAGAGTCGTCAGAGTTCAGTATACTGTGCGCCTCGAAACGGAGTGAGCCCATGAGGACCAGACTGACATTCTCAAGACACCGGTGGTTGGTCTCGGCGGCGGCGCTGTCGTGGGTCGCGCTGATCGGCTCACCGGCAGGCGCGGCGACCTTTGACGAGCAGACCGGGAGGCTCACGCTGGATGCGGCCGCGTACGGCGTGAGCTTCGACTCGGGCACGTCGATTCCCGGCGAGCTCGAGGCGGTGTTCCACGACCAGGACGACGAGCAGGTCAGCGGCGGCGCCGCGACCCTGCTGTTCGAACAGGACGCCCAGGGACTGGAGGGCGACGGCGCGCTGCGGATGGGGGGCGATCAACGCGGCCGGCGACTCCCATCGAGCTTGCCACCCTCGCAGAGCTCCGCCGCCGCATGATGAACCGGTTCGGCGCGCTCGAGCACGTGCGCTGAGCAGCCGGCGCTGCCCTGTACATCCCTGGTGAGGGGGGCTGTGTTCACGGAGGTGCTTTTTGCGGCACCTCCCGAGCGCAGCGAGGGTTCCCCCGGAGGGGGCGGAGGGGGCGATGGAGCCGCGAAGCGGCGGATCGATCTCCGGGGTGGCGTCCGAGCTTGCGACCTGCCGAAACCAGACCGCCAAAGCGACTCACAGCTCCGCCGCTCCGCGGCGGGAGACTCCGCTCCCGTCCCCTCCTGGCCCGCCAGCGCGCTGTGCCGCCCACCCCGTGGCCGGTTACGTGAGGCTCGGATCCCCCTTGACGACGACCCGCGCTGGTGATACTGAATAAGTGTTCAGTCATGCTGTCCGGGAGCAGTAAAAGGGAGTCCTCGCCGCCGTGAAGGCCCATGCCGCGCGTATCTGCTGTCTCGACCTCGACACCTTCTTCGTGTCCGTGGAGCGGGTGCTGGATCCCTCCCTGGAGGGAAAGCCGGTGATCGTGGGCGGGCTGCCGGGGGAGCGTGGGGTGGTGACCGCGGCGAGCTACGAGGTCCGGGAGCTCGGCGTGCGATCCGGCACGTCCCTCACCGAAGCCGCGAAGCTGGCGCCCAACGCCGTCTACCTGCCCGGGCGTCATGGGGTCTACGGCGAGTACGCCGAGCAGGTGCGGGAGGTGGTGGCGCGCTACTGCCCGGTCATCAAGATCGCCAGCATCGATGAGATGTTCCTCGACTTCCGGGGCTGCGAGCGCATGTACCACCGGCCCGGGGATCGGGACGCGGACGACACGATTCGACGCACGGCCTGTGAGATCACTCGGGCGATCAAGGCCGAGCTGGGCCTGCCGGCCAGCGTGGGCATCGCCACGAGCAAGGCCGTGTCCAAGATCGCGTCCACCCTGGCCAAGCCGGCGGGCGTGCTCCTGGTCCCCGCGGGCACGGAGTCGGCGTTTCTCACCGACCTGCCCGTGCGCAGGTACCCCGGCATCGGCCCGGTGGCCGAGGCCAAGCTCGCGCGGCTCGGCATCGCGACCCTGGGCCAGCTCGCCGCCGCGCCCCGCGCCCACGTGCGGCGTGTGCTCGGCGCCTACGCCGCCACGATCCAGCAGGGCTCCACGGGCGAGGCGTCGGCGGATCTGGGCGACGATCGACCGGCCTTTCGGGAGTTCGACCCCGAGGGCGGCGTGGTGGGCTCCATCTCCAACGAGCGCACTTTTCGGGAGGATGTGGGCGACGCCGACTCCATCTACTCCATGCTCTGCGCGCTCTGCGAGCGCGTGTGCTGGCGGGCGCGCAAGCGGGGGGTCCAGGCGCGCACCGTGACCCTCAAGCTGCGCTACGCCGACTTCGTCACCCTCTCCCGCTCCCGCACCATCCGGCCTTCGGCCTCGGAGCAGGAGATCTACCCGGTGATCTGCGAGCTTTATCGTCGCGCGCGCACGCGACCGCTCCGATTGCGCCTCCTCGGCGTCGCCCTGTCCAATCTCGGCGAGAAGGATCAGCAGCGCCGCCTCTTCGGCGACGACACCGAGCTCTGCTCCACCGTGGACGGCATCCGCGCCCGCTACGGTTTCGACTCCCTGCGCCTCGCCACCGCCTCCCGCCGCGCCTTTCGCCGGGACGATCCCAAGACCCGGGCGTAGGCGCCAATCCCGTCCTTGCCTCAGCCCCACCCCTGGATGGTAAAATAGCCCCACCATGAAAACAACAGCTGCCTATCGTCGCGGGTTACGACTGACCTTTGCTCTCTGCCTGTTCGTTTCCGCGGGCTGCGGTGGTCGAACCATCGGCGGCGGCCCGTCGGACGGCGGTCTGGACCCAACGGACGGGACGTCCCCTGACGGCAACATCTTGCTCTACGACACCTTCGGCCAGGTCTGGCTCTCGCTGTGGCAGGAGTCCGATCCGGCCAACTACAACGCCGGGGTCAATCTGGTGGCCGCTTTCTTTGGCGAGGACTATGACCCCATCTTCACGATGCCCGGCCACCTGACCACCGAGAACACTCCCGACGGCGTGACCTGCGACATCTACATGCGGTCCGGCATGCTGGACCCCCCGGAGCCGGATCCGCCGCCCCAGCGGGACGGCGGCCGCATCTCCGCCTGGGCGGGGTTCGATCCCGGCCGGCTCGAGACGGTGTGGATCGGCAGTGAGTACGACGTCGACTACCGCTGGGTCGATTCGCCCGATTGGCCCGCCTGGATCGACTCGGGCGCCGTCGCCATCCAGTTCGAGGGCGAGGGCAGCGCGTACGTAGACGCCTTCCGCACCGAGGTCACGCTGGCGACGGTGCCGGAGATCCTCGCGCCCCCTGCGGCCGACGTACCGGTGCCGCCCGACGACGAAGGCAACTTCCTCGTCTCCTGGGCGAGCTCCCCGGGGCTCGCCGACGAAACCCTGGTGACCTTCGAGTTCAACATGGACTGGGACGACAGCGTGTTCCGCTGTCATCCGCCGGTGGGCTACGATCACTTTCTCCTTCCCTCCGATTGGGTGGCGGAGTGGTCCTGGGGGGGAGGCTACATGTCGGTGACCCATCTCAACTCAGAGGTGCTGGAAATGGGCGAATCGCGCGTGACCATTCGCACCCTGCGCACCCGCCGGCAGTTTGTCAGCTTTGGGATCTACGAGGACTGAGGCCTTCGGATGACTACAAGAATCACCGGTATCCGCGTCGACTTTGCAATCGCCTTGTAGCGATTTGAGGTGAGGGCGCTGCAAAGGTGACGATACACCCCATGAAAACGCTCGTGAGACGCCCTTGGAGCGGTGCTTTTGCGTTTTTGGCGCTCGTCGGCCTGGTTTCGCTGCAGCCGTCCTGTCTGGCCCCGGACACGGTGCGCTGCTCCTCGGGTATCGAGTGCCCCGCGAGCAAGGTCTGCTCACCGGACGGGACCTCCTGCATCTCCGCGGAGCAGGCCACCGCCTGCCTGGGCCTCAACGATGGGCAGGGGTGCGAGTTTCGGGGGAGCGCGGGCGTCTGTGACGACGGGGTGTGCGAGGTCCCGGTGTGCGGCAATGGGCGGGTGGAGCTGGACGAGGTGTGCGACGACGGCAACACCGTTTCGGGCGACCTCTGTCGCGCCGACTGCCGCTCCGACGAGCGCTGCGGCAACGCCCTGGTGGACACCGAGGCCGGAGAAGAGTGTGACTGCGGCACCGACGCGAGCGCCCTGCCCATGGGCTGTGTGGCCGTCAACGGGGCGGAGAACGCGCTGTGCAGCGACCAGTGCCTGGCCATCCACTGCGGGAACGGCCGCGTGGATCGGGGCGAGGTGTGCGACGACGGGAACAAGCAGGCCGGCGACGGCTGCACGCCGGACTGCCTGTCAGACGAGCGCTGCGGAAACGGCTACCTCGACGTCGCGGCGGGGGAGGGGTGCGACTGCGGCGACGGCTCGGTCCCGCTCCCGGACACCTGCCTTGGCGCCAACGCGGACGAAGAGGGCGCGGACTGCTACACGAACTGCACGCTCCCCGGGTGCGGGGATGGGATCGTCGAGTTTCCCGAGGACTGCGAGGGCACGGACCTGCAGGGCGCCGAGTGCGACGACGTCGGCTTCTACAGCGGCACGCTGGCCTGTCTGGAAACGTGCCGCTTCGACACCTCGGGCTGCTCCGGGCGCTGCGGCGACGACGAACTCAACGGCCTCGAGCAGTGCGACGGCACGGACCTGCAGGGCGTGACGTGCCAGACCTTCGGCTACTACCACGGCGCCCTCGGCTGCAACGGCTTCTGCCAGTACGACCCGTCGGGCTGCTACGGCATCTGCGGCGACGCCCAGGTGACCGATCACGAGGTGTGCGACGGCGCGCCGCCCCCGGGGGAAACCTGCGTCGACTACGGCTTCGACACCGGACAGCTCGCCTGCAACGCCCTGTGCGAGGTGGACCTCGCGGGCTGCGTCTCCGCGGGCTGGTCCGCCCAGGAGTCCTGGACCAGCAACACGCTCCACGCGGTGTGGGGCAGCAGCGGCACCAATGTGTTCGCCGTGGGCGCAGCGGGCACGATCGTGCGCTATGACGGCAGCGCCTGGTCCACCATGAGCTCCGGCACCATGGAGTCGATCAACGCCGTCTGGGGGAGCGGGAGCAACGATGTGTTCGCCGTGGGGGACTGGGAAACGTTCCTCCACTGGAACGGCACCTCCTGGTCGGCGATGACGCCCCCGACCAACATCGACCAGTACGGCGTCTGGGGAAGCTCCGGCAGCAACGTGATCAGCGTCGGCCGCTTCGGCGCGATCAGCCGCTGGGACGGAGTGGACTGGGAATCCATGAGCTGGAACGGCAGCCAGGATCTCTTCGGTGTCTCGGGCAGCGCGGCCCACGATGTCTATGCGGTGGGTGCGGGAGGGACGATCGCCCACTACGACGGCCAGGCCTGGTCGGCCGTGAGCTCGGGGACGACACAGGACCTGCACGCGGTCTGGGCGCGGTCGGCCGGCGACGTGTACGTGGCCGGCGCCGGCGGGCTCGTCCGCCGCTGGAACGGCCAGACATGGTCGACCCTGCCCACCGGCACCAACCTCGAGCTGCGGGGGGTCTGGGGCGGCCCCCTGGGCGGGCTGTTCGTGGTGGGGGTGGACGGCACGGTGCTCTACGGGTTCGGCGGGACCTGGACCGCTCTGGACGCCGGCGTCTCCGGGGACCTGCACGGCGTGTGGGGCAGCTCCGGGAAGGACGTCTTCGTGGTGGGAGAGGCGGGGGCGATCCTGCACTTCGGGGGCACGTACTGGACCGACTACAACCCGGCGGGCACGGGCGCGCTGTGGGACGTGTGGGGCGCCTCCGTCAACGAGGTGGTCGCCGTGGGGGACCACGGCGTCGTCCTGCACTTTGACGGGGCCGCCTGGACGTCTTCGGATCCGAGCCCTGCGAGCATGACCACCGGCGTCTGGGGCAACTCGGGCTCCGACCTCTTCGCCGCGGCCATGAACTATGTGATGCGCTGGGACGGCGGGAGCTGGACCGTGTCGGACAACGGGAGCCAGCAGGACGTCTGGGGCAGCGGGACGGACGACGTCTTCACCGTCGGCGGAACGATCGAGCACTGGGACGGCAGCGTCTGGACCACGCAGGCCGGCGGCACCTCGGAGTACCTCTGGGCCGTCTGGGGCAGCGCGGGGGATGACGTGTTCGCCGTGGGGGACAACGGGGCCATCGTGCGCTACGACGGCAGCGCCTGGTCCCCCATGACCAACCCTGCCACGGCGCGGCTATCCGGGGTCTGGGGCAGCGCGGCGGGTGACGTCTACGTCGTCGGCCACGGCGGCACCATCCTGCACTGGGACGGCAACGTCTGGGCGACGCAGGTTTCGGGCACCACCGAGAATCTCTACGGGGTGGGCGGCGCCGGACCGAACGACGTCTACGCCGTGGGCTGGAACGGCACCCTGCTGCACAACGACGGCTCCGGCTGGTCACCGGTGTACTCGGGGACCACCATGCCCTTGCGCTCGATCTGGGGCACGGGCCGCGACTGGTTCATCGTCGGGGACATGATGACCCTGCTCCGGATGACGCGCACCGAAGGCTGCGTCTCCACCGAAACCGAGTGCGGCGACGGGCTGGACAACGACTGCGACGGGCTCATCGACTGCGCGGATCAGGCCGACTGCGGCGCCACCGCTCCCTGCGAGTACCCCGAGGTGAGCTGCGCTGACGGCATGGACAACGACGGCGACGGGCTCGTCGACTGCAACGACCTCGCGGACTGCGGTGCTGATCCGCAGTGCGTAGGTGGGATCTGCAACCCCCCCATCGTCATCGGCTGCGGAGACGCCGTCGCCGGCAGCACCGTGGGCGGGCCGACCAACATTCCCGGCTACCTCTGCGGCGCGGCGGCCTCCGGTCCGGAGGTGTACTACAGCCTGGACTCCACCGCGGTGCAGACGATCACCGTCACGCTTTCCGGTATGACGGCCGATCTCGACCTCATCGCCGTGGGCTCCACCGCGGCCGGCTGCGACCCCACGAACCAGTGTCTGGACGCCAGTATCACCTATGGCACCGAGGTCGTGAGCGTCGCCGCCGCGGCGGGCGAAACCTACTACTTCATCGTGGACGGCTACGGCGGCGCCCAGGACAGCTTCACCCTCGACGTGGCCTGTAACTGATGACACACGCGCACACCAATCGCCACCTGGGTTTGAGGCGTTTCCTCGGGTGTGCCATCGCCGCGTCGGTGCTCTGCTGCGCGTCCACGGTCCACCCGCCTGCAGCCGACGCCGCGCCCGCGGATGATCCGCTGACCGCGAAGCCTCCACCCAACGCACGGCCGGCCCCCGAGCCTGTGAAACCCTGGGCCAAGGGTGTGCCCGCCGCGCGTCGGTCCGAGGCCCTCCGACTGTACAAGCAGGGCAACAAGTTCTTCGAGGACTCCCAGTACGCCCAGGCCCTGGCTGAGTACCGCAAGGCCGTCGAGCTCTGGGACCACCCGGCCATCCGCTACAACATCGCCGTGTGCTACGTGAACCTGGAGCGCCCCCTCGCCGCTCACCGCAACCTGCTGCGGGCCCTCCGGTTCGGCAAGGCGCCCCTCAAGGCCCACTACAAGCAGGCTCAGACCTATCTGCGTCTCCTCACGGGCCGCCTGGCCCGACTCGAGGTGCGCTGCTCGGTGCCGGGCGCTCGGGTCACCCTCGACGGCCGCCTGCTCTTCGTCGCCCCGGGCAGCGCCACCAGAACCCTCATCGTGGGCAAGCACGTCCTGGTGGCCACCAAGCCCAAGCACGTCACCGAGACCAGGACCGTCAGCCTCTTCCCGCGCAAGCGAGTCAAGGTCACCCTCGCCCCGCTCCCCATCACCAAGGTCTTCACCCTGAAGCGCCGCTGGAAGCGCTGGATCCCCTGGACCATCCTCGGCATCGGCGTGGCCGTGGCCGCCACCGGCATCCCCCTGGCGTTCATGGCCGACTCCACCTTCAAGCAGTACAACAAGGACTTCGAGCGGGAGTGCCCGGACGGCTGCCTCCCCGCCGACCGCTCCACCGCCCTGCAGGACCTCCGGTCCCGCGGCGAGCTCGAGCGCGGCTTCGCCATCACCATGCTCGGCCTCGGCGGTGCGGTCCTCGCCACCGGCATCACCCTCGTCCTGCTCAACCTCCCCCGCACCGTCCGCACCAACGTCAACCGCAAGCACCGCGACACCACCGCCACCGCGGCCGCGGCCGACCGCCTGATCCTCCACCCGGCAGTCGGCCCAGGCCAGGTCTCCCTCACCACCGGCATCCGGTTTTGAGCAGGCGTCTGCGAGGGGAGCACATTTTTTTTGTCACACTCTCAGCCAGGATCGAGTCAATACGGGTAATGGACCTCGAAGCCGCAGTGACGCACGCCCGGCAGGGCGACCGGCAGGCCTTGGGCCGGCTGGTGGAGGCGATCCAGGACGACCTGTATCGTCTGGCGTTGCGGATGCTGTATCACCCCCAGGACGCGGAGGATGCGACCCAGGAGGTCTTGATCAAGATCGTGACGAACCTGGCGGGGTTCCGGGGGGAGAGCTCGTTCAAGACCTGGGCGTACCGCGTGGCGTGCAACCACCTGTTGACCACCCGGAGGCGGCGTGCGGAGCGCTGGGAGCTTTCGTTTGAGGCCTGTGAGGCGATGATCTCTGCGGCGGCGGCCGAGGGTGTCGGGACGTGGGCCGAGGGGGAGAGCCAGGTGCTGGTCAAGGAGATGCGGCTGTGGTGCATGCAGGGGATGCTGCTGTGTCTCGACCGGAAGTGTCGGATGGCGTTCCTCTTGGGAACCGTGTTCGAAATGACCGGGAGCGAGGCGGCGGAGGTGTTGGAGATCCCGGCGGCCACGTACCGCAAGCGGCTCTCCCGCGCCCGGGCCGAGATGTGCGGCTTCATGACGCGCCACTGCGGGCTGATGCGGCAGGGGAACCCGTGTCAGTGTGCCCGGCAGCTCCCGGCCACCGTTCAGGCCGGGCTGATCAAACCGGAGCGGCTGCTCTTTGCCACGCACCCGGTCCGCGAGCGAATCGAGCGTGCGGGCGAGGAGCTCGTGGGTGACCTGGACGAGCTGGGTCTCATGACATCGCTGTTTCGAGATCACCCGAACTACGCCGCCCCGGACTCGATTGTCGAGGGGCTCCGGAAGACGCTCGGGCAGAGCGCCTGAGCGGTCGCAACACACAGGGAGGAGAGACGATGAGCAACACCGAGAGCACTGCCACCGTGCCGGAAATGGTCTGGGAGATGATGAAGGACCGGCTGGGCTACAGCGACGAGGAGCTCGAGCAGTTCAAGAACAACCCGCGGAACGCCAAGGTGATGGCCGCGGCTCCGGAGATGATGACCAAGACCATCGTCTTCGAGGTGTTGGCGTCCCGCGGCTGCAACAGCCAGCACCACGTGGGGAACCGCTTCTTCTTCTCCGGAGACGGCAACCTGCTCACCAAAATGGCCCCGTCCAAGGTTTGCGCCTTCCTGCTGCCCATCATGTGCCAGATGATCTACGGCATCCAGGAGCTCTGGTACGCCGGCGTGGATCCCAACGACCTCGCCTTCAAGCGCGCCGGCTGCTTCGACGTGGGAGTCCAGTGCGGCGGCTGGGGCAACGTGATCATCGAAGCCAAGGTGATGGACCGGGAAGAGGCGGCGAAGCTCGCCGGGTAGGCTTTGCCTCAGCGACGGCGGCGGCGGCGGCGGCGGTGGAGGAGAAGCAACGCGAGGAGGAGGAGGAGGAGCAGGGGGAGGGCGGTGGTTGTGCTTGTGGTGCGGCAGCCGCAGCCGGAGTCGGAGTCGGCGGGTGGGGTGGGGCCGACCACGATGATCGTGGGGCGGACGTTGAGGCGGTTGGCCTGGGCGAGGGCTTCGGACTCGTTGCCCTGGAACAGGTAGAAGACCCAGGTGACGGGGTCGTCTGGGCCCGGGGTTTCGTCAATGAAGCGGACCACGGGGTCGCCGGGCTCGAAGCGCGCGGCGAGGTGGACGTGGGAGGTGTCCTTGATGAGCCAGAGGTTGTCGCGCAGGCCGATGAGGCCGTTGCCCACGGGGAGGAAGATGCGACCCTCCTGGAAGTCGAAGTCGGCGAGGGGATAGGTGCGCACCTCGTCCTCGACGAGCCCGGGGGTGAGCCGCAGCTCGTCGAGCTCCCAGGGGAAGGTGACCTCGAGGTAGCGGGAGCCGTTCCGGGCGGCGGTGAACTCGAGGGTGACCCGGTAGAGGTTGGTGCCCGGGCCGACGGCTTCCCAGGTAGTGACCACGTCTCGGGCAGGGGCGTCCACGGTGAAGCCGTCCGCTGCGGTGAGCTGGGGGTCGGCCGGGGTGGCCGGGTTCTCGGGGGAGGCGTCGAGGGTGGTGACGGCGCCGGTTTCGTTGTCGACCTGGAGGTAGGGGCTGCCCGCGCGATCGGCGATGTCGGCGATGATCGTCCGGGCGCAGTCGCGACCCAGGCGCGCGTGCTCCCGGGCGTAGTCCATCTCCCCGATGAACGGGTTGATGCCGGAGCCGTCGGTGACCTGGCCGAGGAGCGCCGGGCGCCAGCATTCGCGGAGGCCCGTGGGGTACTCGTCGTCGCCCACCAGGGCCTCCTGACGGGCCCAGGCCAGCAGGGTTTCCGCGGTCAGGATCTGGTGGCGGGTCCGCACGTGCCCGGTGAGGATCTCGTTGTCCCGCTCGCACTGATAGACCCCGTCGAAGAGGCCGGAGCGGCCCATCCACTGGTGGATTGACTCGGTGGATGGGGGCTGCCAGGTGCCGTCGAGCACCGGGGGCAGGGGCGGCTGGGGAAAGCCTTGAGCTTTCACATAGGCCACGTACTCGCTGATGGTGGCGATCTGATAGCCCGCGGCCTCGTGGTCCAGCAGCTGCTGCTCGTACTCGGCCACGGACTCGGGGTCGTGCGCGAAGTTGGGTCCGAGGTAGGGATCCATGCCGTTGGTGGCCATGAGCTCTCCGTCGTCGAAGAAGCTCCAGGTCACGGCGAGCTCGGTGGAGTCGAAGCCCCGGCCGATGATGATCACGTCGGTGTCCTCGAGCTCGTACAGGGGCGCCGCCACGTCGTACTCGGCCACGTGCTGATAGCGAAACAGGTTCTTGGGCAGGCCGAGGATGGTCTGGCCATGATCCGGCGCCAGGCGCGCCATGCCCTCGCCGAACTGGCCCTCCTGGCAGAACACCACGGGCGAGAGGGTGAGGCCGGCGTCGGCCAGCACCTCGTCCAGGATCTCCTGAGAGCGCACCAGGTCCAGGCGTGGGTAGGCCAGGAAGAGCTGGTCCGAATAGTGGAAGCTCACCAGCTCCACCTGGCCGTCGTCCACCAGGGTCCGCAGCTTGTCGAGCACCAGGGAGTGTCGCGCCTGCATGGCCTCCACCATGTGGCCCTGCAGCTCCAGGGTCAGCTTCCAGGTAGGGTGGGCGATGAGCAGGTCGAGCACCGGCTCGAAGCTCTCCACGATGATCACATCCTGCAGCTCCGCGTCGTCGAGGTCGAAGCCCCCCATGTGGGTTTCGCCGTCCGGGAAGCCCACGAGCCCGCCGGCCACGTACTGCACGTTGAAGTGGAACATCGACAGGGAGAAGCGCTCCTGGGCCCGGGACGGGGAAGTCCAGAGCAGGAGCGCCAGGGCCGCCAGTGACGCGGTGATCGTGAGCCCGGCTTTGTGTCGCATGGGAGGTCCTCTGTTGCTGGTGGTCAGGGGGACGTCGCGTACCAGATCTCGGCCTGATCGTTCCACACGACGTGCACCCGGCCGTCACCATAGGCCACCGAGGGCTGGATTGCAAAGGTGCCCGTGCCGGAGGTGACGTCGGAAACATCCGACCAGTTGAAGCCGCCGTCGTCGGACCAGCGGTGGGAGATGGTGGCCGCGGTGTCACCCTGCACGTCCATCCACACCACGTGCACCACGTACCCTTCGCCCGCAATGGTGGGCCGGGCCGAGAGCCAGCCCGGGGTGGTGGGGCTGAGCTGCATGGGCCCACCGGGCCACGAGGCACCGTCGTTCGGGGAACGACGGTAATACACCTCGAAGTCGTCGCTGCCGACGTTGTCCATCCAGGCGTAGTGCACCATGTGCGGGCCTCCACCCGGGTCCGCGGTCAGCGTGATGTTGCCCGCCCAGGACTGGGCCAGGGCCGACGGGTCGTCGTAGGTCAGCCGGAGCTCATCGGGATCGGGCGTGGCGCCGTGGTCGGCGAGGCGGCGGTAGTACTCCTCCTCCTCGCAGGGGGAGCCGCCCAGGCCGCAGTCGCTGGCGCTGTGGCGCTCGTCGGTCCAGGCCACGTGCACGTAGGAATCCGCCGCGGCAACGGTCGGGGTCCACGACGAGCGGCAGTCGGGGGTGGTGACCATGTGCGGTCCGTCCCATTGCAGGCCCCGGTCGCCGGACGCCATGAGGTACACCTCCGAGACATTGAAGCCACAGCTGCTCACCACGCGGTCGTCGGCCCACACGACGTACACCCAGTCGCCGGTCGCGGCGATGGACGGGGAGGTCGCCATTTCCTGCAGCGGGCTCTGCGCCGTCACCACGGCGTCGGTGACGATGGCCTGGGGCGCGGTGAACGTGCCGACTTGGCCAGAGGAGTCCGAGACCGCGACGAAGATCGAGTCGTCCCCGGCCGGATCCGGGTCGAACTGATGCCAGGTCACGTAGACGTTGACGTCTCCCGGGGACGCGACCTTGGGGTGCCCGGTGCCGGCGGAGAGGGGGGAGAGGTCCTGTACCGGCAGCCAGCCGGTCTGATCTTTGCTCCGGTGCACCACCTTGCCGGTGATCAAATTGCCCTGGACGTCGGTCACCTCCCGCCACACCACCTGCACGGTGCCTCCGTGTGAGAGTGCGATGGAGTTGCCCCAGTTGAGCTTGATGTCGGAGAAGGTGACCGACTCGCTGAGGTTCAACGGAGTGGACCAGGTCAGCGGTTGCAGCGTCTGCGCGTCATCGCCGGGCGCGGCGTCGGCCAGTGCGTCTTCCGAAACGCCGGAGTCCTGCGGATCGCCGCCTCCGGAGTCGCCGCAGGCGACGTGCGACACCATGAGCACAGCGAGCAGCGGCGCCAGCGTTGGGATCTTGGTCGGTACCGGCCTGGTTTCCAAGACGCGCGCCTGCGGACT
Source organism: bacterium (assembly GCA_043825095.1). GTDB lineage: Bacteria > Myxococcota_A > Polyangia > HGW-17 > JAJRWW01 > JBDRSE01. Next base: position 48,109 of record JBDRSE010000180.1, read on the forward strand.
ACTCCGACTTCAACAGGAGCACACCTCCGACGGCGCACACGACGATGACCGCGACGTTGACGGCGGTCCAGTAATGGGGGATCTTCTGGAACAGGCCGATGATCGTGGCTACGACCAGGGCAAAATGTAGCACCCCGACGACGCTCCTGATCCTCATCTCGCACCTCCCATCCTCGAGTCGGGCTCGACGGGCTGGCCGACCTCAGCGAAGGCCCGCCTGCCGAACGTGGTGTCCCGCTGATGTCAGTCGACCAGCGAGCATGCCGTATCATCGCGCGTCTCCCGGCGCGGTGCAACCAATCGATACGGGCCAATCGATGCGGGCGAAACGATACAGGCGGATAGGGCACCCGGGTTCGTTTGACAACGAGGATGTGGCTGGATACACAAGGGGAGGATCGAGGGGTGTGTCATTGTCCTCCGGCGTGCTGCCTGCGCGGTCTGGCTGGCTCCAGCGTTTGCGCTTCCAGGTCAAGGCGGCGTGGATCCAGGTCCATTCTCCGAGCTACTGGCGATATAGCAGCTGGAGGCACGGGCTGGTGGAGTCCGAGGTCGCGCTGCTCCCCGTGCTCTGCACGGCGGATCGGCTCAGCGTCGACGTCGGCGCCTGCAACGGGCTCTACACCTGCCCGCTGCTCGGCTGTTCCCGCGGATGCGTCGCCTTCGAGCCCCTGCCGGCGCGGGCAGCGCTTCTGCGGCGGGCCTTTGGGCGGCACGGCGCGCGTTTTCGCTGCGAACAGGTGGCGCTCGGCGACACCGCGGGCACGGCCGAGCTGCGGGCCCCTATCTTTGCCCCGGGCTACGCGACCGTCGAGCCCGAGAACCGCTTCGCGGGCATGGTCGATACGAGCCAGGTGGAGCGCTACGACGTGCCCCTGCGCACGCTGGACTCCTATGGGCTCGAAGACGTGGGCTTCGTCAAGATCGATGTCGAAGGTCATGAGGAGGCAGTGCTGCGTGGCGCGCGCGGGACCCTCGAGCGGGATCGGCCCGCGCTCGTCGTCGAGGTCGAGGAGCGCCACAAGGCCGGCTCGGTGCAGGCCGTCCATCGCTTCCTCACGGAGCTCGGCTACGAGGCCCACTTCCTGCTGCGTGGCCAGCTGCATCCCTTCGAACGTTTCGATCCGACCCGCCATCAGGACGTGCGTCGAGGCGAGGACTACCTGCGCAACTTCATCTATGTCCAAGGCGCTGCCCGGGACCGTCTCCGCGCGCACTTCTCGCGGCCGTGAGGGGACCCGCGCACCCGGGTTCCGATCTTTACAACCCCTGGAGAAACCCCTACTATCCGGGCCGCATCGAGGATCGTGAACCGTGGAGATCTTCTCGTCCGGGCGCGACCATGCACGGGAGCAACGTGGACAGTCCTTCCTCCCTCATCCGCGCCGAGATGGCGCTGCGTGCTCGGCGCCGGCAAGAGATCCATCGTCGAGCCGAGGCGGCGTCCCCGGACACCTCGGCTGAGCCGACCTACGCCTTCGAGACCGGAGCGCCGGCCACCACGCAGATCTACTTGCGTCGCGGCCTCGCCCGCGAGCCTCACCGTTTCCCGTGCATTCCGGCCCAGTGCGCCGCTTCCCCCCACTTCGTGCTCGCGGATCCGCGGGTGGCCGAGCTCTACGGCCGCGCCTTCGTGGAGGGCCTGTCCGACATGGGTTACGACGTGCACACGATCGTGCTCCCCGAGGGCGAAGCCGCCAAGGCCTTCGACAACTATCAGCGGATCGTAGACCGCGTGCTGTCAGAGGGCATCGACGAGCGCTCGGTCCTGATCTCCCTCGGCGGCGGCGCCGCGGGCAACCTCTGTGGATTCGTCGCCTCCACGCTGTACCGCGGAATCGGTCTCGTGCACGTCCCGACCACGCTGATGGCCCAGTGTGATTCCGCCATCAGCCACAAACAGGCGGTCAACGGGCGGCTGGGAAAGAACCTGGTGGGCTCTTACTACGCACCGCTGTGCATCGGTGTCGACGTGGAGGTGCTCGGAACGCTCGACGAGCCGCTGATCGTCGACGGGCTCGCCGAAGTGATCAAACATGCGCTCGCCCAGGACCCGACCTATATCGACTGGCTGGTTGGCTACGCGGGAGACCGACGGGACCTGGACTTCCTGGAGGCTGCCGTGCGGCGCAACATCGAGCTCAAGTGCGAGCTGATCCGATTGGACCCGCGGGAGAAGCGTGAGGCGATGGTCCTGCAGTACGGGCACACGGTGGGCCATGCGATCGAGTTCCTGTCGGGGTTTGGTCTCCGGCACGGCCAGGCCGTGGCGATCGGCATGGTGGTGGCGGCGCGCGTTGCCCGTCTTCTCGGCGCCTGTGGCGAGGACGTGGTGGAGCTGCATGAGCGGCTCCTCGGGCAGTACGGGCTCCAAACGCGCGTTCCGGCCGGTATCGACCCCGACGAGGTGGTGCGGGCGCTGCGCTATGGCAAGCGGTACCTGACCGAGGGCGTACGGATGGCCCTGCCGACCGCGCCCGGAACGCTGTGGTCCGTAGACGGAGAGTACGCCATCCCGGTGGCCGAGGCCGTGATCCGGGAGGCACTGGAAGCCACCTACTGAGAGGGCAGCATGCGCAGAACGGTCATCACCGGGGCGGGAAGCGGCATCGGCCTGGCCACGGCTCGACGGATGCTCCAGGCGGGAGATCACGTCGTCGCTGCGGTCCGCACCGCAGGCAGCAAACGGCTCACCGAGGAGGCGCTGGCCGGGCTGGGAGCCGCGGAGGTGGTGGTGGCCGACGTGCGGAGCCAGGACGACGTGGCCCGTCTGTTCCAGGAGCCGGCTGGCTGCGTCGTGGCCTCCGCCGGGGTCTGCCGGCAGGCGCGGCTCGATGACGGCGACACCGATGAGGTCTGGTCCGACACCATCGACACCAATCTCTACGGCATCTACTACGCCCTGAAGCACGGGACCCAGCGGATGCCCAGCGGCGGGAGCGTCGTGGTGATCTCCTCGGGCCTCGGCAAGAACGCGCGCGCGGGATACGAGGCCTACTGCGCCTCCAAGCACGCAGTCCTGGGCCTGACCAAGTGCGTCGCCCTCGAGCTCGCTCCGCGCGGCATCCGCGTCAACGCGGTGTGTCCGGGCTGGGTCGACACACCCATGTCGCGCGCCGACTGCGCGGAGTCGGCGCGTCGCGCCGGCGTGCCGGTGGAGGAGGTCCGCGAGGCGGCGGTGGCGGGTATCCCCCTGGGCCGGATGGTCACGGCCGAGGACGTGGCGGGGCTCGTCGCCTGGCTGACGAGCGGTGAGGCGAGCGCGATCACCGGCCAGGCGTACAACATCTCCGGCGGAGAGTTCTTCAATTGACGATGGGCCCGGCAGGCGCTTCCCCTGTCGACTGGCGTTCAGTGAAGCCGGTCGTTCTGGTCTGCGGCGCGTACAAGAGCGGCACCAGCCTGGCCGCGAAGCTCTGCGAGTCCCTCGGCTTCTTCAACCCGGCGGACCTCTCGAACCCGGCGGAGCTGGGCTACGGCATGGACCGCTCCCGCTACTCGACCCGCGAGTGCACGGTCTTTCGTCACGCCAACCTGCTGCTGCGCCGTACCGAC
>JBDRSE010000181.1:0-15784 GCA_043825095.1 bacterium
GGGCCGCACCGGCTGTACGGCGGTGCCCTCGGGCGGGTCCAAGCGTGGATCCATGATGTCCATGCGCTCAGGGTTCAAGAACGTAGCGGCATCGATCGACGGCAAAGGGGCCCAGACCAAGAAGGGTCAGACGATGGCGAACATCTTCTGGTGGGTCGTCACAGTCGTCCTGGGAGTGGCGGCCGCTGTGATCCTGTATCGGCGCTACGGTTGATGCTGTCAGTGTAAACAACTGCAATATAAAGCAAATTCAAGAAAGTTGCGCTTTGGGGGGAGTGTGGTCAAATGTAGGTATGTCTACGACAGCCCTCAGCCGCCGCTCCCCGGGATACCCGCCCCGGGAGTCTGCTTCACGGACGGCACGGCAAGCTCAAGGATCAGGTAGGCGGCGGGTGCGTCCCAAGTCCGGCTCGCGCGCCGGGGCGCTGTCTGCCACCATCGCGCTGTTCGTCGCGGCCGGCTTGGCCACGGCATCGGTCGCGCTGGCCGCTCGGGCCTGGTGGGGGAAGTCGTCCCGGGCCAGCGCGAAGAAGGTGAACAAGACCGCGACTACGCCCTGGGCCCCGCTTCCGGCCCGGGCTCCGGAGCCCGCGTCCCCAGCGACGGCCGTCCCTCCGGCTCGTCCACCGGCGCAGTCGGGGGACGGGCTCAAGCTCCCCGAGGCGGATTCGATCCCGCCCCTCCGTCGGGTCTATCTCTTCGAGGGCGGGAAGGCGACCGTGGTTCGCGACGACGACGCGCGCCTGGCGGCCTACTCGGTCGTCGACCTGAGTGACGACTTCGTGCCCTACATCTTCCGCGAGCGCACCGCTGGCCAGGACGATTTCAAGAAGAACGAGTATCGGAAGACGTTTGTCGAGATCGCCAACGACATCGCGGACGAGACGGGAAAGCCCCTGGGCAAGGGGGAGCACAACTATGTCGAGCTCTTCGGCATCCCGCCGTCGATGTCGGTGATCCGACAACGCTTCCTCACCGACGACGCCAAGGAGTGCTACGCGAAGCTCCGCGGTCAGGTGCTCATGGGGTATCGCGGAGCCGTGAAGTACGAAGGAGTCAAGGGGGCGCGTGCCATCCTGGACCGGTTCAAGGAGCTCAAGGTCCAGGTGCGACGCGCCATGCGGCAGACCGGAGCGCGGAGTGTCGGTCAGCTCAGCAGCCGAGGGAAAGCGTTTCTGGTCAAGAGATATCGGCTGTTCCAGACCAAGCTGGCGGTGATCAACCAGGCCTCGCTTCGGCTCCAATGTGAAGGGCTGTTTCGCCCAGGGGAGCACGTCACCCGGCTGCTGTTCGGCTACTCGATGCACCAGGCCCTGGCCCGATTCGAGCGCAAGCACATGCTGTACGGCTGGGGGCAGCTCTTCGGCCAAACCCTTCGAGTGCTGGGGCGCGCACCGCTCCTGAACAACTTTGCCACGTTCCGGCGGCTGATCACGGAGCGCGTCGTACACTCCTTGGGCATTATCGAGGACGGCTCCGCGGAGCTGCCCGGCGCGGAGAAGACCCGCAAGAAACGCCGGCGGGGGCCTGACCACGTCGGGGCCTCTTCGCAGAAGGTGCTCCAGGCGATGGATCTCGACACGCCGGAGAAGGCGCTGGCATTCTTCAAGCGCCACCCCGCCACCCTCTTCCGGCGGTTCCGTGTGGGGATCAAGCTCCCACCGCGACCCGACTACTACTCCGCCGACATGCGGTTCCAGGTGGTCATTGACCGAGGGGACGTCTGGTACGATGCCCCGTACCGGGCGGACGGCAAGCGCCGTGGCTTCTTCCGACGCAACCGGCCCACCCTCACCCTCTTTGCGGTCGTGGGCAAGAGGCAGATTCCGCTGGTTCGCTACAACACCACCATCGGGGGATGGCGCACCGAGTACCGCGACGGCAAGGAGTACTTCGCCTACAAGGGCTCGGACGTGGGCCCGCGGATCTGGCGGGACGTGGTCGCGGGGCCGGTGTGGATTCCGCCGGCGACCACGCCGCCCAAGTCCCTGCTCACGTACGAGCGGAAGGACGGGCGCTGGGTCCGTCGGGTCAACCGCGAGGAGATCGGGCCCAGCTATGCGTCGGCCTACGGCCTCGTCGCCGCCTACCACATCCAGGAGTCCCGCGACCGTCAGCGCGTGGCCTGGAAGGACCTCGGCATCCGCACCCACGGCTCGGTGGACTACATGTCCATCCTGACCCGGTACTCGCACGGCTGCCACCGGCTGCACAATCATCTGGCGCTGCGGCTGTTCTCCTTCGTGGTGCGGCACAGCCGGTTCGTGCGGCGGGGTCAGGTGCCGCTGGTGTATGCGAAGCGCTTCACGGTCCAGAACCGGAGCTATCGGATCAACCTCCACACGCGCGGCTACTACTACACCCTGCGTCACCCGGTCCGGGTGGAGGTCACCGAGGGTCGCATCATGGGGCGGCAGAAGACCCCCATCGAGCACTTCCTGCGCAAGCCCGGCGTGAGCTATGCAGCCGACGATCCCAACTTGAATCCCGATCACAAGGTCGACCACGAGGCCAAGGACTCCAAGGACGGCTACAAGCCCAGCGATGTGCCGGCCGAGTCCGGGGGAACCGACTCCGGTCTGCTGCGCCTCATCCCCAAGCTGGATCCCAGCCGGCTCCCGCCGCCCCCCATGAAGCCGTAGTCCCGTCCCGGCGCCGGGGATCCAACCGCTCAGCGCCCTGCGTGCGTGGCGGTGATCAGCTCCCGGCAGGCCCGGGATGGATCCGCCGCTGTGAGCACCGCCCGGATCACCGCGACCCCTCGGGCGCCGGCGGCGCGACAGGACGACGCGTTCGCCAACTCCACTCCGCCGAGGGCCAGGAGCGGAAAGGTTGCCAGCTCGGCGCAGGCCTCGCGGAGCGGCTCCAGCCCCACGGGCGGGCCGTACCGCGCCTTCGACGGCGTCGCGAACACCGGGCCGAAGGTCGCAAAGTCGCACCCCGCCTCCTGCGCGGCGCGCGCCTCGGCGAGGCTGTGGGCGGAGGCGCCGAGCAGGCGCTCCGGTCCCAGCAGCTCCCGGGCCTCTCGGGGAGGCAGGCTGTGGCCCGCGAGGTGCACACCGTCGGCCCTCACCGCCAGCGCCACATCGAGCCGGTCGTTGATCAGCAGCGGCGCGCCGGCACGTCGCGTGACCGTGAGTACCTCTCGCGCCAGGTCGCACAGGTCCCTCGCCCCGAGGTCCTTTTCTCGAAGCTGCACGCCGACCAGGCCCGCCGGCAGCTCCGCCAGGGCCCGCGCCAGCAAGCCGGGGAGATCCCCCGCCGGCGCCAGGCGGCGGTCTGTGATCACGTACAGCTGAAAACCGGGGAGCATGCCCGGTCAGAGGACGCCTTCGATGGGGCTCGAGGCGGTGGCGTAGAGCTTCCGTGGAATGCGGCCGGCCTCATAGGCGAGTCGTCCGGCCTCCACGGCCAGCCGCATGGCCCGGGCCATCTTCATGGGATCGTCGGCGCCGGCCACCGCCGTGTTCATCAGCACGCCGTCGCAGCCCAGCTCCATGGCCGCGGCGGCGTCCGAGGCCGTGCCCACGCCCGCGTCGACGATCACGGGGACGCGGGCCTGCTCCAAGATGATCCTGATGTTGTAGGGGTTGCGAATTCCGAGCCCGGAGCCGATGGGCGCCGCGAGGGGCATGACCGCGGCGCAACCGAGCTCCTGGAGCCGCAGACAGGCCACCGGGTCGTCGGTGACGTAGGGCAGCACAGTGAAGCCCTCGCCCACGAGCACGCGCGCCGCCTCGAGGGTGGCCGGGACGTCTGGAAAGAGTGTGTCCTTGTCTCCGATGACCTCGAGCTTGACGAGGTCGCCGATGCCCATCTCTCGGGCCAGTCGACAGGTTCGGACGGCGTCCTCGGCCGTGAAGCAGCCGGCCGTGTTCGGCAGCAGGACGTACTTGCTCTCGTCGATGAAGTCCAGGAGCGACTCCTTGGTGCGATCCAGCTCGATGCGCCGCACGGCCACGGTGACCATCTGCGCGCCGGTTGCGGCGATGGCGTCGCGAGTGAGGGCAAAAGACGCGTACTTCCCGGTGCCGATGATGAGCCGGGAGGTGAACCGATGCGGGCCGATCACCAGCCCCTCGTCCTTCGTGGTTGCCATGTGCTGTGTGCTCCTAACCGCCGCCGACCAGGGTGACGATGTTGACCTCGTCTCCGTCTTGGAGAAGGACGTCCCCGAGGCGGTCTTTGGACACGACCTCGCGGTTCAGCTCGACGGCAAACCGTTTGGCTCCGACTCCCAGCTCGTCGACGAGCTGGGAGACGGAAAGGGACTCGGAAAGCTCCCTGGTTTGCCCGTTGCAGGTGATGGAAATCATGTCGAAGAGCTCCCGTTGTTCTCCACCGACCCTAATTTATGGAGTCGGGGCTGTAAAGGGGCGGTTTTCGCGATGCCGAGGGCGCCGGCCTTGTGGGCTGTCGAGGTGACATCCCTTCCCCTCTCCGGTGTTGCAAAATTACTACAGGTGTATTCCAAAGGTTATGATCCCCTTGCCGAACGGAATTCCAACTACCTGAAAATACTGCATGATGATTCTGGCATAGGGATTGCTTTTCGCTGAGGCCGCGTGGATCCGATCACAGGATGAACCTATGAGAAGCTACCTCCAGAGCATGGCATACCTCACCCCTCAGCGGGATGAGCACAATCCGACGTTCAACGCAATCATTTCAAGGTTGTCGCTGTTCCGGAATACGAGCCCGGAAGCGCAACGGGACATCTCGGCGCGGCTGGTGATGCGGCACCGTAAAGCGGGCAGCCAGATCATGGCGCAGGACGAGGTCACGGACTCTCTATTCATCGTCCAGCGTGGCCTGGTGAAGCTTGTCATCTACGGTGACAACGGTCGTCAGATGACGCTGAGCTCCCTCGGCCCGGGTGAGTTCTTCGGTGAGATGTCCGCCTTTGACGGACAGGAGCGCGGCGTGACCGCCGAAGCGGCGGAGGACACGACGATCCTCGTATTGGCCCGCGACCAGCTGTTTGAGCACCTGGGCCGCTTCCCGGCGACGGCGGTGACGTTCCTGATGGAGATGAGCCGTCGCATGCGGCAGCAGAACGAGTTGATCGCCAACCTCGCGCTCCGCGACGTCAGCGTGCGGCTGGCGCGCACCCTCGTGAAGCTCGCGCGGGACGACGCCGAAGGGACCGAGGAACGGGTGATCCGCAGACGGCCGACCCAGCAGGAGCTGGCGAACATGGTGGGGTCATGTCGCGAAACCGTGTCCCGGGCCATGGCCGGCTTCACCCGAAAGGGACTGGTTGCCTCCCAGGGACGCAGCCTGCAGCTCTCCGACGATCTCTTCGACCTCGCGGCCTAGGCTCGACTTTCGCACTTTGTTTCACTCTTGGGCATCCGCTCGACTACGCTGAACCGCTCACGAGCGCGTCTTCCAGGTTCTCGAGAATCAGCGACGACCAGGTTTCGAAATTCGCGTCGGGGTGATCCAGGAGCGCCCGTGCGTCACGGACCGGTGTGAATGCGCCTTCCAGGGCGTCCTGCTCGCGCACCTGGGCGGCGGCGCGTTCGAGGTGCGCCACCAGGACGACGCCGAAATGCACGGAGCCCACCGGGTTCGCGTCGTCGTTGATGACGCCCACCGGGCGGATGGAGTACGGCGCCGTGATGAGCAGCTCCTCGTCCATCTCGCGTCGAGCGCACTGAAATACGAGGTCGGCGCGGTCACCCGAGTCGTCCTCGGGGTTGATGTGGCCGCCGATGCCGATGGAGCGTTTCCCATAGAGCCGCTGCTCTCCGCCGCCGCTGGTGCGCCGGACCAGGAAGATCTGATCTCCGTGGAGGACGAGGGTGTAGGGGATGATCTGCTTCAGGCTCGAGTTCTGTTCCGCGTGCTCCCGCTCGACGAAATAGCCGTGGGCCTTCACCCGCTCGAGGTACGTCTCGAGGCTCGGATGTCCGTCGGGCGGAGCGCGGCCGACGAACCCATGGGGAAAGGGAAGGTCGAACAGCTCGGTGCGGTTGACGACGTAGACGAATTCCATGGCGAATCACTCCGTGGGCCTTGCGCGGCGAACAGAACACAGCGTCCCAGGCTACGTCAAGGGAGACGGGTCTGTGCGTCGAGGGTCTGTGTTCGGGTCTGTGTTCACGGGGGTGCTATTTGCGGCACCCAGAGCGTAGCGAGGGCCTAATGCGGGGTCGACGGGTGTGACAAGGGGAGGGGATGGTGTATCCTTTGCTTTGGACCAGCGTCATGCTAAAACCCTGGGAAACGTAGGGCATCGACGAGGACCTGTGGTGAAAAAGACAATCGCCGTCGGCATCATCGCCCTCCAGCACAAGGGGGGCCTCCTGTCTCGCTTCGTCGGCGAGGCCGGAGTGCTGCCCGGGACCTGCATCATGGTGCCGCAGGACTGTTGGGCGGTGCTCGTCGCGGGAGATCACGCGACCGCCGTCTTCGATATCGGCCCCCACGACCTCCAGCTCCTGCAGTTCAATCGGCAGCCGTCGGGCCTGCTGTACACGGTCGGAAAAGAGCCGACGAGGGTGGAGTGGTATCCGCGGGGTTCGCCCTATCGGCGTCGGCTCACCATGCGGGTGGGCAACCCGATGCAGTTCATCGAGGAGATGGTCGTCAGGCGGTCTGCCGAAACCATGGAGGCGATTGTAGACGCGCTGCGCCCGCACTTCGACGCGATGATCCCTCCGGGTCAGATCCAGCGGGCCCCGGAGGCGAGCAAGGTCGCCATCGCCGAATCCCTTGGGCACGTCGGCCTGATGCTCGTGGAGCTCGTCGAGGAGTCTGCCGTCGCCCCCAGCGTGCCGGTCGTGGCGCCTCCGGCGCCGGCGATCCCCGCCGCACCCGCCCCGAGCCCCACCGTGAGCGTCGCGCCCCAGACGGTGGCGCTGCGGTTCTCCCAGGTGTGGTCTTCCAGCACCATGGATCTGTTCGGCAAGGGCGAGCTGACGCTCCGGATCCGGCTGATCGGACATCCGGAACCTGTCTTCAATCCGGCGGGTCCCTTCACCTACGACGCGACACTTGAGTTTCTGAGCCCGGACGATTGGTTGTCTGAGCGACAGTGGCAGGAGCTGCCCGCCGAGACGATGACCTTCGGCGGCCTCCAGGGGGATCACTACTTTCGCGTGTTCCTGGTGGCGGAGGAGCGGGACAAGGGCTCATCCGATGCCCTTGGCACACTCGAACAGGAGCTCGGTCAACCGGGGAGGGGAGAGCTCGAGCTCGGCCCGACCCAGGGCGGTAAGCGCGGTCAGTACGTCAAGCTGCGCGCCCGATATGAGTGAGCTGAGGCGGCGGTAGGGAATGGAACTCCAGGAAGCCATCGAACGGTTCTTGTCGGACACGGAGCGGCGCCGATCCGACGTGACCGTGAAGCGCTACGGGGAGGCAATGGAGCTTCTCCAGAGCTATCTGGCGCTGGAGCTGATCGATCCGGACGCGCCCGGGGAGTCGACCGGCGGAAGCGTCAAGGACGTGACCCCCGAGGCAATCAGCGCCTTTATCAACGAATTCCTGGGCAACCGGCTCCTGTCCAATGATCGCGCGCGAAAGCGGTACGTGGCGGCCACGCGCTCTTTTGTGCAATGGCTCTCGCGCTCTCACCTGCTCGCCGAGGAGTCCGGTGAGCAGATCCTCGAGGTGCTGCGGCAGGCCACGCGCGGGCTGAGTCGCGGTGAGGATGGGCAGGGGGCCTCCACGAACGGGGGACCGTCGCCGTTGGCGCTCGTCGGAGGCGCGCAGGTGCGCAGTAACGCCGAGGACGAACGCTACTTTCAGGTCCTGGAGAACCAGGGGAAAGCGATTGTCCTGCTCGACCTGGAGACGGCCGACGAGGTGCGGGGTGACGCCCCGTTCGGAGAGGACCTGCAGGTGGGCGATCTCGTAGCGGGCGCGCTCACCCGCAAGCACGACCGACCCTGGGTGGAGGCGGTGCGGCTGGTGGCAGGTGATGATGACGATGGGGAAGGGGATGAGCTGGGGATCGAAGACGAGTGGGACGACGAGGGAGACGTCTTCGGTGAGGACGACGACGACTGGGCTGTGTCCTCGGGCCCGATGGTGGAGGACGCGCTCGAGATCTTGGCATCCGAGGATCGATATGCGCCCCGAGAGGTCGTTCGGGTGATCTTGGCCGACATCGACACCGCCCGGGACGACCTCCTCGAGTGGCTGATGGATGACGACTATCGTAACGAGCCGTTCCCGGGCGCGGGAGAGGCGCCGGCGAACGCCGCTCGGCTGCTGAGTGAGGTTCGGGACGTCGATGCGTTGCCGCGACTGCTGGCGGTGCTCGGGGACACCGATCCGCTCGGTGAGGAAGCGCCTTCGGCGATCGCCCGATACGGCCATCCGAGCGTCGGCCCGCTCACGGAGGTGCTGGGCGACCCGGAGGCCCGGATTTCCAGACGCATCGCGGCGCTGTGGTCCCTCGCCATCCTGGTGGCCCGGAACCCGGCCGTCCGGCTCGACGTCGGTGGCATTTTCCTGCGGGCGCTAACGGACGCACCGGAGGAGCTGGCGACCGAGGCGCTGTCGGCCTTGGAGGAGCTGCGGCTCGTCGAGGTGCAGCACGAGGTGGTTGCCTCTGCAGAGCGGGGTGAGCTGAACCTCGAGGCGTTGGATCGGACGCGGGAGCTCTTCGAGAGCCGCATTCGGGACGAGGGATGGGGCGAGCGCGTCGCCGAAGGGATGCTGCCGGTGCTATATCTCTACCCGACCGGTGAGGAACTCGAGGAGTTCTACGAGTCCCTGGAGGAGGACCTCGGCGATCTCTGGGAGCTCATGGGGATTGACGACGACGATCACGACGAGCTCGACGACGACTCCGATGAGGACGACGACGATGGCCCGCCCCACGGCGGAAAGGTCATTCCCTTCCGGCGACCGAAACCCTAACCAGGGTCTCATGGACACTGGGTCAAACAGCGTCACAGTGGCCACGAGGCGCCCGCCAGGCAAGGCGCGAGTGAGGAGCGCGCGCAGCGTACTTGGGGTACGTGAGCACGCACCGCAGCGAGCCGCTCTGCTGCAGAATTGCAGCTTGCTGCCATTGTGCAGCAGAAACAACGAGGGCCCGCAGTTAACGCAGCCTGGCGGGATGGATCGTGGTCAAAGTGATGCTGTTTAGCGTTCCTCGCAGATCGCATCTCCTGCTCGTTGTCGGTGGTGCTGTCGTGGGAGGTGCGCTGATCTGCGGGCAGCTCGGCGCGCTCGGTGCCCCCGCCCCGCGGAGACCGGGGGCCGGCGCGCGTCCCACGGCGTCCACCACAATCCAGATCCTCGTTCGCCACACGTACGTCCGCTCCTCCGCCAGCGGTCGTGCGCCGCACATCGGCGTGGTGGAGCGTGGAGCGCGTTTTGCGACAACGGGCGTCGTGCACGGACCCGGGTGCACGCTCGGCTGGTACCGGCTCGCGGGGGGGGGATTCGTCTGTGCCGTGGAGGTTGCCCAGACGAGCAAGCACCCCGGCGCGCCTCGCTACCCCGTGGTTCCGCGGGGGCTGCAGCTGCCGTTCCGGTACGTGGCCGTGGCAGAAGGCGGCTCGGGGGAGTACCTCGATCCGGCGGATGCGGCGTCGGACTACTTTCTCCGGGAGTTGGCGCCGAGGAACGCCGTCTCGGTGGCACAACGCCTCAAGTACGATGGGGAGTGGTTCTACAAAACGACCCGGGGCACCTACGTTCCGGCGTCAGAGGTCTACCGGATTCGAGCGCCGGGATTCTCCGGACAGAAGCTCGGTGGACAGTGGACGCTCCCCGTCGCCTTCGTTCGTCGGAATCGCACGCGGGTCTACGCGCGCCCGGGCAGGGCGTCTCCCGCGCGGGTCAAGCGCTTCGACCGTTTCTCGGTGCTGGAGCGGAGGCGCCGCTGGGGGCAGCGGTACTACCGGATCGGCGTGAATCGCTGGCTGCGGGCTCGGGACGTTCGGCTGGCGGAGCGGGCGGCCCTGCCCACCGCCGTCGGCGCGGGTCAGCGCTGGATCGATGTCGACGTCGGCCAGCAGGTGCTGACCGCGTACGAAGGAGGCAAACCGGTGTTCACCACGCTGGTGTCCACGGGACTGCACGCGAAGACGCCCCTGGGGAGCTTTCGGGTCTGGGCGAAGCTCGCGGCCACAGACATGCGGAGCCAGCCCCGAGACGCGAAGCAGTACCAGCTCTGGGACGTGCCGTGGACCGTGTTCTTCAAGGGTGCCATCGCGCTTCACGGAACCTATTGGCACCGGCGGTTCGGGACGCGCAAGAGCGCCGGTTGCGTGAACCTCAGCCCGCGCGATGCCCGCACCGTGTTTGGATTTGTCAGGCCGGAGCTGCCTCCCGGCTGGTGGGCGGTCCTGCCCCGGAAATCCGGCGCGGGAAGCGTGGTCCGGGTTCGGGACGGCAAGCGACTCGGGAGCCCCAAGCCCCATCACCGCAAGCGTCGTCGCGAAACGAAGTCGCATTGACCGCGATCCCTCCCACCCCGTCTGATCCGCGATTCGTGCGTTCCTAGCTCGACTTCTTGGTGGTCTTCTTCTTGGCGGTCTTCTTCTTGGGGGTGGGCTTCTTGCGGGTTCGCTTCTTGGGCTTGGGTGCAGCGTCGGACTCCGACTCTTCGCTGGGCGGCTCGCCGTCCTCCTGCTCGCCGTCCTCCTGCTCGCCGTCCTCCTGCGCGTCGCCTTCCTGCTCGTCGCCTTCCTGCTCGTCGCCCTCCTGCTCGTCGCCTTCCTGCTCGTCGTCCTCCAGCTCGCCGCCCTCCTGCTCGTCCTGCTCCGCCTGCTTCGCCTGCTTCGCCTGCTCCGCCTGCTTCGCCTTCTTGCGCTCCATGATCAATCGCACCACGGTCTGAGATGCCAGCTGACAGAGCTGCTTCAGCTCGTCGGCGACCGAGCTGCCCGGCTCGCCCTCCTCGGTGAGCCCGCACACCACCATGACCGGGCGGTCGCCGACGGCGATGGCACCGGTGACGATGTGCGCGTCGGGCGTGCTCCCGAGCTGTTCGGTGAGGCCTTCCTCCACCGCGTTGGATCCTCCCCGACCCATGTACACGCCTTGCTCGATGCCCTTGGCAAGAAAGGTGTCCGACTGGGCCGGCACGACGATCCCGCGGATCATCTCCGGGACGATCCCGAGACCGGCGCCACGCCAGCCGTGGAGCATACCGCCCTGCACCTTGAAGATCGCCATCGACTTGAAGTAAGGCACGCCGAAGCGGAAGAACACGTCCGGAAGCGCATCCATGCTCTCGGCGGACGCCAGGGTCTCCTCGAAGTCGTCCACCTCCATGACCTGGTGGTCCTCCTCGAGGGCCCGCTCACCGCTGCTCTCCTCACCCGCGTCGAACTCCTCCTCGTCCACAACCTCGATCAGCAGCTCATCTTCCAGGATCGGGATGTCGTCTTCGTCGAGCTCCTCCAGCGTCGCGGCGGGCTCCGGCGGGGGGGACTCCACGACGATGGCTCCCGCCAGCATGCCGGGCTCCAGTCCGGCCATGGGATCCCCGATCAGCGCGTCGAGCGCCGCCGCGTGCCGTTCCTTCGCGGCGGCGGCCTGTTTCATGAGCCGTTCCATGATCTCCATGTCGCGCTCGCTCCGCGGCACGTTGTAACAGCGCTCCAGGAGGTACTTGAGGCGAACCTCGTTCAGGCCGACAGGGACGATGTCGTACTCGGTGAGCTCATCCAGCTCGGCGAGTCGGTCCACCGTCTGGCGGTCGTGAACGAGCACATAGAGCTGCTGACCCAACACGCTCTGGGGCACCGCCTGCACCGTCTGTGCCTGCTCCTCGCTCAGCAGCGCAATGGCCCCTTTCGTGGGCGCTTGCTCGAAATCCACCTGCCCCACCTGATTCCAGAGCTGCTCGATGATGCGCTGGAGTGCGTGCTCGGTAAGATAGCCCAGCGCCAGGATATTCAGGTCCAGGCTACCGCCTTTTTTTTCCTGTTCGTCGCGCACGATGGCCAGCTGTGTTTTGGTCATCGCCCCACTGTCGAGGAGGAGGTCTTCGAGCGAAGACATGGCTTTGCTCCCTGATTCTCTGCCGGGTTGCGGCAAGTATAGTTCGGTTACCATTATAAAGAAAACGAGTTACGGGGCACGTTTTCGGCCGACATGACGGCATCTTGGCGAAGGGGCCTCGGGAAGGTGCGGCTGTCGCGACCTTGGTGGCCCATGTAGGACAATGTAGTATATTTGACTCCATTTGACTACCTTGGTACTATTCGTACAAGTTAGCACTCAAGGAGCCTCTGCGATGATTCAGGACAATCGACAGGTTGAGCGAAGGCGGAACGATCGGTTCGACAAGGTGTTCCAAGTGGAGGTATCCAGCCCGATTTTCGGCAGCTACATGTGCGTGGCTCGGAACATCTCATCAGGCGGCATCTTTCTCGAAACCTTTGACCCACTCCCCCTGGGCAGTGAGGTCCGGGTGCACTTCGAGATTCCGGACAGTAACGGTGAGGTCGTCGCCATCGGTGAGGTGAAGAACCACTACTATCTCAACTACCACCAGGACGGCGCCCCGAAATCTCTGATGGGCATGGGAGTGCGCTTCAAGGGCTTCGAGGAGGATGGCGAGGATGCCCTGGAGCGCGGTATGATCGGCTTCCGCACCCTGCACTAACCCCTCCAAACCGTCCCCTCCGTCGGGTTTTTTGCCCGGTCCATGCGCCTATGGTATCGCTGAATGGGAGCCCTCTTGACAGCTCCGACCGGTCCAGACGGCACCATAGAGGATTCGATTTGATTCGACTATTCGACGTATGCAAGAGCTATCGCACCCGGGGCCCCGTGCTTCGCGAGCTCGACCTGCACGTGGCCGAAGGGGAGTACGTGATATTGCGCGGCACTTCGGGCGCGGGCAAGACGACCCTGCTGCGCATCATCACCGCCACGGAGCGGCCGGATCGCGGACAGGTCATGGTCGCCGGGCGGAATCTGGCCAAGCTCAAACGCAGCTCCATTCCGTACCTGCGGCGTAACATCGGAGTCATTTACCAGGATTTCAAGCTGCTTGAGGACACCACGATCATCGAGAACGTCGCCCTGCCCCTGCGGATCTGCGGCGTGCACGGTGGTTTGTTGCGGAAGCGGGTGGACGAGGTGCTCGAGCTGGTGGGGCTGCTAGACAAGCCCTTCGCCCGGTGCGGTGAGCTGTCCGGCGGTGAGCAACAGCGTGTGGCCCTGGCCCGGGCCCTCGTCGCCGAGCCGGTGATCCTCCTGGCGGACGAGCCCACCGGCAACCTGGATCCCGACTCCACCGCGGAGGTGCTCCGGCTGCTCAACCTGGCCCGGGAGCGCGGCCTGACGGTGATCCTGGCCACCCACGATCCGCAGGTGATTCGCGCGGGGCAGGCGGATCGCGTCCTCGAGCTCAACGGTGGCTGCCTCGTGGAACGGGAGCTGCGCTCGGGCGTCTGGCTCAGCGAGCATTCCCCGGCGAGGGCGCCGGGGGAGCTGTCACTCACCGTGTAGGGGGAGCATGTACACTTTTGGCTATCACGTGAAACGGGCGCTGTCGGGGGTAGGCGGCAAACCGTTCGCGCTGGTCCTGACCCTGGGGAGCGTCGCGCTCGCCTTCGTGCTGCTGGGATGCGTGTTCCTGATTGCGCAGAACCTGTCCCAGCTCACCGACGACTGGGGCTCCGGAGCGACGGTCGCGGTCGACCTGGTTGACCGCGTGCCCCCCGCGGATGCGGCGCGGATCCGGCAGGCGCTCAATGAGACGCCGGGGGTCCGGCGGGTCCGCACGGTCAGCCCCAAGGAGGCCAAGCAGCGACTCATGCACCATCTGGGTCCGGACGCCCGGTTCGTCGCCGACGTGGAGGATTCGTTCCTGCCGCTGACCTACGAGGTCACGCTCACGGGAAGCCGCAAGACCGTCTTGGGGGCGCAGCAGCGGCTCACGAGGATGGCGGGAGTGGTCCCGGGGGTGGAAGCGGTGCGGACCGTGGAAACCTGGTTTCATCGCCTCGGGCAGCTCGTCAACGGCATTCGGATCGCCGGGTTCGCGCTCGGTCTGCTCGTGCTGCTCGCTTGTGCCTACATCATCATGGTGACCATCCGACTTCGCTTCGTGGATCGGCGCAAGGAGCTCGAGGTGATGCGGCTCATGGGAGCGACCGAGCGGTTCATCAAGACCCCGTTCCTGCTGGAAGGAGTGATGCACGGACTGATCGGCGCGACCGTCGCCACCGGCCTGCTGTTCGGGCTCTACCTGCTCGTGATCGGGCGGGTCGATACGTTGTTCGGGACCTCGGTGAGCGCCTCGAAGCTCGGGTTCCTGCCCCCGAGCCAGCTCGGCTATGGTCTTGCCATCGGCGCCGTCTGCGGACTGATCGGCGCCCTCTTCGCCACCCGCACACCCGCCGATGTGTAGAAGCCATCGCAACAACCGCCCCGGGAGACGGTGCCCAGCGGTTGCGGCGCTCCTGCTGCTGCTGTGGTGCGGCCCCGCCGAGGCGGCCCCGGTCCTGGGGGCGCAGGCGGCGGTCGCCGCGGCGAACCGGCGGGTGACCATGGCCGAGCTGCTGAGCCAAGAGCTCTCCACACTCCGGCAGCTCCGGGCCCAGCGCGTGGAGATGCGGCGGGTGCGGATGGGCAGGCGCTCCACCCACGGAGAGCTGCGCCGTGTCTATGTCGCCCTGGGGGAGGTGAAACGGCGTCAACGGGGCTTGGTCAAGCAGATCGACGATCAGCGGGTACGACTGCGACGGCGTGTGAGGGCGCTGTACCGGCTCGTGCGGTCCACGTCCCGCTGGCCGCTGTTGGACAGCCGTCGGGCCCACGTGCCGCAGGATGGGCGGGACACCCTGCTGCGAATCGTCCGACGCGACGTGAACGAGGTCAAGCATTTGCAACGCGAGCGAAAGCGGTTGTCCGAGGAGCTCGCAGACGTTCGGAAGCGTCGCGAGCAGGGGTTGGCCGTGCTCAAGGATCTCGATCGGCGGCGCGACCGGATCCAGGCGCAGCTCGCCCAGTGCAATCAGGAGCTGGTGAGTCTTCGTCATCGGCGGAGCAATCATCGGGGGCAGGCCAGTGAGTGGAACCATCGAGCCCGGGAGCTGGACGGCAAGATCGTGAAGCTCACCCAGAGCCTTCGCCGGGAGGTGGGTTCCTTTGACGAGCGGCGGGGGAAGCTGCTGCGCCCGGTTCCGGGGTTGATCGTGCGCTGGTTCGGAAAGGAGCGCATTGCCGGCACCAAGGCCACGACCGCGTTCAAGGGGGTCGAGATTTCCGCGCTCCCCAACTGGAAGGTCCGCTCTCCGGCTCCCGGCAAGGTTCGCTTCATCGGACCGGTGGCCGGCTTCGGAAACGTGGTGATCATCGATCACGACGAGGGCTACCTCTCCGTGCTGGGGCATTTGGACCGGACGCTGGTCAAGGTGGGGGACGCGGTGCCCGCGGGTCGGCCCATCGCGCTGTTCGCCCAGCGATCCCGTCAGGAGCGCCCCGCCGTCTACTATGAGCTGCGACGTGGTGGGGCGTCGATCAACCCCATCCCCTGGCTTCGTGGTGGGGTCGTCGAGTACCACCGGCGCGGCCCCCGGCGGCCGAGATCGGAGCGGAAAGGTGTGGCTGTCGAGATCCACGGCAGCACGCACCCCACCACAGCCCAACGGGATTAAGGGGTCGCGAATGGACAACTCGATCGTTCAGGCCGCCGATCCATCCCGGCTCGCTTTGTTGCCAGGCGGTCGAATATTCCCGATATGCTCCCGTCTGGCGCCTCGCGAGCCGGGATGGCTCGGCGCACTGAGCGATCGGATTATTTCTCGGCGGGCGTGAAGCTACGGGATCTTCAGCTGGTCCAATCGGTAGC
>JBDRSE010000182.1:0-7756 GCA_043825095.1 bacterium
TCACTTTCGCGTCAGACGATTCATCTCAGGCTGTTTTGAAACATTTTACCGGTCTGTTCGGCTCTGTGAGCGGGCGGGGGTTATTTCAGCGCTTCGGTTTTGCCGGCGTGGAAGTCGCGGTCGAAGCGGAGCATGGTGGCGGCATCCGTTGCCAGGGGGAGCTCGCCGTCGATTATGAGGGATGCCATGGCGCGGCCGACGCCGGGGCCGAGCATGAAGCCTTGACCGCACATGCCGACGGCGAGGAAGAGGCCCTCGGGCTCGGGGGCGCGGTCGATGATGGCGACGCCGTCAGGGGTCATGGGATAGAGGCCGCGCCAGACCCGCCGGATGAGCATGTTGCGCAGGCGGGGGACGAGCTCGATGAGTCGGCGGGTCACGACCGGGAGGAACTCGGAGGTGGATTCGCGGTCGGTGCCGAGGAATAGCTCGCGAGGGGTGTAGCAGAAGATGATCTGACCTTCGTGGTTCTGGCCGAAATAGAAGTTCGCGGTCTTGCCCTCGGCGCCCGGGCGCAGATCCACGACGAGCGGCTTGAGGAAGTGCTCCAGCGGGGCGCTGATGCCCGCCTCGTGACTGTCCGGCGTGACCGGGATGTCGAGCCCCGTGAGCGCGCCGACCTCCCGGGCGTTGGCTCCGGAGGCGTTGAGCACCAGGGGCGCGTCGTCGCTGCCGCCGGGCGTATCGACGCCCTGCACCCGCCCCCCGACGACGCGGATCCCGGTGACAGGGGCGTGGTAGCGAAACTCGGCCCCCCGGGCGACGGCCGCGCGGCGGAAGGCTTCGGCGGCGAGGAGAGGCGAGACCTGGCCGTCGTCGGGGGAGTAGGTCCCACCGCGCAGCCCGTCTCGGCGCAGGCCCGGGATGAGCTCCGCCATGGCGTCGGCGTCGATCCAGTCGATGCTGAGGCCGTAGGATTTCTGGGTTGGGAGCAGGCCCCGGAGCGTGGTCTCGACCGGCTCGGAGTACACCGGAAAAGCGTACCCGCCGGGCTTCCAGCCCACCGAGAAGCCGTGGGCCTCCTGCCACCCCCGGAAGATGTCGAGGCTGTCCTTGCACAGCAGGATCTTCGCCGGATCCGAGTGGGTGGCGCGCACGCCTCCGATGGCGGCCTTGTGCTGCCCCTGGCCGGGGGCGGAGAGCGCCTCGAGCACGAGCACCTTGAGGCCCCGCTCGGCGAGGTAGTACGCCGACGGCAGGCCGACGCTGCCCGCGCCGATCACGATGGCGTCGTAGGTGCTCATCGATCCCCCTCACCGGACGACGGGTCGCCCCCTGCGAGCACCCCGGCGAGCACCCCGGCGGGCACCTCCGCCACGAGCGGCCGCTGGGTTCCAGGCGTCACCGCCGACGGCTCCACGCCCTCCTGGCGGAACAGACGCATCACGAGCTCTGTGCAGGTCTTGCCGCCGCATCCCCCCATGGAGGGCCTCGCCACGGCCTTGAGCACGTTGATGTCGGTGATGCCCGAACGGATGGCCTCCACGATCTCGGAGCGCCGGACCCGCTCGCAACGACATACGATGGGATCCTCGTCCTCGTCCTCGTCCACGGTTTCGGCCTCGACGCCGGCCCCGCCGGCCAGTGGAACCGTGAAGCCCGCGACGAGGAGCCGCTCGGCGAAGGGCACGTCGAGCAGGAGGAGCCGGCGCCGGTCCTGGTCGTCGCGCTCCCGGAGGGCGCGCACCGTCCCCTGCCCCACGGGGTTCCCCTCGAGGTCCACCGTGTCGACCTCGTCGCCGGGGCGGATCCCCGCGGCGTCGTCGAACTCCCAGGGCAGCACGAGCAGGGCGCGCTCCCGCGCCGGATCGTAATTCTGCACGACGAGATTGATCGCCAGCCCCGGGCAGATGGTGACGCATCGCCCACAGCCCAGACAGCGCCCACGGAACTCGGGCTGGGAGGTGATGGTGCCGTCATCGATCCGGATGGAGCCCACCGGACACACCTCGGTGCACGGGTTGCACGGGATCTCCTGCACGCAGCGGATCAGTGGATACACGTCCAGCCCTGGGTCCACACCCACGAACTCCACCTCGGCGCCGGGTCGGCTCCGCAGGATCTCCGCGGTTGTGTGCCACGCGCCGGGGACCTCTCCGCCGAGGCCGAGGTGGGACGCGATTCGGCGCCCCGCGATCCGACCGGAAAAGATCGCTGCCGAGGCCTCCGCGATCTCCGAGGCGTCCCCTGCCAGGAACGTGGGGATGCCGTACTGCTGCGCCTTGACGGCGAGCTCGTTGACCGACGCCAAGCCCACGGCGATCAGCACGCTGTCCACCTCGAAGG
Source organism: bacterium (assembly GCA_043825095.1). Lineage (GTDB taxonomy): Bacteria > Myxococcota_A > Polyangia > HGW-17 > JAJRWW01 > JBDRSE01. The sequence goes on from JBDRSE010000182.1 coordinate 2,287, forward strand.
TGCGCTCCGAGCCGGGCTGCGGCGTGAACGTGGAGTCGATGGCCGCGGTGGTGACCCGCTCGACCTTGGCGTCCCCTTGCACGCGCAGCACCGTGTGGGAGGTCCACACGGGCACGCCGAGACGCTTGAGCTTGTCCAGGTGGACCTTGTAGCCGCCCACCTTGGCAAGCGCCTCCACGAGGCCCACCACCCGGATGCCTGCCTGCAGGGCGTGGTAGCCCGCGATGAGCCCGACGTTGCCGCCGCCGATGATGAAGAGCCGGTCCGAGGCCCGAATCAGATCGCGGTTCACCAGGGTCTGGAACGCCCCTGCGCCGTAGACGCCCGGCAGGTCGCAGCCCGGAAAGGAGAGGCTCCTCTCCCGGGCGCCCGCCGCCACGAGGATCGCGTCCGGTTTGACGAGGACGTACCGGCCCCGGTGGACCACGCCCACCAGGCCGTCCCGGTAGACACCCACGGCGGTAGCCCCGAGCCAGGTCGTCACCTTGGGTAGCTGCGGGAGCTCCTCGGACAGGATCCCGGCGAGGTCGATCCCTCGCGTGCCCGCGTGGCAGGCGCGCACCGAACCGAAGAAGGCGTGGGTCTGCAGGCTGAGCTTGCCCCCCAGCGCGTCCTTGTCGTCGAGCAGCAGCACCTCGGCACCGACCCGCCCCAGCTCGGACGCAGCGCAGACTCCGGCCGGGCCGCCCCCGATGATCAGCACCTGGGTCGACACCGCCGCGGTAGTGGAGTAGGAGACGACCCCGTCTTCCGCCGGCAGGGCCGGCGCCCCCCGCGCGGGCTCCACGCGCAGCCCTTCGTGGACCGGCACCATGCAGGACTTGACCGGGCGGCCGTCGGCCAGCACCAGACACTGGGAGCACTGCCCGTTCACGCAGAAGATGCCCTGGGCGCCCCCGTCGCGGTGGTGATGGCCCAGCACGGTGATGCCGTTCGCGTACAGCGCCGAGGAGATGGCCTCCCCCGGGCGGGCCGTGAGCCGCCGGTCCCCAAAGGTGAACGTGACGCGCTCCCCGGCCTTCGGCGCCAGAATCGGATGCGTCTGTATTCGGCGCTCCATGGGTCAAACGCTCCCAGGCGCTTCGAGTCGCGCGGCAAGCCAATCGAACAGCGTGTGCACCGACACCGCGGTCTGTCGCCACCCGCCGCGGCGGGTCGCGCAGCCGAGGTGGATGGAGTCGATCACCGAGAGCGTCACCACGGCCGACGCGCCGGCCCTGCCGACCGCCGACAGGAGCCGCTCCTGGGCCATCCGTGCCTCGCCGTCACAACGGAAGAAGCCGCGCACCCCGGCCGAGCCCTCTTCCTCGCCGGAGGGCGCCTCACCGGGCAGCACGACCACGGGGGGGGTTCCGGCGCCGCGCAGCAGACGCTCGGCGCTCTGTCGCAGCGCCGCCGGGGCGTCGGCCACGTACAGCGCCACGGGAGGCGCCGCGGTGGTCGTGAAGCCGAGGGCGCGAAGGTGCTCGGCCAGCAGGTCCACGAGCCCCAGCAGCTCCAGCTCCGAGGAGCCGATCGCGGAGAGCTCGCGGCGGAGGTGCTGCTCACACTCGGGGGACACCACCACGAGGCGCTGCGCGCCCGTGGCCTGCAGCGCGGAGAGCACGCGCCGGGCCTCGTCGGCCCGGTGTTCGAATCCGGCGAAGCCGAAGTCGTGGCCGCAGCAGGGCAGCGTCGGCGCCACCCGGATGGGGACACCTGCTCGATTCAACAGCCGGAGACAGCTCCGCAGGGTCTGGTGCGTGGGCGCCGGGAAGTGCTCGCCCAGCAGCCCCTGCAGCACGGGGAGATCGCACACGTACAGCAGGTCCCGGGCGGACGCGGACGCGGACGCCGACGCCGACGCGGCTGCGTCCGCGCCTTCGGCCCCTTCGGCCCACTCCCCTTCGGCCCACTCCGGGGCCACGGGAGTCTCGGCGGGCAGCCGAGACAGGAGGGCCGCTTCCTGAACGCAGCCGTGGTGCGGATACGCGGGATCCACGTCCATCAGGGCAGCCATCCGCCGGCGCCGCTCCGGATCGGGGCCGGGTGCCGGGTTCCGGGCGAGCTCCTTCACGAACTCCGTCACCGCCGCTGTCCGCGCGTCCCCACTGCCGGCCGGCACGAAGCGTACGCGTCCGGCGCCCAGGCCGAGCTCGGTCAGCGTCGCGTCGGCCACCGCCGCGGCGAGGCGCGCGCGCTCGTCCCCGGTGTGGAAACGGCACGCCCCGGAGGCGCAGCCGGCCACCAGCACCCCGGGCGCGCCGGCGCGGACGGCGCGGAGCAGGTCCCCCGGCGACACGCGCCCTGCGCAGCTCACGCGAACAAACCCTGCCCCATCGACCTCCGGCTCCCCGGCCGGCATCGCCAAGGACCCGCCGTCGCAGTGGAACACCACCACTGGGAGCGCGGGGACCGCGGTGACCGCCCCGCCCGACCGGGAATCAACCGACCTGGAATCAACCGGGTTGTTCGCGGGCTCGGTCACGGCCACCTCCGCTGCGCGCGACGCGCGAGGTAGTCAGCCACCTCGGGCACGCTCGACACGGGCACGCTCGACGCGGGCACGCGCGACGCGGCGCTCAGAAAGGCCGGGTGGGCGCGCAGGGAGTCGCCGAAGCGTTGCTCCACCTCACAGCGCCAGCACTGATAGCTGTTCGGGCAGACCGCGCCGGGAGTCAGCCCCAGCAGCGCGTAGCGGCAGAGCCGCTCTGCGCCGGACCGCTCCACGAACCGGCGCACCGCCTCGTCCTCCATGTGGATCGCGTTCGTGGGACACAGGCTGGCGCACGCACCGCAGCCGATGCACTGCTCGGTCCAGTCGTCGAAGGGCGTCGCCACGCGCCGGTCGGTGCCGCGCCCGTGCCACCCGAGGGCCTCCGCTCCGACGACCTCGGCGCACACGCGCACGCACAGGCCGCACCGGATGCAGCGCTCGGCGTCCCGGTCCGGGCTGTGCGTGACCTCGCCGCCGTGGGCTTCCACCAGGGCCGCCAGCTCCGGGGAGCCCGGCGCCAGCGCCGAGAGCAGCCCCAGCACTCCGCGGCGCGTGCGTCGCACCCAGTCCGAATCGGTGCGGACCTTCAACCCCTCGAGCACCGGATAGTCGCAGGCCGTGGTCAGCCGGGTCCTGCCCTGCCCCTTCGTGACCTCCACGACGCACAGCCGACACGCGCCGTAACTGGAAAGCCCCGGTCTGTGGCACAGGGTGGGCACGTCGATCCCGGCTTCCCGCAGCGCTTCGATGAGGGGCTGGTGCAGGGCGCCGGAGATCGACCGGCCATCGACGGAGACGGAGACGTTGCGGGGGGCGCTCACGGCTCCACCTCCCGCAGCAGGATCCGCGCGGTCCGCTCCGCCAGATACGCGTTGTCGAAATGTCCCTGATCCGCCGCCCCGGTCGGACAAAGCCCGACGCAGAGGCCGCATCCGCGGCAGGCCTGCTCCTCGATGCTCGCAATCAGGCGGCCGTTCGGGCGCAGCATGACGCGCGGCGCTGCGTATGGACAATGCTCTTCGCACAGGCCGCAGCCCCGGCACCGCCGCGCATCCACTCGCGCCGTGATTCGGGTGAGCGAGCGGCTGAGCGCCTCATCCCCGGCCAGCTCCCGAGGCATCCGGAGCAGGACGCCGCCCGGCTCCACCGCATGGGTCTCCGGACAGTAGGACGAGCAGGTCCGACAGTCCCGGCACGGCCCGCAGCGGAGGCAACGCCGCGCCTCGTCGAGGGCCGCCGGCTCGAGCACCGCAGCCCCGGGCCTCACAGCGGTTTCCCACGGCCCAAAGGGGGTCTGATGAGCGCCTTGGGCGTCGACGGGTGGTGTGGCCGGTGTGTGCTGCCAGCTGCTCCGCTGCGAGGACAGGCCGTCGCGGCTCAACCGAAGGGGGGCATCCTTACGCAGGCGTTCGGCCGCGCTGAGCGCCCCGTGAACAGCCGCCGCGACGCGTCGACCCGAGGCGACCATCTCGATGACGGAGCGGGGGCCCGTGAGCGCCTCCCCCGCCGCGAAAACCCTCGGACGATGGGTTTCCAAGGACGCCGATTGCACGGCGATGGTCCCCCAGGCGGTCCGTCGCACCGACGGGCCCTGGTCCGGAGGGCCGAGATAGTCGAGGTTCGGCTCCCGCTCCTCGGCCAGCACCACCAGGTCCGCGGGGATCACCAGGCGTTGCGACGGCTCCAGCCTTCGACGGCCGGCGATGCGCACACCCGAGTCGACCAGTCGGGTCGCCGCGACGCCGGTCAACCGTCCGTCGCCGAGCTCGAGGCCGTCCGGCCGAAGCTCGCAGCGAACCCGCACGCCCGCCTCCTGGGCCGCCGCCAGGGTCGTCGGGTCCACGGGGAGCTCGGCGCGACCCCGTCGAAAGACCAGGCTGACCGCTCCACCGGACCGGGAGGCCAGCTCCGTGGCCACGGCAAAGGCCGCCGAATTACCGCCCAGCACCACGGCCTCACGGAGCTCCGGCACGTCGCCGCGCGCAAGCCTACGCAGCAGGTCCAGCGCCGACACCACAGAGTCTGTTCGACGCTCTCCAGCAAGGCCGGAGCCCAGATCGCGACCCGCGCCCGTGGCCAGCACGACGGCGTCGAAGCCCTCACCCAGCAGCGCGTCGAGTCCGTCAGGGGCGGTGACCGGGGCGCCCAGGCGCACCTCGATGTCATGGGCGAGCACGTACTCGATGTCTGCCCGGAGGGCCGCCCGCGGCAGCCTCGCCTCTGGCACCTCTTCCGCCAGGAGCCCGCCGAGCTGCTCGCGGGCCTCGACGATGGTCACACCGTACCCCAATCGCCGAAGATCGCGCGCCGCGGTCAGTCCCGCGGGACCGCCACCGACGACGGCAACACGCCGCCCGCAATCCGAGGCCTGCGACTCCCCACGGGGCCGCGCCCCGGAGTCGGCGACGATTCGCGCCGCCATCCGTTTCAGCGCCCGGATCGGGATGGGTGGTCCGTCCGCACCCCGCGCGCACTCGACCTCACACGGACGACTGCACATATAGCCACACACGGCCGCCAAGGGGTTGTCGCGCCGGATCACGTCCAGCGCCTCGTCGAACCGCGCCTCCGCCACGAGCCCGACGTACCGTTTCACGTTGATCCCTGCCGGACACGCCCGCGTACAGGGCGCCGGGCCGATCCGCTCCGGTCGCGCGGCTGGGCCGAGGCGCTTGGCGACCGCCTCGACGTCAGGGTCGACAGCGGTCACGCCAGGCCGAATCCTCGGTGTCTTCAAAGGCACTCCTCATTGCGCGGGCCCCAGGGGCCGGGGCGCGCTGACCCAAGCGGTGTCAGTGACGACACTATTCGTACCTTGGCCCCACCGGGTGTCAACCCCTACGACCGAGCCAAAAACACGGTAGGCCAAGTCAGAGGTTTCCCCCTTGACAATGCATCGGTTATTCAGTAATTACCGCTCCTGCTCGCGGGAGTAACTCAGTGGTAGAGTGCAACCTTGCCAAGGTTGACGTCGCGGGTTCAAATCCCGTCTCC
>JBDRSE010000183.1:0-31439 GCA_043825095.1 bacterium
CGGTAGTTGCGAGTCGCGAGGGGGGTGCACGATGGGCTAGAGGCTCTGCTCTTCGCCGATGGCGTTGCCGGGGAGGCGGGGGCGGGTGAGCTGGGGGGCGCGGCGGGCGAGGCGGTGTACGCGCACGCGAGGCGCCGGCGCGTCGATGCTCGGGGTTGGGCTCCAGGCGTTCGGCGCGGGGGGCGCGGGACTCGGCGGGGCGTTGATGCCGAAGGTCTGGGTGACGGCCTGCTGGGAGACGTCGTAGAGGTAGAAGGTCATCATGTCGGGGGAGGCGAGGACGAGCTTGGAGCTGTCGGGCAGGCGGTTGATGCGCGTGACGTAGTGGGTCAGGGTGGAGGGTGTGGCGGACTGGGTGTCGAGGTCGATGCGCTCGAGCAGGCCGCGGTCCACGGAGTAGATGGTGCGGTGGTCGTCGAGCACGGTGAACTCGTGCAGGGCGTGGTCGCCATACTGGATCGCGGTGGCGCTGCCGGTGTCCAGGGACACGGCGTAGAGCTGCTCGTCGCCGCAGTTCTGGGTGGAGACCACGGCGTACTCGCCGTCCCGCGTGATGAAGTAGTAGGGGGCGAGCCAGGGCAGCTCGATGACCGAGGTGTCGAGGGTGTCGGTGTCAAAGGTCATGAGCCAGTGGTCCACGTAGTAGGGATCGGTCTCGTCCATGTTCGCGGCCTGGCAGTCGGTGATCCAGATCTTGCCTTCGTCGTTGGAGGCGCCGTCCCAGCCCAGGGCGAGGTCGCTGGTGGGGTCGAAGGCTGCCGCGCCGGCGCCGCGCAGGTCGCCGCGCGCCTGGAGGGTGTCGGCGTCCACCACGAAGAGCCGGGCGTTGCAGGTCCCCGGGTCGAAGGTGCAGCCGGCAAAGACCAGGGTGCCACTGTCCGGGTTGAGCCGCAGGGAAGAGCCGCCCTTCATCTCGAGGTCGGTGGCGTGGCCGGCCGACGAGAGGATCCGTTGGGTCGTGGGCAGGTTGGACGTGAGGCTCACCCGGATGAGCTTGAGCGAGGAGAGCTCGATCTGGTCATAGTTCCGCTTGCTGATCGCGACGTAGAAGGCGCTCGAGTCGGGCTCGGCGAGCACGTCCGCCAGGGCTTTTACTCCTGTGAAGGTCACCTCGGCATTGCCCTGCAGGTCGCGTACGGACACGGTCAGGTTCTCGACGTCGAGCTTCCAGGAGCTGCCGTTGCCCCAGTCCAGCCGGTTCTCCTGCCAGAGCGCGGCGAACCGTCCGCTGGGCGACATTCGCACCACGTTGGCGTCCGTGGCGGGCTGGTGGGTCCAGAGGGTGGCGAAGCCCGGGAGTGAGACCCCCTGGAGCTCTTTGATGCTCCCGTCCACGCTGCGGTGGACCAGCACGAGCTGCTGGGCGTTGTCCAACAGGACGATGCCGAAGTCGCCGGACTGGCGGAGATCCAGCCCCGTGGTTCGCTGACCGGTCTCCGTGCTGATGGCCACGAGCTGGCGGGAGCGAAGCTCGGGAGTCTGGTCTCCGCCGCCGAACCAGGTGGTGCGCAGGGTGAGGATGTAGGCCCCGTCGTTGGTGAGCAGGAAGTTGTCGCCGCCCACCACGACCTCGGTGGGCACCTCCACCTCGGAGAAGTCCACCTCGTCGTCTCCCACGGTCTGCTCGCCGCCCGGGTCGCTGCCACCGGGCAGGTCTTCCTCGTCGTTGGTTTCGCCGGCAGAGGTCGCCACGGCCAGGGTCGCCGCCACGAGCAGGCCGAGCACGCGCAGACCCTGAAGGGTCCCTCGAATTACTGTCTTGCCACGATTACTAGTCATTTCTGCACCTCACACATTCAATTCCGACCCTCTGCATTGCAAAGCCGGATCCGTTCTTGGACTGTGTGATTTCAGCAGCTTGGCGCTTGTCAAAATAGGCGCCACCCCGGAAAGCGCGACAGGGATGTCACACCCTGCGCCGGGATTGATCAGGGGGGTGCCGATGTCAGCGGGAGCGACGGATTCTGACCCAGAGCAGGGTCAGCAGGAACAGGAGCAGGACGCAGCCGTCACCGGCGCGGCCGGTGCGGCAGCCGCAGCCGCCGTCGTCTGCGCCGGGGTCGGTGCCCGCGTCGGAGCCCGGGGCCGCGTCTACCGCGGCGGCAGCGTCGGAGCCGGGCGCGCCGGAGTCCGGTCCGGGCACGCTCGCGTCCGGAGCGGGCGGCACGCCGCCGTCGGGGTCCCTCCCGGAACCCGGGCTCCACGTCCCAGCCGGGGTTGCCGGCGGCCTGCCACTCGTAGGCGCCGATGTCAGGGGCGCTGTCCCGGGTGGACCAGTTGAAGTCCATGGTCACGCCGAGGCCGGGATCCCCAGAGTCGATGAGCGGCGAGGTGTCTGAGGGCCAGGCGTCCAGGTTGGCCGTGTCCACGAAGTCCTGGGCGGCGGTGTTGCCGGGCAGGGTGCCCGAGGAGACCCCCTCCACCGCGCCCACCACCACGTTGTGGTGGAACGGGGTGATCTTCCAAACACGAAACCGTTGCGCCGGGATCGAAATCGTGTTGAAAATGGTCGCCGCTTCGGAATTTCGCCCTGAGGCCCAAGGAGGAACGCATGGCCAAGAGCTCGAGCTGGAGCAAGGAGTTTTCTTGCTCGGCGGAAACGTTGCTGGGCATCATCACCGACCCTGACTTTCACAAGGCCCGCTCCGATCTGCTGGAGAATCCGTCCACCACGGTGAAGGAAATCTCCCGCACCGGTGAGAAGCTGGTCTTCGAGGTTCACTGCGTCGAGTATGCAAAGGGCATCAAGGGCGTGGACAAGAGCAAGACCGAGCAGTCAGTGACCACGTACGACTTCGAGCTCCGCAGCCGACGGGGCGAGTGGAGCTATGCCGGGCCCCAGGGAAAACGCGTCAAGGTGTGGGGAGACATGACCGTCACCGAGGCGGGCGGCGGAGCGCGCCTGACCCAGAACTTCAACGTGGACGTCAAGATCCCGCTGGTGGGCGGGCAGATCGAGAAGCTGGTGATCAAGGAGTCGGGGAAGTTCTGGCCCAAGTATGAGCAGCTCGTGTCCGAGTTCGTCCAGAAGGCGGGGTAGGGGCAATCGGGGGTGTCCGGCAATGCGGGACGCCCCCGAGTCCGTCAGTTCTTTTCTTCGACGATCTTCTTCGACAGGGACGTGGTTTCGAACAGCAGGCGGGTCCCGCCTCCGACGCTGCAGTGGGCACGGATGTAGTACCACGGCCGGTCCGGCGCGGGCGCGCCCAGCAGTGCGCGACCCCTCCGGCCGGCGGCCGTCAGGTTGCCGGCGGGTCCGGAGATCACGACGTACCCGCAGTACAGCTTGTCTGAGGGCGGCTTCACCCCCAGTGCCCCCCACCGCCGCTGATGGTCGCGCTTCGGCGTGAAGCTCTGCGGGGTGGGCTCGGCGAGCGGCGGTGGATAGAAGTCGTCCTCGTCGCGCTCAGAGGAGGACAGGTAGCCGGAGGCTTCCCGCAGGTGGGCCTCCTCCGCCTCCCGAATGGCCGCGATCATCTGATGCGCCTCGGCCTTCATCTGGCGCTGGAGGCGGCGGCTGGCGCGGCTGGAGCAGGTCCAGACCCACAGGAAGTTGACGGTCAGCAGGAACACCGCGAAGGCGATCCAGGCGAGCCGCTTGCCCCACGTGGGCGCCGCGGGGGCGTAGTGCCGAGGGGGGAGCGGGGGCTCGGTCAATTGCTCAGCGCTGTCCGAAAGCTCCTGCCCTTTAGGCGACATGCATTTCTCCGCTGGCTCACGAAACCCCTGACACTCGCTCCGCGCGCGGGAGCCGCGGCGCTCCGGAGGGTCTAATGCAACAGGAGGGCCGCCGTCAATACCCGACTCCACCGGGCAGCGTCTTCACCGGGGGGGGCGGCGGCGACGACCCGCAAGATAGCTGTTCCCAACTGTCTTGGGCGACAATCCTGCTGCTTTTCGGGCCTGGCCCTGGCATATTGTCTCCAGGGAACTTTCAGGAGCTCGCCCGTTGGGCAAACAGGATCGGCTATCGCCTCGGCAACGCTCCGAGATTCGGGTCCGATACCGGACCCATTCCGAGTGGATTACCAGGTTCAGTGAGGATGTCAGTCACGGCGGAGTGTTCATCCGGACGCTGGCGTTCCTGCCGATCAACACGGTCTTGACCATTTCGCTGCTGCAGGGCGACGGCTAAGCGGTGCGCGCTTCTGTGCTCGCGGCGTTTGTGCAGCGATTCGAATCCAGTGTGGTCTCCCGGCGGACCCTCCCGGCCCGCGCTGCGTCCTTTGCAGACTGGCCGCCGGACCTCGAGCCCGCGGTGGTCGCCGCCGCCGCCGGGCAGTCCGTGTCGCGACCGTACTCGCATCAGGCGGCGGCGATCCGCGCGCTGTTGGACGATCGCAGCGTGACGCTGGCGAGCCCTACGGCGTCGGGCAAGTCACTGGTGTACCAGGGCTGTGCCTTCCATTGGCTCTTGCGCGAGCCCGAGGCGACCGTGCTCTACGTCGCACCCACCAAGGCGTTGGCGCACGACCAGCAGGCCCAGCTCGCGCGGTGGTGCCGCGCGATCCCCGGGAGCCCCGAGGTCGCGACCTACGATGGCGATACGCCGCGGGCGAGCCGGGCCGAGCTTCGCCGCCGGGCGCGCTTCTTGCTCACGAACCCGGAGATGCTGCACCTGTCCATTCTTCCCAATCATCCCCGGTGGGCCCGGTTCCTGGCAGGGCTGCGGCTCGTCGTGCTCGACGAGCTCCACACGTACCGCGGGGTGTTCGGCTCCCACGTGGCCAACGTCGTCCGGCGCCTCCGGCGCCTGGTGGAATTTCACCGGAGCGGCCCCTCGGCGGACGGGCCCCGGCCGCTGTTCGCGTGCTGCTCAGCGACGATCGCGAACCCGGGGGAGCTGGCCGAGCGCTTGACCGGTGCGCCTTCGCTGGTGATCACGGACAGCGGTGCGCCCCGCGGGGAGCGGTGCTTCGTGTTCTGCGTGCCGCCGGTCATCGACCCGGCCCTCGGGATCCGGGCGCGGTTCTTGGACGAGGTGGAGCAGGTCACGCGCTTCCTGCTGAGCGCGGGTGTGCAGACCATCGTGTTCACCCGAACCCGCCGCGCCACGGAGGAGCTGACGCGGCTGCTGCGCAGGACGGGTGAAGGGGGAGGGGAGTGGGCCGAGCAGGCGGTGCGGGCCTACCGCGCGGGCTATCGCCCGGCGCGACGCCGAGCCATCGAGGCGGGCCTCCGCGACGGAAGCGTGCGCGCGGTCGTGAGCACCAGCGCCCTCGAGCTGGGGGTGGACGTGGGGCGGCTGGACGCCTGCGTGCTCGCCGGCTACCCCGGATCCGTGGCGAGCCTGAACCAACGCGCCGGACGCGTGGGGCGCCGAAGCGAGCGGTCTGTCGTGGTGCTCGTGACCGGAGCGGGGGCGTTGGAGCAGTACGTGGCCCACCATCCGGAGCTGGTGCTGGACCGGTCGGTGGAGCGCGCCCAGGTGGACCCGAACAACCCGCTGATTCTCCTGCAGCACCTCCGGTGTGCCGCCGCAGAGCTGCCCCTCCGGGAAGGGGAGTCCCTGGCGCCCGGCGACGCCGCGGAGATCGAGCGTGAGCTGCTCGAGATCCTCGCGGAGCAGGGGCAGCTGCGCGCGCGTGGGGGGCGCGTCCACTGGGTGGGCAGCCCAACCCCTGCTCAGCAGGTCGGGCTGCGGTCCCTCGGCACCGATCCCATCGAGCTCCTGCTCGGCGAGGAGCACGGCGCCGCGCCGGATCGGGTGCTCGGCACGGTGGATCGGGCCGTGGCGCCGTCGGTCGTGCACCCCGGGGCGGTGTATCTGCACGAAGGCGTGCCCTATCGCGTGGAGCGGCTCGACTGGGATGAGGGGCGCGCCGAGCTTGCGCCTCACGCGGAGGCGTACGTGACGATTCCCCGCCAGGAGCTCACCCTGATCCCCATCCGGGTGACCGAGCGTCGCGAGGTGCCCGGCGGCACGGCTCAGCACGGAGAGCTGGCGCGCACCGTCCACGTGACCGGCTACCGGGAGGTGGATCCGAGCACCGGAGAGGTGCTGGCCGAGCGCGAGGTCTGGCTGCCGCCCCAGCGGAGCACGAGCTGCGGCTACTGGCTCACCCTCGCGCCGGCGCTCGTGGAGCGGCTGCGGCAGGGGGGCTGGTGGCGGCGCGATGCCGTGGGGTATCGCGGCCCCGATTGGCAGGCGCAGCGCCGCCTGGTCCGGGCGCGTGACGGATTTGCCTGCGTCCACTGCGGCGAGTCCGAGGCGGCCAGACAGCACGACATCCACCACCTGCGGCCCTTCCGGAGCTTCGGCTACGTGCGCGGAGTCAACCGGGCGCACCGCGAGGCCAACCAGTCTGACAACCTGGTCACCTTGTGTCGCTCCTGTCACGCGCGGGCAGAGAACAATCAGCGGTTCCAGGGAGCCCTCGAGCGGCTCGCCTACGTCCTCGGAAACGTGGCGCCGCTGCTGCTGATGTGTGACCCGCGGGATCTCGACGTGCGGGTTGGGCTGACGGTGGATGAATCCGTGGTGGAGCAGGCGTCCTCCCTGGCGCTGGTGGAGCGCGCCCCGGCCGGTGTGGGGTTCGGGGAGTCCCTCTTCCGTCTCCACGAGGAGCTGCTTCGCAACGCCCGCCGTCTGGTGGACGGGTGCGGATGTCAGCGGGGCTGCCCCGCCTGCGTCGGCCCTGCCGCCGGCGGGGCGCGGGACGGGCGACAGTACGCCCTCGCGATTCTGAGCGGGCTCGGCACGGGGCCTGCGGAGGCTGCGGCATGACCGAGCTCCGGGATCGACTCACCCGGTTGGGGGTGCTGCCCGAGTCGGCTCCGGAGGGGGCAGCGGCGCCGGACGGCGGCTTCCAGGACGCGGCCGAGCTCCTCCCGTCCGCCCGGGAGGTGTCGACGCCGCACGGCAAGTGCGTGCTGCTCGAGAGCCGGTGGCCGGCGGGTGCCGCCCATGGAGGAGAGCGGCTGTCGGATCTCGCCGGCCCCGTCGGCCACGCCCTGGCAACGCTGGGGGGGGCCGACCTCGCCGCGGACTTGGACCTGGCAGGCGCGCTCTTCCTCGACGTCGAGTCCACGGGCCTGGGCGCGGGGGCGTCCACGTATGCCTTCTTGGTGGCGTACGGCCGTCTCGAGCGCGAGGGCTTCCGGATCCGCCAGCTCTTTCTCCGGGGCCCGGAGGAGGAGCACGCCTTCGTGCACCTGCTCTCCGAGGCGTTCGAGGGGTGCCGGCTCCTGGTAACGTTCAATGGGCGATCCTTCGACCTCCCCCTGCTGCACACGCGATTCATCCTGCAGAAGCGTCCCCTCGAGCTGCTGCCCGTGCCCCACGTGGATCTGATGTGGCCGGCCCGGCGGATCTGGCGACACCGCCTGCCGAGCTGCGCCCTGGGGAGCCTCGAGCAACACCTGCTCGGCTACCGGCGCACCGGAGACGTGCCCGGTCACGAGATTCCGGGGCTCTACCTCGCGTACCTCCAAACCGGCGACGCCTCCCCCCTCGCGCCGGTGGTGAGCCACAATGCGCTGGACGTGCTGTCCCTGGCATCGGTGGCGATTCGAATCCGTCGGACCCTCGCGGCGCAGCCGTCCGACGCAGGCGCGCGCGTCACGATCTCCCACCCTGAGGACTGGCATGGGGTCGGCTGCTGCCGCGAAGCGTTCGGCGACCTGGGGGGCGCCGAGGAGGCCTATCGCGCCGCGGCCCAGCTTCGGGCCGATGGGGCCGAGGAGCGCACAAGCGGCGCGGCCCGCGCCCGGAGCGCCGCCCGGCGGGCGCTGTCCCGGCTCTACAAGCGGCAGCGCCGCTGGACCGCCGCTCGGGACCTTTGGAAAGAGCTCGCCACCGCCCCTTCTGCAGACGGGGTGTACCCCTTCGAAGAGCTGGCCAAGCGGCTCGAGCACCAGGACCGCGACTACCGCGGCGCGTTGGCCCTGGTGGAGTCGGCCCTCGAGCAGCTCCGCGCCGGAGAGCTCCAGCCTCGCCGGGCCAGGGGCCGGCTCTTGTCCACGCTGGAGCACCGACGAGCCCGGTTGCGACGCAAGGTCGACCCGGGGGAGCGCCCTTGACATGGACCGGCACGCCCCCACACTCTAGCGGTTGGACCAGTGAGATCGCACCATGACACCTCCAAAACCAAAGACCGTCACCATCACCAACAACGAAACCGGCCAGCAGGAGGAGTTCCCGCTCATCGAGGGGGTCAAGGGGCCGGCCGGCGTCGATATCCGCCAGCTCTACCAGAAGATGGGACTGTTCACCTACGACCCGGGATTCAAGTCCACTGCGAGCTGTAGCAGCGAGATCACCTTCATCGACGGCGAGGAGGGGGTGTTGCTGTATCGCGGGTACCCGGTGGAGCAGCTCGCCCAGCACACCTGTTACCTCGAGGTCTGCTACCTGCTGCTGTACGGCGAGCTGCCGACCCGAGAGGAGTTCTCCCACTTCCACCAGATGATCACGACCCACTCGATGGTCAACGAGGGGCTCAAGGACTTCATCCGCGGATTCCGCTACAACGCGCATCCCATGGCGATCCTCGTCGGCGTGGTCGGCGCGTTGTCGTCTTTCTACCACGACTCGCTGGACATCCACGACCCGCGGCATCAGGAGATCTCGGCGCATCGGCTGATCGCCAAGATGCCCACCATCGCCGCAGCGGCCTACAAGTACTCCCAGGGACAAGCCATCAACTACCCCCGCAACGACCTGTGCTACGCCGAGAACTTCCTGGCCATGATGTTCTCGACGCCGGCCGAGAGGTATCAGGTCAATCCGCTCCACGCCCGGGTGCTGGATCTGCTCTTCCTGCTGCACGCGGACCACGAGCAGAACGCGTCCACCTCCACCGTGCGCCTCGCCGGGTCGTCGCTGGCCAACCCCTTCGCCGCGATCTCGGCCGGGATCGGAGCGCTCTGGGGGCCGGCCCACGGGGGCGCCAATGAGGCCGTGGTGCGGATGCTCGAGCAGATCGGCGACGTGAAACGCATTCCGGAGTTCGTGGCGCGGGCAAAGGACAGGAACGACCCCTTCCGGCTCAACGGGTTCGGCCACCGGGTGTACAAGAACTACGACCCCCGGGCGCGCCTCGTGCGCAAGGCCGCCCACGACCTCCTGCGGGATTCGAAGGGCACCGACCCCATCTTCGAGATCGCGCTGAAGCTCGAGGAGATCGCCCTGGAGGACGAGTACTTCGTCTCCAAGAAGCTCTACCCCAACGTCGACTTCTACTCGGGGATCATCTACCGGGAGATCGGGATCCCGCTCAATATGTTCACCGTGCTGTTCGCCGTCGCCCGGACCGTGGGCTGGATCACGCAGTGGAAGGAGATGATCCGGGATCCCGAGCGCGTCATCGGTCGACCCCGACAGGTGTACAGGGGCCCCGAGCGGAAAGACTACGTCCCCACCGACGACCGCGGCTTCGACTCGGGCTGCCAGCGCGTGTGCCCGGGCCACCCCAAGGCCAACTGGACCCGCTCGTAACAACGTCTCGCAACCACGCCCCTGCCGTCCCCTCACGGCCCGAGCTGAATCGATCTCCGGGGCCCTTTTGTACAGTGCCGAAACCAGAGCGACGGCTTCGCCGCTCCGCGGCTCGACACACCCTGCTGAGACGTCTACCACGGGAACGGTTGCAGCTCAGGTTGATTCCACGCCGTCGTGGACGTTCTCGGCGTGCGTGGGCCCTGCGAGGGGGAGCTCGACGACGACCCGGAGGCCTCCTCCCTCCGCGTTCTCGGCGCTCAGTGAGCCGCCGTGAAGGAGCACGGCGCGGTGGCTGATGGCGAGGCCGATGCCGCTGCCGCCGCTCCGGCGGCCGCGGTCGTCGGCCACCCGGAAGAAGGGACGGAAGATGTCGCCGAGGACCGCCTCGGGCACGCCGGGGCCGTGATCGCGGACGGTGATGCGGGCCCACCGGCGGCCGTCAGACTCGATGCCTTCGAGGCGGACCTCGACCTGGGTGGAGGCTGCGGTGTAGTGGAGGCCGTTGCGGACGATGTTTTCCAGGGCGCGACGGAGCAGCTCCTGGTTGCCGTGAACGGTAAGGGGCGTGGAGACGTCCACCTCCACGCCGCGGTCGCGCGGGATCCCCTCGAAGCTCGTGTCCTGGCCGACCTCCTCCACCAGCGCCTTGAGATCGATGGGCTCGCGCTCCACGACGTCGGCGCCGCTCTCCAGCCGGGTGAGGGTCGTGAGGTGTCCGATGAGCTCGTTGAGGCGCTCGGCCTCCTTCTCGATGCGGTCCAGGCTCGCGCCGGCCTCGGCGCCGGCCTTCTGGCGCGCCAGGCCGAGGGCCACGCTGAGGCGGGCCAGGGGCGAACGGAGCTCGTGGGAGATGTCCCTCAGCAGGCGGCCCTGCGCGTCGAGGAGGGCCTGGATGCGATCGGCCATCTGATCGAACTCCCGCCCGAGCTCACCCGTCTCGTCCCGGCGCCGCAGGATGGCTCCTCCGACGCGCGCGTCCAGGTTTCCCTGGGCCAGCTTCCGGGTGGCGAGCTGCAGGCGACGGATCGGCTTGGAGATGTAGCGCGCGAGCAGGTAGCAGATCAGTCCGGAGACGAGAAACACCACCAGCATGCGCAGCGGGAGGGTTTCGGGCTGCAGGTAGCGCATCAGCCGGGGTCTGTGTGGGAGCTCCCCCACGACGACCCAACCGTCCAGGCCCTGGCCCGACAGGGGCACCGCATAGCATTCGTGGGTCGAGAAGACCCGGAGCACGGTCTTGCCTTCGCGAAGGGCCTGCGCGGCCAGAGCAACCACGCTCTGGTTGGGCCTCCTGGGCCCGGCCCGGGACGCCCCTCGATGGAGCAGGTGGACCCGGACATCCAGCCGCTTCTCGAGCGCGCGGTTCCAGTCGTGGGCCGCCCCTGGGCCCTGCTGTCGCAGGCGGCTCACGGCCTCGACGCCGTGGGTGCGCAGCGCCACGGTGATGAACTCCAGCTTGCGCTTGTGCACCCAGGCGGGCCTGCTGGACAGGTGAATCACCGCAAAGGCGGCGCCGATGAGGGTCATGGCCAGCCAGAAGAAGAGGAAGATCCTCACGAACAGGCTGCGCAGGTGGGGCCGGGGTCGCCTCACGCGTCCTCCTCCGCCGGCCGTGAGGAGCGGGCGTACTGGTACCCGACCCCGCGGACGGTCCGGATCCGCTCGGTGTCGTCGGACGACTTTCCGAGCTTTCGGCGCAGGTTGCTCACGTGAACGTCGACGCTGCGGTCGTATGGGGAGAGCTCACGGCCGAGGACCTTCAGGCAGAGGTCCTCCCGGGAGATGACCTGGCCGGCCGTGCCCAGGAGCACCTCCAGCAGGGAGAACTCGACCGACGTCAGCGGGATGTGCTCCCCGGCCCGGCTGACCCGCAGGGTGCTCCTGTCGAGCACCACGTCGTCCACGACGACCGGCGCGGAGGCGCTCGCGTCCGGGGAAGGGCCCTCGACGCGGCGCAGGATCGCCCGGATCCGCGCCACCATCTCCCGGGTGTTGAAGGGCTTGGCCAGATAGTCGTCCGCGCCCATCTCCAGGCCGACGATGCGGTCCACGTCGTCCCCCCGGGCGGTCAGCATCAGGACGGGGATGCGGGACTGCTCGCGGAGCTTTCGCAGCACCTCGAAGCCGCTCAATCCCGGAAGCATCACGTCCAGCAGGACGAGGCCGTGGTCCTGCGAGAGCGCGCGCTCCAGGCCGTGGGCTCCGTCGTGCACCGACTCGAGCTCGAACCCTTCTGGTGAGAGGTAGTCCGCGAGCAGCTCGCAGAGCTCCACGTCGTCGTCCACGAGCAGGATGCGGCGCCTGACCATTTCGAAACCCTCCGCGCCGGGAGCGCAGTCCATTCTACCGGACCTCGGGCCTGGTACACGTGAAGAAGTGTGAACGAACCGCCGGCTGGACTTTACACAACTTTACTCAGATTTTACGCCTTCTTACACGCAATAGGGGGGGCTTCCGCTACATTCGATCAAGGCAGAGGACCTGCGCTGAGGCATCCATTGAACCTGCGGGACAGACCACGGGCCAGCACCTGGGCGATCGCTTCGCTGGCGGCGGGGCTCGGGGTGTCTGTGCTGTCGTGCATGCCAAAGGTCGTTGAGCGGAAGACTGCCGTGCGCGTGCCGTCCGCCTTCAGCCGCGCGGGCGGCGCAAAGCTCCCGGAGCGCTGGTGGCGCGCCTTCGGCGATCCCGAGCTCGATCGGCTGGTCAAGCTCGCCCTGTCCGGGAACCCGGGGCTGCGGGCGGCTCGGGCGCGGCTCGACCAGTCCCGGGCCTTGGCTCGTAAGGCCGGGGCCACCCTGTACCCTCAGCTGGACGCGGAGGCCGGGATCAGCGGAACCGCGAGCAAGGACACCAAGTCCGTGAGCCTGGTGCTCGGCGTGGCCGCGAGCTACGAGCTGGATCTGTGGGGGCGCGTGCGGGCCAGTCGGGATGCGGCGCGGCTCGACGTGTCGGCCACCCGGGAAACCCTGCGCGCCACGGCGATCAGCCTCTCGGCCGAGGTGGCGACCGCCTGGTACCAGCTCGTGGAGCGGCAGGGGCAGCTCGCGCTGCTCCGCCGTCAGGTCGCGCTCAACGAGCAGGTGCTTGCCCTGGTGTCCTTCAAGTTCGGGCAGGGGCAGGCCCGGGCCGCTGACGTTCTGCAGCAAAGGCAGCTCATCGAGTCGCTCCGGGGAGACCGGTCCCAGGTGGAGAGCCAGGCGCAGGTGCTTCGTCATCAGCTGGCCGTGCTGGCGGGCCGGGCTCCCGGCAAGCTCGTCCCCCGGCGGATCCGGGGGCTCCCGCGGCTCCCGCCGTTGCCCCGGGCGGGGGTGCCGGCACGGCTGCTCGAGCGCCGGCCGGACGTCCGGAGCGCGTACTACAAGGTCCGCGCGGCGAACCGGCGGGTGGCGGCCGCGCTGGCCGACCGGTTTCCGCGGCTGAGCATCAGCGCCAGCGCGAGCGTGACCGGCGGCTTCAACCCCGGCGCGTTCTACTCCTGGCTCACGAACCTGGCCGCCAACCTGCTGGCGCCGATCTTCGACGGGGGCGCCCGCAAGGCCGAGGTGGCCCGGTCGCGGGCCGAGTCGCGCGAGGTCTTGGCAGGATACGGCCAGGTGATCCTGGTTGCCCTGCGCGAGGTCGAGGACGCGCTGACCCGGGAGCGGGAGCTGGGCAGATACCTGGGGAGCCTGGACCGACAGCTGCGGCTCTCCGGCGCGGTGACCAAGCAGACGCAGCACAGCTACCTGAATGGGGAGGAGGAGTACCTGCGCGTGCTGGACGCGCTGATCAAGCATCAGGCCCTCGAGCGGGCGAGAATGACTGTCCAGCGGGATCTGCTGCTGAACCGCATTGCGCTCTGCCGCGCCCTGGCGGGGGGCTGGAAGCTGCACCGGGGAGACGAGACCGCCGCCCAGGGGGATCCGCCCCGGGCACGACCGAGGTGAGCGAAGTGACGAAGAGCGAGCCGAACACCACCGTTTCCCAGGAGGACCCCGCGCCTCTCCCGCAGCGCGTGAGCGGCTGGCGGAAGGGGCTCCGGGCGGTGCAGATCCTGCTGCCGATTTTGGTGCTGCTGGGAGCCGGGCTGGGCATGCGGTGGCTGCTGCAGCACCGGGTACGCGCCAAGCGTCGCAAGCCCAAGCCCCAGGCGGTGCTGGTGGAGGTGACGCCGGTGACGATCCGGAACCACCGGGTTGTGGTGAAGGCAATGGGCAAGGTCCTACCCGCCCAGCAGGTCGACCTCCATCCCCGCGTCAAAGGTGAGATCTTCTCCATCAGCACCGCGCTCCTTCCGGGCGGGTTGGTGACCAAGGGGCACGTCCTGGTCCGCATCGATCCCAGCGACTACCGGGTCGCCGTCCGACAGAGCACGAGCGCTGTGAAGCAGGCCCAAGCCGACCTCCACCTCGAGCAGGGCCGGCAGGCCATCGCCCAGCAGGAGCTCCAGCTCCTGGGAACGGTCTCCAAGGGCAGCAACCGCGATCTCGTGCTCCGGGGACCGCAGCTGCGCAAGACGAAGTCCAGCGTCGAGGCCGCCCAGGCCTCCCTGAGCAAGGCGGAGCTCGACCTGAAGCGCACCGTGATCCGCTCGCCCATCAATGCCGTGGTGGTGTCGCGGGACGCGGACGTCGGCACCCGCGTGACCGAGTCAACTCGACTGACCAGGATCGTCGGGACCGACGCCTTCTGGGTGGAGCTCGTGGTCCCGGTACACAAGCTCCGGTGGCTTCGGCTCCCGGTGGACGGATCGCTCGGCCCCCAAGTTCGCGTCCACGATCCGGCCGCCTGGGGGAAGGGGAGATCGCGCACCGGCCGGGTGCTCCGGCTCGCGCCGGATCTCGAGGACAAGGGACGCATGGCGCGACTGGTCGTCAAGGTCGACGACCCCCTGGCCCTGCAGGAAGGGAACCGCGGCAAGCCCCGGCTGCTCCTCGGCTCCTGGGTCGAGGCCGTGATCGAGGGCAGTGAGCTCCGAGGCGTGGCCGTGGTGGACCGCAACCTGATGCGCGACGGGGACAACGTGTGGGTGTATGACGCCAGGGATCGCCTGGACATCCGCAAGGTGACCTTGGCCTACCGCGGTCGCAGACAGGTGGTGCTCTCGAAGGGGCTCAGGGCCGGGGAACGAATCGTCTCGAGCGACCTGGCGACCCCGGTGCAGGGCATGCTCCTGCGCATCATGAAGCGGCGGGCGCCGCTGCGCATGGGGATGGGACGGTGAGCACCGAGACCAAGCAGCCGCGTGAGCGCGGGCCCATCGCCTGGATGGTGCACAACCGGGTGACGCCGAACCTGCTCATGATCGCCTTGATCGGTGGCGGGCTCTACATGTCCACCCGCATCAAGCAGGAGGTGTTTCCCGAGTTCGAGATGGATATCGTCCGGATCACCGTCGTCTATCCCGGCGCGAGCCCGGAGGAGGTGGAGACCGGGATCCTGCTGTCCATCGAGAACGTGCTCCGCGGACTGGACGGCATCAAGATCCTGCGTGCCACGGCGCACGAGGGGGTGGGTGTGGTGGTGGCCGAGCTCTACGAGGACGCGGACCGACAGCGGGTCTACCAGGAAATCAAGCAGTCGGTGGACCGGATCACCACCTTTCCCCTGGACATCGAGCGCCCGGAGGTGACGCTGGTCGCCCACCGCCATGAGGTGATCGACCTCGCCGTCTACGGCGACGTGAGCGAGCTCGTCCTGCGAGAGACGGCCGAGCGGGTGCGCGAGCGCCTGCTGCTTGATCCTACCATCACCCAGGTCGACATCCGGGGGGGGCGCCCGTACCGTGTCCTCGTCGAGATCCCCGAGTCGCGCCTTCGCCGGTACGGCCTGACCCTGCAGGAGGTCGCCAACCGGATCAAGGACGCGTCGGTGGAGATCCCTGGCGGCAAGCTGGAGACGCGCGCGGGCCAGCTCCTGTTGCGGGTGACGGATCGCCGCGACTGGGCGCGGCAGTTCGCGCGGATCCCCGTGGTGGTCAGCGACCGGGGCGCGGTGGTGCACCTGGAGGACCTCGCCACGGTGAAAGAGGGCTTCGAGGACACCAACCAGTACGCCACCTTCGAAAACGTGCGCGGCATGATCGTGGAGATCTACCGGGTCGGGTCCCAGACCCCGATGGAGGTCTCCGCGGCCGTGCGGAAGATCCTCTACGAGCTTCGCGGCGAGCTGCCCCCCGGGATCAAGTGCCGGATCATGCGCGACCGCACGGAGATCTACAGTCAGCGGCTGGAGCTACTCCTGCGGAACGCCTTCCTGGGCCTGATCCTGGTGCTCGTCCTGCTGGGGCTGTTCCTCGAGGTGCGGCTGGCCTTCTGGGTCACCATGGGCATCCCCACCTCCTTCCTGGGCGCGCTGCTGTTCCTCCCCGCGATGGGGGTGTCCATCAACATCATCTCCATGTTCGCCTTCATCGTGGCTCTGGGCATCGTGGTGGACGACGCCATCGTGGCCGGCGAGAACATCTACGAGCTCCGCTCCGAGGGGATGAGCTTTGTCCAGGCCGCCATCCGCGGGGCCGGGGACGTGTCGATCCCCATCGCCTTCAGCATCCTGACCAACATCGTGGCCTTCCTGCCCATCTACTTCATGGAGGGGCACATGGGGAAGATCTGGAAGGTCATCCCGCTGGTGGTGATCACGGTGTTCGTCATCTCCTGGGTCGAGGCCCTCATCGTTCTACCGGCCCACCTGGCCCACATCCGGAGGCGGACGGGCCCTCCCGGCCGCTTCGTCCGGTGGAAGCAGCGCGTCGCGTCGGGGCTCGATTGGTTCATCCTGAAGGCGTACGCGCCGTTTCTGAACCGCGTCCTGCGTTGGCGCTTGCTCACGATGGCGATCAGCGTCGCGATGTTCGTCGCGGTGCTCGGCTACATCGGGAGCGGCCGGATCGGCGTGATCCTGATGCCGCGCGTGGAGTCGGATCGGGCGGTGGTGACCGCCGTGCTGCCCTTCGGATCGCCGGTGGCGCGGGTCGACGAGGTCCGGGACCGTCTGGTCCGCGCCGCCCATCGCGTGGCAAAGGGAAACGGCAGTGAGCGCCTCATGCGGGGAGTGGCCGCGCTGGTGGAGGAGAACCGGATCGAAGTCGTCGCCTACCTCGGAAAACCCGACGTCCGGCCCCTCACGACCCGGGCGGTCACACAGAAGTGGCGCCAGGAGGTCGGGGTGATCCCGGGCCTGGAGTCTCTGCGCTTCGAGTCGGATCGCGGCGGGCCCGGGTCGGGCGCCGCGCTGACCGTGGAGCTGAGTCACCGGGACATCTCGATTCTGCGCGCGGCGTCCGAAGAGCTCGCCGCGCGCCTGGCCGAGTTCCCCCCGGTGAAGGACATCGACGACGGCTACACGCCGGGCAAGCAGCAGCTCAACTTCCGGATCAGCGAGGCTGGGCAGAGCCTCGGCCTGACGTCGCGCGAGGTGGGTCGGCAGGTGCGGAACGCCTTCTACGGCGCCGAGGCCGTCAGGCAGCAGCGGAACCGCGACGAAATGCGGGTGTTGGTGCGGTACCCGCTGGCGAATCGCACCCGCGAGTTCGACGTGGAGAACCTGCTCGTCGCCACACCGACGGGCACCCGCGTGCCCCTGGGACAGCTCGCCTCGCTGGAGCGAGGACGGGCCTACACCTCCATTGATCGGCGGGACGGCCGGCGCACCGTCACCGTGACGGCAGACGTGCAGCCCATCGGCAAGTCTTCCGAGATCCTGGGGACCATGAACCAGACCCTCCTGCCGGAGCTGATCGCCAAGTACCCCGGTTTGACCTTCAGCTATGAGGGCCGACAGGCCAGCATGCGGGAGAGCGTGCAGAGCCTGCTGCGCGGTTTTGTCGTCTCGCTGTTCGTGATGTACTTCCTGCTCGCGATCCCCTTCCGCAGCTACGTGCAGCCCCTCATCGTGATGACCGCGATTCCCTTCGGCATCGTCGGCGCCACCCTGGGGCACATGGCCCTGGGGTACAACCTGAGCGTCATGTCCATGATGGGCGCGGTCGCGCTCTCCGGCGTGGTGGTCAACGACTCCCTCGTGCTCATCGACTACGCCAACCGGCAACGCCGTGCGGGCTTGACCCCGGGTGAGGCGATTCGGCAGGCCGGAGCCCGTCGCTTTCGCCCCATCGTGCTCACCACCCTGACCACCTTCGGCGGTCTGGCGCCCATGATCTTCGAGACCTCGCGTCAGGCGCGCTTCATGATCCCCATGGCCATTTCCCTCGGCTTCGGCATCCTGTTCGCCACCGTCATCACGCTGGTGCTCGTCCCCTGCCTCTACATGTTCATCGAGGACTTCGGCGCGTTCACCCAACGCCTTCGCCAACGCTTTGCGACGGATCCACCGGCGCCCGAGCTCCAGAGCCCTGACGCGCCCGCTCCCGCCGACCCACGGACCGGTCCCTGACGCGGCAGCGGAGCCCCCTGCTGCGGCGTTCGGGTAGGCTTTTTCGGGGCCGCGGCGGCCTTGCATTTGGGGGATTGTTGGCGCTGATCGCGCCGGGGTTCCGGGGGTCTGATTCCCGGGAGTGCTGAGGCTACTTGGCTATCTCCATCAGCTTCTTTTGAACCTCGCCCATCTCTTTGATGATCGGAGTCATCTTGGCGCCCATCTCCTTCATGACCTTGGCCTGGAGCTTCTTGACGCCCTTGATCTTCGCCAGCCGTCCCATCTCAGCCATGATCTCGGTTTTGAGCTTGGCGTTTTCGGCGTTGGCCTTGGCGGCCTTGGCGAGGTAGGCCGTGACGCCGGCCTTGTCGAGCTTCAGCGCCGCCTGGGCGCTCGCCAGGTTCATCTTGAGGATCTCGACCTGGAGGGCGACGATCTGGTCCTTGTTCTTCTTGATGTCCTTCAGGGTCTTGAGTCCCTTCAGGATCGCGACCAGGTCCTGGGACTTCTTGATGATGGCGCCCCAATTCGCGGTGGCGGCATCGTCTTCGGGCTTCTTGGCGACCGGCCGCGGCTCCTCGGCCTTCATGGCGTCCATGGCGTCCATGGCGTCCATGTCGTCCATGGCGTCCATGCCGTCCATGGCGCCCATGCCGTCCATGTCGTCCATGTCGTCGGCCTGCATGACATTGTCATCCTTGGCGGCCTTGTCAGCGGGCTTTTTCTTGCAGGTCACAAGCGTGAAGACTGCGACCAGGGTCAAGAGCGCGATTCCACACTTCCTCATGCCATCCTCCTTGCGTTGAAATGCAGTTTTCCGTTCACGGGGAATATCTCAGTAGCTGATAGATGTCAAACCCGGTGGCGGAGAGCACAGCTGCGACAGGTAGTACTCTGCCAGCCCGGTGCCGTAGAGCTGGCCGGCGGCCGACTGGTAGTCGATTCGAATCCGGCCGCTCCCCCCGTCGCCGCCGGAGCTGTTCCATTGGTCGACGCTGAGGGCGCCGAGCCCGCCGAGGGCAGTGAGCGACCCCGTGCCCGAGAGCTGCCCCGCCTGCAGGTAGATGGTCCCCCCGGAGCCGCCCCCGCCGTTGCCGGAGTCCTGGTAGTCGCCGGGCACCGTGCCGTCGGCTCCCCGGACGGTGATCTTGCCGTCCAGCACCACCTCGGAGGCGAAGATCACGATCAGGCCGCCTCCGCGACCTCCGGAGCCGGACGTGTTCGAGTGGTCGTCAGTGGCGCCGCCGCCGCCCCCGGAGCCCAGGTACGCCTGGGTCAGGTCGGCGCTTCCGTAGGTTCCACCTCCGTTGAGCGCCGGCGCGTTGTTTCCCGAGTTGACGCAAGTCTGGGTGTACGGGCGCCAGGTGCCCGGCTCGGCGTGGCCGGCGCCGCCACCTCCCTGGCCGCAGTCGTCACTGGTGTTCATGTACTTCCCACCGCCGCCGCCGCCGCCGTTGGGCTGGATGCTGGACGACTGGGGGTTTCCGCAGATCGACTCTCCCTGGCGTCCGTGGGACGTACCCGTGCCGTTCAGCCCGCCGCCTCCGAAGAATCCGAGCCCGGCCGCTGACACCGATCCGCCCGGCTCCACGGTGAGCGCCCCCGAGACGCGGAACACCAGCAGCCCCCCCATGGCGCCGCTCCAGAGGGGCGCCGTGAGGGTCGCGCCGGCCGCCACGTGCACCGAAGTGAAATGCGGCACGCGCTGGACCACGACGTGCTGTCCCGTGAGATCGGAGTTCCCGCCGCCGACGCCATACGTGAGCGCGATGTTGCTCTGGAACACGACCTGGCTGCCGAGGACGGCGGAGACGACCAGGAGCTCGTTCACACCGACCGTGTCGCAGTCCTGTGGGGAGCCCTGGAGGTTGATGAGAAAGACCTCGTCGCCGGGCTGGATCGCGAGCGGCGTGGTGTCCAGGGTGACCCGGTCTACTCCCATGTCCTGCACGGCGTGGCTCACGACGTAGGGCTCCCAGAGGATCTCGGTGATGTCCACCTGCAGCGGGCCGTCCGCGCCGGTGCCGGCAGAGGGGAGGGCGCACCCCGTCGCGTCGATTCGGCAGTCGTCGGTGCAGGCGAGGCTTCCATTGCAGGTCTGTCCGCCGAAATCCTGTCCGTCGCAGGCCTCGCCCGGCTCCTGCCGGCCATTGCCGCATCCCGGGCAGCCGGTGAGGTCGTAGGAGCAGGCCGAGCTGCAGGACAGCATCCCGGAGGAGAAGCCCAGGCTCTGGCAGGTGGCGCCCTGGAGAATCGATCCGTCGCACTCCTCCCCGGGGTCGACCCGGTTGTTGCCGCACCGCTGCCGACAGCCACTGGTGTCCAGCAAGCAGCTCGGCGTGCAGCCGAGGGTTCCTTCGTGATACCCCAGCAGCTCACAGGTGAGGTCGCGCAGGGCAGGGCCGTCGCACTCCTCGGCGGGATCCGCAGCGCCGTTTCCGCACACGCCCGAGTCTGTATGGGCGCCGTCCTGCCGGGGCAGCGCGTCGACGGCAGAGGCGTCGGTGGGGCCGCCGTCCTCCGGGCCGCTCAGCCCGTAGTCGGAGCCACAGCCCACGGCGAGTGCGGCGACCACGCAGAGGGTCGGCTGCAGGAAGCACGCAGCGCGGCGAATGTTGTTCTCGGCGGTTCTCAAAGTGCGCTCAGTCGATTTCCGGCATCGTAGCCCAATTTCCCTCGCAGTAGAAGCGGTAGAAGTCTTGAGGAGGTGCCTGGATCGGGTGGAGGACAGAGCTTTTTGAGTTGAATTTTTTCTTCGATTTGACATATAGGTCCTGGTTTTTGCGATCGGGCTTACTTTTTGGGTTATTCTTGAGTAAGCTACCCAACTCGAGGCTAAAGCCTGGAGTTTTCACTGGACGGATAATCATGACAATCGGGGAATCAAGCAAATGAAATCACTTAGAAAAACGAGCCAGAGGCCGGGACGGGTGCGACTGCTGATCGCCCTCGTTTCAGTACTGCCGTTGACCGGCGCGGTCGGATGCGCACCTGAATTGGGCAATGACCCACCGCCCGACTTCTTCGAGTTCGACACTGAAACGGCTCGGATTCCCGAGCCCACCATTGCAGCGGTGAACCAGACCACGGGGATGCTCGACTTCAGCCCCCTCGGGATCATCGTCCCCAAGGGGCCTGGCGCGTGCGTTGGTACGACGGACTTCGTGATAGACGGCGCCCCCTCCGTGGCCGAGTGCGAGTTCTTCCAGTTCCTGGAGACGCTGGACGGCTACCCGACCCTGTCACCGGCCCGGGCGCCGGTGAGCGCGCCGATAGACATGTCCACCCTGACCTTTGCCGGGGAGCCCGATGACAACCTGGCGGTCGTGGGCATGGGGGGCAAGATCACTGACCTCGTCGTAACCTACGATGAGGTCAACGACTACGTCGTCGTGGATAACCCCGTGGGCTGGGATGTGGGGAGCCTCTACGTGGCCGGCATCCGCGGCTACGACAACGGCGTGACCACCGCGGACGGCGGGCGCGTGGTGGCTTCGGTCATCTACAACCTGCTCAAGCGCGAGGAGAGCCTGCTCGACTGCGACCCTGACGATCCCCTCCCGGATCCGACGGATCTGGCCGATCCCGAGTCCGTCTTGGATATCGAGTGCAAGTACTACGAGCTCCTGGACAGCATGTACGAAGTCGCGATCCCGGCGGATACGCAGCGGCACGCCACGGTGGTCGGGCTGCTCATCTCCCTCGAGAAGCTGCGTCAGGGCTTCATCGGCGACGGGACCTTCGGCGTCTGGGGCATGACCGAGCTGCTCGGGGGCATCCCCAAGGCCGAGGCGGCGGTGGCCTGGGCGTTCCCGATCCACTCGCAGTCCGTGGTGGAGCTCCAGCCGGCGCTCGGCATGGTTCCGGTTCCGGAAGGAAACAATGCGCTGCGAGTGGCTTTCAAAGGCACCATCGACGCGTCCAGCCTCGTCCCCTTCTTCTTCAACCCCATGGACGCGACCGTGTACCTGCTCAACGCGACGCTGCTCCTCGGCGCCGCAAATGTGGATCCGGCGGCCATCGTGCGCTTCACGCCCACCGTCGAAGGCAGGGACATCGTGATCACGGCCCAGAACGACTTCACCGACGGCCATCGCTACGTCATGGCGATGATCGTGAAGGAGAACGTAGATGACCCGCACGCCGGCGTGACCGACGCGGAGGGCAGGCCCTTCGTGCCTTCGCCGGTGACGGTCTTCCTGCGCAGTCGCGGAGAGCTGGCCGACGCGGACGGGATCTCCCGGGTATCGAAGATGGATGACGCGACGGCCGCCTATGCCGAGGAGAATCGGGTCGCGCTCCTGGAGCTGTTCGAGCACGAGCTCTGGCCCTCCCTGACGGAGAATCTCGTCCGGGAGAACGTCGCGTACGTGTTCGCCTTCGACTACGTGGCCCCCTAACCATTCAGGCGCCGATCGCCTTTCGAGACGAAAGAGACAAACCATGAAACGTTTGACCAACCGATTCATCGTTGCCGGGTGCTGCCTGCTCGTATTTGGGCTGGCTACACCGAAATCCGCGCAGGGCGCTGGTTTTCTGGTGTACGACGTCTCCGCGGAGGCCCTGGGCAAGGGCTCGGCGGTGACCGCGAGCGTGAACGAGCCGTCGGCCGTGTTCTTCAACCCTGCGGCCGTGGTGTTCATGGACGGCTACCAGTTCTCCGCGGGGACCGTGTGGGTGACCGCCGGCGCGGAATTTACGCCGGCCGACGGCAGCGCCAAGGTCGACGCGCTGGCCAAGCACTTCTTCCTGCCGACCATCTACGGCACGTTCAAGATCAACAAGTACCTCGCGGTGGGAATCGGCGTGTACACGATCTTCGGCCTCGGCATCGAGTGGCCCCACGACTGGATGGGCGCCGAGCACGGCATCGCGGCGTCCATCGAAACCGTGACCTTCAGCCCCACCGTGTCGATCCGGCTCTGGAAGAACCTGAGCCTGGGCGTGGGGCTCAACGTGGTCCGCGGCGTGGTGCACATCCAAAACGGCCTGCCCGAGGCCATCGGCGGTACGGTGGATGTCGCCGGCGCGACCTTCGGCTTCGGCGCCCATGCCGCCCTGCTGTGGAAGGCCATCCCCGACAAGTTCCACGTGGGGCTCACGTATCACAGCCGGGTCAAGCTCTCCTTCAACGGCCGGGCCGACTTCGAGCCCGAGCACGAGGAGTTCGAGCCGGAGCTCCAGGACCAGGGCGGCAAGGCGGTCATCACGCTGCCCGACATCATCTCCCTCGGCTTCATGTACAAGCCCATCAAGTCCCTCGCGATCACCCTCGACGCGAATGTGGTCCTGTGGTCCACCTATGACAAGCTCGTGCTGGACTTCGAATCCCGCGACGATCAGACGCTCTATCGGAACAACAAGAACGTCGCGACCTTCCGACTCGGCTTCGAGTATGCGCTGCCGGTCGAGGGGCTGAAGGCGCGCCTGGGCTTCATCTTCGACATGAACCCCGCGCCCAAGGACACGCTCTCGCCGTCGCTTCCCGACGCCAATCGCATCGACTTTGCCGTGGGTCTCGGCTACGAGTGGAAGTGGCTCAAGGTCGACGTCGGATATCTCCTGGTGTACTTCCTGCCGTCCGAGGCGGTCGGCGGCACCGAGGGGCCGGAGGGCACGTACCGTTCCCTGGCGCACCTGACCGCGCTCACCCTGACGTTCCGCTTCGGCCACAAGAAGAAGCACTGCCGCTGCGGCGGCAAGCACGAGGACACCACCGAGCATACCGCGCCGTCCACGGCCCGGGAGGAGCCCGGGTCGACCAGGCCCAGCGAGCGCCCGGCCACGCGGCCGGCACCGCCGGTTCGCGCCGCTCCGCCGGCCACGAAGAGGCCCCGGGCCACCCCTCCGCAGGAGCGCAGAGCAGCGCCTCCGGCCGCCCGTCCCGCGGACGGGGACAAGGCCGCGCCCCCCGCGGCGAGGCCTGCGGCCAATCCCTGATCAACCCCGCCCTGAAAATCAGTTCCGTCCACTGAGTTCGGTCCGCGAAAACTGCGTAGAAAGCGGTTCTTCTCCCCTTGACCTTCCCCTGAAAGCTTGGTAGTGAGTGCTGACTAACGAATGGTTGAGTTGTTGTGACAACGTTCCCAAGGACCCAAGGACCCAAGGAGAATAGGTATGATCAAACCGCATGGTTCCGATAAGCTGAACCCGCTCTACGTTCAGGATGACGCCAAACGTGCCGCGCTGCTGAAAGAGGCCAAGGGACTGCCCGGCGTCCTGGTGAGCTCTGCCGCCGCCGGCAACGCCGTGATGATGGGCAGCGGGTACTTCAATCCCCTGACCGGCTTCATGAACGTGGCCGACGCCATGAGCGTCGCGGAGAACATGAAGACCACGAGCGGGCTGTTCTGGCCCACGCCCGTGCTGAACGTCGTACAGGACGCCGGAGGCATCAAGGGCGCCAAGCGCATCGCGCTCCTGGATCCCAACGTCGAGGGCCATCCCGTGCTCGCGATCCAGGACGTCAAGGCGGTCGAGGAGATCACCGACGCCCAGATGAAGACCATGACCGACAAGGTCTTCCGCACCGACGACATGGAGCACCCCGGCGTGTCCGCGTTCAACACGGTCGGACGGTTCGCCATCTCCGGTCCGATCCAGGTCTTGAACTTCTCGTACTTCGAGACGGAGTTCCCCGAGACCTTCCGCACGGCGTACCACATCCGCAAGCGCATGCAGGAGTACGGGTGGGAGAAGGTCGTCGCCTTCCAGACCCGGAATCCCATGCACCGCGCCCACGAGGAGCTCTGCCGCATGGCCCACGAGGCCCTCGGCACGGACGGCATCCTGGTCCACATGCTGCTGGGCAAGCTCAAAAAGGGCGACATCCCCGCGGACGTGCGGGACGCCGCCATCCGCAAGATGGCCGAGCTCTACTTCCCGAAGAACACCGTGTACATCACCGGGTACGGCTTCGACATGCTGTACGCCGGCCCGCGGGAAGCCGTGCTGCACGCCGTGTTTCGCCAGAACTGCGGCTGCACGCACCTCATCGTGGGTCGTGATCACGCCGGCGTGGGCTCCTACTATGGACCCTTCGATGCCCAGTCGATCTTCCATGACGAAGTGCCCAAGGGCGCCCTCGAGATCAAGATCTTCGAGGCCGACCACACGGCCTGGTCCAAGAAGCTCAAGAAGGTGATCATGATGCGGGACGCCCCGGATCACACCAAGGAGGACTGGGTCTTTTTGTCCGGCACCAAGGTGCGCATCATGTTGGCCAACGGCGAGCCGTTGCCCGTGGAGTTCAGCCGCCCCGAGGTGGCCAACATCCTCATGAAGTTCTACCAGTCAGAGGCCGGCCAGGAGTAGCCTGACAGGCGTTCCCGTCCCGGTCGCGCGGGTCGCTCTGATCCGCGCGGCACCCCCTCGCGGCGCGGCTCACCGCCCCCCATCGTCGACGCCCCATCGGCAGGGAGACGTCTGTCAACCACAAGCCTGAAAAAAGTGCGATCCGGGAGAGGAAGTCGGGTACCATCTGCGCCAGCGGCAGCACAGGAGCGGCGCATGTCACAGCTACGGTACAACCTGATCACCGGCGACTGGGTCATCCTCGCGCCGGAGCGGTCGAAACGCCCCATGGACTTTGTTCGGAGCCGTGTCGACACAGAGGTTTCGGCGCACCAGGAGGGCTGTCCGTTCTGCCTGGGGAACGAGGCCGCTGCCGGGGAGGAGGTGTGGCGGACGCCGGAGTCGGGACCTTGGGCGGTGCGGGTCCTGCCGAACAAGTACGCCAGCCTCGTGCCCGGAACTGAGATGACCCGCACCGGGACCGGGTATCAGCGCTCCATGTCGGGGCTCGGACGGCACGAGGTGATCATCGAGACCCCGCTGCACAATGGGTTCCTCGCGACGCAAGCTCCCGCCCAGGTCGGCAGCGTGCTGCTCTCCTGGCGGGAGCGGATGCTCGCCTTCTACCAGGACCCCGTGGTGGAGCACGTCATCCTGTTCAAGAACCACGGGGAGGCCGCCGGCAGCTCCCTCACGCATCCCCACTCCCAGATCTACGGCGTCCCCGTGGTGCCTGAGCAGGTTCGCAGCCGGCTCGAGGACGCGCTCCGGTTCTACGCCGACAACGGGGAGTGTGTGTTCTGCCATTGCCTCCGTCTGGAGCGAGAGCAGGGCGAGCGAGTCGTGGCCGAGAACGACGCCTTCGTGGCGTTCATTCCGTACGCGGCGCTTTCGCCGTATCACCTTTGGATCTTCCCCAAGCGCCACCTTGCCTGCTTCGGCGCGATTTCGGACGCCGAGCTCGAGGCGCTGTCCCTGCTGCTGTGCGACGTGCTGAGCCGTCTCCACGCTTCGCTCGACGATCCCGACTACAACCTGGTGGTCCAGTCCCTCTCACCCGCAGAGTCGAGCGTGCGCTACGCCCATTGGTATCTGTCCATCGTGCCCCGGTTGGCCAAGGCCGCGGGCTTCGAGCTGGGGACAGGGATGTTCATCAACCCCTCCCTGCCCGAGAGCTCGGCGCGTTACCTCCGCGAAGCAAAGGTCTAAACATCGACAGATGGATCAGGCACCATCTGTCGATGTTTAGAAGAACGTGTAGCCGAGGGCGATGGCGAAGCCGAAGTGGTGCTTGCGGACCCAGGCGTGCAGCATCTGCGCGCTGAGGGTCATTCCCGAGCGCCGGAAGAACGGCAGGTGGTAGTCGATGCCGTACAGCCAAGCCAGCCCGGGGATGGCGCGGATGCCGTTGGACTGATCGTGGATGCCCCCCGGCCCGATGGCGATTTTGACGATCAGATCGTCGAAGAAGAGCGGAAACTTGATCTCGGGCATCCAGCCGCCGAACAGATCCGGGCCGCCGTGCTGTCCCGCGATGCCCTTGTTCTGGATGAAGGTGTGAATCAGCGCGAGCGTGACGCCGTTGCCAAGGGTGCCTCCAATCTCCATGGCGTGGAAGACGCCCAGGCTGTCCGGCCCTCCTCCCCAGCCGAAGAGCACCTGGAAGTGGAAGCCGTCGCGGATCACCTCCTTGCCGGTCAGGGTCGGTCGTACGGCTCGCAGCTCGGTGGTGTCGGCGCGGCTGGGGGTCGAAATAGCGGCGGACGCGAGACCGACCAGCAAGGCCGGTACAACGAGAAATCTGGGTGGCGCCCTGTTCTGTTGTATTTTCAACTCCGATCCGCTGGACGACTCGCGTCCGCCATTTGGACAAGATAAGTCCGAAATCGCGAGGCGCCAGCCGGGCATTTGACGAAGGCCCCTCGCCACGGCACCATCGGGCCATGTCGCTCACGTCCCATGGTGCCGGTGTGCGGCGGGCAATGCTGCTCGCCGTGATTTCCCTCGTGGGCTCCGCGGCGTGCGAAGACCCGGGTGAGGGGAGCCGGTCCGGGCGGGACCACTGCGAGCTGACCGGCACCCCGCCAGCTTCGCCCGAACCGGTGATCCTGTTCGGGGACCTGCACGCACACAGCTCCAACTCCCTGGACGCGCTCGTGAGTGATCTCCCGTTCACGGGCGGTGAGATCGTGCGCACACCCAACGAGCGCTGTCTGTTTGCCCGGTACTGCTCGCAGCTCGACTTCTGGAGCCTGAACGATCACCCGGAGGAAGCCCCCGCAGAGCTGTGGCAGGAGAACATCGAGGCGGTGAGAGCGTGCAACGACCAGTTCGACGGCTACGACCACGATCCGGTGCTGGTGACCTATCTCGGGTGGGAATGGACGCACAACGGCGCCACGTCCGACGTGAATCACGGACACCGCAACATCGTCCTGCGCCACACCTGCGACAGCGAGATCCCGGCGCGTCCCATCGCGGCCTCGTCGGGTTTTGCCGGGATCGATATGGCCACGATTCAGATCTTCGTGGATACGGCCATCACGCTCGATCCAGAAAATCAGGACGTCTACGAGATGGCCATGCAGCGGGTGTTGGACTTCCAGGACAAGCCACTGTGTCCCGACGGCGTGGTCAGTCCGGACCTGCCGTCGGACTGTCACGAGGTGGCGGTGGATCCGGGCGCGCTCATGGACAAGCTCGACGAGTGGGATCTCGACGTGCTGGTGATCCCCCACGGCACCAGCTGGGGGCAGTACCACCGCTCGCCGGCGACCTGGGATCACATGTTCAACCCCCAGATGCAGCCGTCGCGGTACGTTCGCCTCATGGAGATCTATTCGGGCCACGGCAGCGCGGAACACTATCGTCCCTATCAGCACGTGGTGGTGGCGCCTGACGACTCCCTCGGCTGCCCAGACCCAACGGCGGACTTCGAGCCGTGCTGCTGGCGCGCGGGAGAGATCGTCCGCCGGGAGTCGACGGTCTGCCAATCCGAGCCGACCGGGGCGGCGTGCGCGGCCGAGGTCGAGACGGCGCGACAGGCCTATGTGGACGCCGGGCTGGACGGGCACGACACGGTGTCCGGCGCAGCCGAGGACTGGCTCGACTGCGCGCAGTGCCGAGACTGTTTCCAGCCCGCGGCGTATCACCGCCCCCTCTCTTCGGTCCAGACCGCACTGGCGCTTTCGAATTTCGATGAGCCTGCCCAGCCGTGGAGGTTCAAGGTGGGCCTCGTGGGATCCACCGACAGCCACCGAGCCGGCCCGGGCGCGGGATACAAGGAGCTCAAGCGCATGTCCGACGGCTTCGGCCCCGTGTCGCGGGAGTTCGACACCATGGTGTATCTGGCCGGAGGCATGGTGAACCGGGACCCCGAGCGACAGAACTCGTACTTCTACTCGGGGGGGCTCGTGGCGGTGCACGCCCAGGGACGGAGCCGCGAGGACATCTGGGAGGCGCTGCAGGCGCGTCGGACCTACGCCACGTCCGGAGACCGGATCCTGCTGTGGTTCGAGCTGCGGAACGCGCCGGGCGGAGAGCCCCAGACCATGGGCGCCGAGGTGAGCATGGCAGCCGAGCCGCAGTTCGAGGTACGTGCCGTGGGGGCGTTCAAGCAGTCACCGGGCTGCCCGGATTGGGTCATGCAGGAGACGTCCGCCGACTTCGCAGCCGTCCAGTGCTTCGGCGAGTGTTATTACCCCACCTCGGAGCGGCACCTGATCACGCGCATCGAGGTCGTGAAGATCACGCCCCAGGTTGCGGCGGGGGAGTCGCTGGATGCATTGATCCAGGATCCGTTTCTGGTGATCGATTGCGACCCTGATCCCGAGGGTTGTACCGCTGCCTTCAGCGATGCCGACTACTCCGCCGAGGGGCGGCCTGCCTCGTACTATGTCCGGGCGATCCAGGAGCCGACCTTGCAGCTCAACGCGGGCAACCTGCGACCGACCCTCGACGCCACGGGGAACGTCGTGGCCATCGAGCCCTGCCTGCACGGCCACGACGGAGAGGGCGACGACTGCCTCTTCGAAGACCAGGAGCGCGCCTGGTCGTCTCCGATCTACCTTTCGCCTTAGGGCCCGCGCAGCGACAGGTTGGTCGGACCCTAAGCGCGGTTCGTTAGTTGACCACGCTCGCGCAGCCGAACTTCACGTTGATCTGGGCCTGGAGGTTCGCCTCCACGAGGTAGCAGGTGTCTGGGCAGAGTAGGACCTGGGTGGGCGTGCCAGGGGGCGGGTTGTCATAGTACCAGCCGCCGTTGGCGCCGCAGTCTGTCAGTCCGCCGGGCACGTAGTAGATGAGCTGCGGGTTGGACCCGGGGGTCGGGATGTACTCGACGTTCACCCGGCCGAAGTCAATGTTCACACCCGGACCCGGATCCGGGATGTCGTACACGCAGGGCACCTGGGAGTCGGACACCACCGCGGTGGCCATGTTCGTGAACGCGGGCACGAAGTCCTGGGTGCACAGGTCTCCGGACACCCCGCCGGTCATGTTGACCAGGGCGCGATACACGGTCCCTTCCTCCGCGGGCAGAGGAGTGCACATCAGCCCCATCGCGGTGTCGGCTCCGCAGCATGTGTCGCACTGCGGTGTTCCACAGGTGCCGGCCATGGTGCAGCCCATGCAGACGAGGCCGTCCACCTCGTAGGGTGCATAGACCGCGCTGAACTTGAACCCTTGGAACGACGGATCCAGGGCGATCATCTGGGCCTGGAAATCCGCCGCGCTCATCGCGGAGTTGTCGTCTGTGATCACCGCGATGTGCCGGGTGGCGTTGGGACGCAGGTTCGCCGACCACAGCGGATAGGTCGACAGGATCATGTCGAAGGCGTTCGAGCTCGCCACGCCCTGGGGCACGTGCCGGTACAGCGGGAGATTCTCGTCGTTCGGGCAGCTCCCATTGCCCAGGGGTGCCGGCATGCAGATGCCCTGCTCGTCGGTGGAGTCGGCCGAGATCAGAATTACGTGGTAGTCGATGCCCGCGCCGGTGACGATGCTCACGAAGCTGGTCATGGCGTCCTGCACGAACCCCGCCTCGTCGGTCATGCTGCCGGAGTTGTCCACCGCCATGATGATGTCGGCCGGGAGCACGCCTTCGTGGGCCTCGGCCGAGGATTCCGCGCAGCTGTCGTCCTCGCAGGTTCCCAGGTTGCAGATTTCGGACGCTGTGCAGGGATGGCCGCAGGTGCCGCAGTTGTTGATGTCGTGGCCCGTGTCGACGCAGGAGCCGCTGCAGTTGACCATGGGGGACGGGCAGGACGTGGAACAGTTTCCGCTTCCGTCACACAACTCCCCGGGCATGCACAGGACGCCGCAGCCGCCGCAGTTCAGGGGGTCTATCAGGGTGTTCACGCAAGCGCCGCTGCACTCGGTTTCCCCGGGGTTGCAACCCTGCGTATTGGTGTTGCCGTTGTCATTCCCGCTGGCCTGTGTCGGGCCGCAGGCCGCCAACAAGGCCACCATGATCAAGGATATGAGGTAACTCCGCATCCGCAATCCTCCGAGCCGTCCGACGCACCCTGTCCGGCTGGTTCCTGTGCCGAGGAGCCGATTTTGGCTCGATGGCTGAGATCGTGAGGCAAAGACGCGGGTCCTGTCAACCTCGACCGCCGGGGGTTGGGTCCGCGGCGGAGCAGCACTCATCAGGGTTGGAGCAGGCGAGTGAACGCAGTCGCTGGTGATCGGCGCGGTGAAGGTGTAGCGACTGGCGGGTCTTAATCGTCGTCGAGCCCCTCGAGGGCCTTTTTTACCTTCATGCCCTTGTTGATCCGCTGCCCGACTTTCATGACGCCCAGACCACCGTCCGGGGCGTGTGTGTTCTGGTACGGGTCGTCTGGGCCCATGGAGTCCATGCCGCTCATGGAGTCCATGCCGCTCATGGAGTCCATGCCGCTCATGGAGTCCATGCCGCTCATGGAGTCCATGCCGCTCATGGAGTCCATGCCGCTCATGGAGTCCATCGCGTCAGGCGCCTCCATCGCGTCAGGCGCCTCCATCGCGTCAGGCGCCTCCATCGCGTCAGGCGCCTCCATCGCGTCGCCCTTCATGGCCGCCGGTTGCTCAGACTGTTTGTTCTGGGCCGCCTTCTTCTTGCAGCCGAACAGGGCGGCAGCGAGAAAGAGCAAAGTGAAGAGCTGCGAGAACCGACGCTGCATCGTGAGTCCTCCTGGGGAGTCCCAAGAGTAGCCTAGCGACTTTCAGCAGCGATGGGAAGCTGACAAAGTGCGGCGGGCTTTGTGCATTGGGCGCTGCATGGGTCAGACGGCGCGGGCCCAAGCACGTTATCTGTTGTTGGGGGCCCGGGGCGGGGGGGGTGGGGTTGGGGGGGGGGGGGTGGTGG